>NZ_JBFUEA010000013.1:0-191808 GCF_056404435.1 Mucilaginibacter sp. P2_D11
CTGGTGTCTGCAACGGGGAGCGGTGATGAGAATTATAAAACATCGGTAGCCAATACCGCAACAAGCATCGTACTGACGCCTACGGCATTGGAGGCCCATGCTGTTATCCGTGTAAACGGTACTGTCGCAAGCAGCGGCTCTCCGCTTTCGATACCTCTTACCGGTGCCGTTACGCAGGTTACCATCCAGGTAACCGCAGAGGATGGTGTAACCACCAGGACGGCGACGCTTCAGGTAAATAAAACAGGGTCTACCAATGCCTGGTTAACACAGGTGGTTTTAAGCCCATATGTAACGTTAAGTTCTGTTTCCGGCAGCAGCGATTATAATTTTTCGGCATCGGTAGGTGCTAATATTAGCAGCGTTACATTAACCGCCACGCCAAGTGATTCCAAAGCTATCATACGGGTTAATAACGTAGTGGTAGCCGGTGGGGCAGCCTCCGGGGCGATAGCGCTTTCAGCGGGATCCAATGTGATCAGTACGGTGGTAACAGCCGAAGATGGCATAACCACTAAAACCTACACTATAACGGTAACTCGCGCCTCGCCACCGGTTATAGCAGCCATTACACCGAATAAAAACCAAATAGACGTACTGCAAAAAACAGAGGTAACACCTGATGCGCTGCCGGAATTGGTAGTAAAGCAAGCACTATCGCCCAATGGAGACGGCGTAAACGATAGGTTTACCATACAAGGCATCAACGCTTTCCCTGATAATACGGTAAGGATTATGAACCGCAACGGCGATGTGATTTACGAAGCTAAAGGGTACGACAACTTTGGCCAATCTTTCGACGGGCACTCGTCTAAAGGTACGCTGCAGCAACCGGGCACCTACTTCTACTCGTTAGAGTATAAGAACGGCGCGGAGACCAAGCGTAAAACGGGCTATCTCGTAATCAAATATTAAGTATTGTTTTGCCCTGTGATACTTGTTTATTACAGGGCAAAGCCTTAAATATAGGTAGCCCGATACCTGATAAAACCCTCACGAAAAGCTGTATTTACCCTTTAGAAAAATACAATTTTTAGGCAAGTTTGTATAGTAGCAGGCACAGAGATGAGAAAGCATATACAGCAGGCTATATCACAATTAAATATTAAGTCCTGGTAGATATATCTTTGGACTCCGGTATATTTTGAAAATGAATAAGCATAAACAGGCCGCTGCAATCATGACGAAATACATAAAACTGATGGCCCTAACCCTGCTGCTCTTAACAGGCGGCGGGGCGATGGCCCAGCAGAACATGTTCAGCTATAACCAATATGCAGATAACCTTACGCCGGTAAACCCGGCTTATTCACTGCTTGATAAGGCCAACAGCCTCAACGTGCTGGGCCGCAGGCAGCTGATAGGGCTGGAGGGCGCGCCGAGCAGCCTTTTTATAAGCGGCAGCTTTGCGCTGGAGCAGATGGGGGCAGCGGCAGGGTTCTTCGTGGTGAACGATAAGTTCGCGGTAGAGAACCAAACGGAGGTTAACGCTTTCTTCGCCAAATCGGTACAGTTGAGTGGTGGCAGCTACCTTTCGGTATCATTGAATGCGGGCATCCGCAGCTACGTTGCCAATTATTCCACACTGGATGCCAGCGACCCGCTCTTCAGCCAGGACGTGCGGGAGACCAAGCCGAACATCGGCTTCGGGGTAATGTTCTACGGCGATAATTATTACGTGGGATTATCAGTTCCCGAACTGAGTTTCCGCAACCTGGGCAATGCCTCGGTACAGCAGGCCAACTACCTGCGCAGCCACTACTACTTTAGCGGCGGCTTCCTGGCCAAACTGAATGATGACGTGCAACTGAAACCGGCGGCGCTGGTATCGTACCTACAGGGTTCGCCCGTGGTGGCCGATTTCTCGGGCACGTTCTACCTCAAGGAGCAGCTGGGCCTCGGGGTAAATTACCGCACCAACAAGCAGGTGGCGGGCATTATCTCGGTAAACGCCAACAGCTTTAAGGTTGGCTACAGCTACCAGTTCAATACATCATCTACCAATTTGGGGGGCTTCAACAACGCCACCCACGAGGTAAGCATCAGCTACCGCTGGGGTACCGACCTACAAAGGAAACTTTTATAACAGCTAAGGCCAAGGCTGTTATTCTATATACAAGTGTTCTGAACCTACTACGTCTACGTTCCTAATTTTTATTTACAACTATGAGTACACCCGACCTAAAACAAATAGGTTCCGAGGCTATTGACCTTGGGCTATTAATTGGTTTGCTGAAAGGCACCAAAGCTGAGCCGAAGCCAAATTTGGAATGGTTCCCTCATCCAAAAGATGAGTTAACCAAAGCCTTTAACTGGCCCCACCTTAAGCCCGTTGTTGAATCTTTTATGGGCAAGGCGAAAAACCCTATCGATAATAAGGAAGGCAGCATCTTCAACGAAAACTGGTTCCCGGTTACCGTAGACGATGGCAAAGGCGGCACAAAGAACTCCGGCTTTTACCTGGTGCAGAAAACGGCAGATCCGCTGGCCTTGCTGGGTATCGGCATGCACAAAGAATTCAAATTCAAAAATGACGCGGTTACCATCAACCCTTTTGTATTTACGCCTATTTTCCAGATGCCGGGTAAGGCCGATACCACCGAACCGCTTTTTGCCGTGGATAAAAACGGCCCGATCGAAATAGGTTTTAAATTGAGCGTCGATATCGCGCGGGCGAAATTCCTTTCCTGCAAAGAGGTGCTATTTTGGGTAACGTTCGATCTGAAAGAAAATACGATTAAACCCGAAATAAAGCTGATAGACCCTGTAAAGCCCGAGGGGCTGCAAATACCCACGCTACGGGAAATGCTCGATAAGGTGCTAGGGATAGATGGCGTAAAAGATTTCCTCAAGAAAAAGATAATTGCCGATAACGAAACCATTACCACAACCTGGGCCGATTTGCTTAAAACCCTCGGCTGGCTGGTAGAAGAGGCCGACGGTACTTATAAAGCAGGCGATATCATACTCCCCGGCAAACAGGTGCTGGATTACGTTACCGATACTATCAAAACCGCGTTTGAAGAATTCATGGCGGAAGACCATGAGTTCACCCTGATGGAGCACAAAGCCAAGGAGGGCGAAGATGAGGCTACCTGGAAGATATCGCTGGTGAAAAAAGCAGGCCGCTATGGCGTCAATATACAGGTTGCCGATGTAGTTGTAAACAGCAGCCCGCTAATGAAATTGCAGCTAGGCAGTTTTACTGCCGACGAGACCGACTGGATAGAAGCCGCAGGCGGCACCGCGCCCGAAAGCACGGGACTGAATTTTTATGTACTTAGTGAGGATACGAACGGCCTGGGCGTTTCTTTCGACCCGCAGTTTGAGGCTATAAGCGTTGGCGTGGATATTTCAAAAGCCGACGGGCAGCCCTTGTTCGATGTGCAAGGCTACAGCCTGGAGCAAGCCCAACTACGAGGCTTTTTCTCCAGCCTAAGCAACGAGTGGGGAGTAGCTGCCGCAATTAATGATGTCTCGCTGCCGCTTGGTCCATCTGCCGAAGGCGAAGGCGTGGCGCAAACCCTGCTAGCATCGGGCGGAGAAGCAAAGGAGGAAGAAGGAGACAAGAAACCCACCGTAAACCCGGCATTCTCATTGCTCGCAGCGTACCAAACCAATTTCTACCTGCAATTATTCGATGAAGACGGGCAACCGCAGAACATCGTAAGCATACCGCTGCACAAATCCTTCGGCCCTGTGGCCCTAAAAGATGTGGGCATAGGCTGGAGCGACGAAGATAGGGCCCTGTTGTTCCAATTAAGCGGCGGCCTTAACCTTGATGCCCTGAAGCTTGACCTTGATAAGCTAACCGTAGGCGTGCCTGTAGCCACACCAGGCAGCCCAAACACATTTTCGCTCGGCCTCGAAGGCTTCGACCTTACCTTTAAGAGCGGTGCCGTAAGCATGGCCGGCGGTTTCCTCAAAAACGTAATAGATGCCGGGAAAGAAACCGAGCGTACGGAATACAATGGTGCTGTAGCCATACAGGCAGCAAGCTGGGGCATCACGGCCCTGGGTTCCTTCGGCACGGTAGGAGAAAGCCCATCGCTGTTTATCTTCGGCGTGTTGAATGCCGCATTGGGCGGCCCACCGGTATTCTTCGTAACGGCCCTGGCCGCAGGTTTTGGCTACAACCGCAAAATTGTAATGCCGGCCATAAACCAGGTACAGAACTTCCCTTTCGTAAAAGCAGCCATCAACCCCGGGTTATTCACCGGTAAAGATACCGACAAGGTGCTGGCAAGCATGTCTGAATCTATTCCGCCCGAACTTGGCCAGTACTGGTTTGCGGCCGGCGTTAAGTTCAACTCCTTCGAGCTGCTTAATTCATTCGCGTTGTTGATACTACAGTTCGGCAAGAAATTCGAAGTGGATATTTTGGGCCTCAGTACGCTGCAGTTGCCAAAACTCCCTGCCGACGCTAAATTGAAGCCTTACGTAAACGCGCAGATGGCCATCAAAGCCACCTTCGAGCCCGAAGAAGGCTTGCTGGCCGTGCAGGCGCAACTGGCCGATAGCTCTTACGTAATACACCCATCTTGTAAAATCACCGGTGGCTTTGCCTACTATTCCTGGTTCAACGGACCACACTCCGGCGATTTTGTAGTGAGCCTTGGTGGTTACAATAAAAACTTCGATAAAGCGGCGTACCCGCATTATCCAACCGTGCCGCGTTTGGCATTCAACTGGAAAGTTTCCAGCAGCATCAATTTCAATGGCGAAGCCTACTTTGCGCTTACCCCATCATGCGTTATGGCAGGCGGCAAGCTGTCGCTCACCTACCAGGAGGGCGATTTGCAGGCCTGGTTTAAGGCCGTGGCCGATTTTCTTATCGCCTGGAAACCGTTTCATTACGATATCGGCATCAGCATAAATATCGGCGTATCGTACCGGGTTAATATTGCTTTCATCCACAAAACCATTACGGTAGAGCTTGGGGTCGATGTGCAGATGTGGGGCCCTGAATTTGGCGGCGTGGCAGAGATAAGCCTGTATATCATTTCCTTCACCGTAGGCTTTGGTGCCGACAAAAGCACCGAGCAAAAAACCATCAGTTGGAAAGACTTCGCCAGCTACTTCCTATCGGGGGGCGATGCCAAAACCCAACTGCAGGACTTTGCCGATGCACCAAAGACCGACAATATCATCACCATAAACACCAACGCGGGGCTAAAACAAAAGATAAAGAAAGGCGCGGAAGAGATCTGGGTGGTAGATGCCGGTACCTTCGCTTTCAACGCTATGTCGTCGTTCCCGGTATCGCGTATCACCTTCATAACTAAAGAGGGCAGGGTAGATGCGCCGAAGATTGACGGCAAAGCATTTGGTATAAAGCCGGTTGGTAACGTAACCCTTGATGGCGATGCCTCTAGGCTCAATTTAACCATCCGGAAGGAAGATGGCACCGTATTTAAGGCCTACAGCTTGGAAGGATGGCAGTTAAGGCCAAACACAGATAACGTACCGGAGGCTATGTACGGAGCCGTTAAAAACCCTAAAGAAAAACCTGAGGCAAAACTGCTGGGAGGGGTAACCAAGGGCATCAAGTCGGCGCTTCCGCCTTTGCATCCCGCAACAGGGCCTGATAAGTTTGGTTCTATAAATCTGGCTTATTCCAAGCTGGCCGGGAAAAATTACGGCCTTGATGCTACGGCCCGCGCAACAGAAATAACCTTAAGCACAAGCGGTTCGCTGGATGTGATAAAAGCAAGCGTTGCAAGCGATGCTGTAAGAGATGCCCGTAAAGGTATCATTGATGCCCTGGGCCAGGTTCTTTCGCTGGCCAGTGCCAACAATGATATGCATGCCATGGCTTCAGAACCTAAGAATATATTCCAGGGTTCGCCTATGCTGGCCAATGCGGCCGCACAGCCGCAACCGGTTAATACTGCCGATAAGATGGTTGCCGGTACCCGCACCACCTTAAGGCGCAATGCCGTGTTGACCGGTGGCCACCAGCTAAAGGCCACCATCATCAAATACAGCTTCGATAAATCCGTGCAAACGGGCCTCATCATGCGCACCGGCTTGTACAATACCGCGGCTTCTAAAGGCCGCTACGGGCGAGCCAATCCTGTAGACACATTTGATCTTACGGCCGGCATGCTGCAGGTATGGGAATTGGATCACACGGCCGGTGCCGAAACGCTGCAACACTCGGGCGCGGTTGCCGCACGTATGATATTATTCGATGAGTATCTGCGGGTAATTACCGATAAGGTGCTAAGTTGTGCCGGTATAGCAACCGAAGCAATCCCGGCTAATGCAACCCAGATGTGCCTGCAGGGGCTCAATGGGGTAAATACAGCCCTCGCCGGCTGGCACGAGCAATCGTGCCTGGTTTTGGTAAACCCCAAATACCTGGTGGGCAAAGGCTGCCTCGTCCGCCCCAAAAACTCGCATAGCGTGGGCAAGAAGCAATACATACATGATACAGGCTTGGTTGAGGGCCGTTCGTTGGTACTCAATAACAGCAATGCCGAAAAGGAGGGCTGGATAGAGACGCGTTTTTACCCCGGCGTAAAGCAAGTATTCGTGCTGGTAAGGCCCGATGCTGATGCCACATCCGCAGCACCGGCATTCGATACGGTGGTGAAACTTATCTATACCGATGATGCAGGCAGCAAGGCGGCTTTGGTACTGTCGGCAGATGCTGTAGGCGCGAACGGTGCCGAAGCTTGGGCCGCCTTTACCCTGCCCGATGTGGTTGCCGGCAAACACTTCAGCATATGGGCCGAGACCGAATCTAAAGCCGGGTTGCAACTGGCTGGCACAGCCGGTACAGCGCAGGCGATATCCGCGTGGACTGCCGGGCTAAGTAAGCAGCTGGCAACACAGGATGCCGGGCTTGACGAAGGCAACGCAAAGAATAAATTAACTGTCAGCTTAAAAAACGTATTAAACTACTAAAGCCATGAGCAACTTAACTACAATAGGCCCTAATGAGATGCAGTTTCTGGATAGCAGCATACCCGTACTTACGGGCGGTACCTATAGGATAGATGTAACGCACGATATAACAGAGAAGTCCTACGGCGTAGAAGGCAATTACAAGCTCAGCCAGGAATTCAAGGTGTTGGCAGCGCGGTTCGCTTTACCGCCGGGCAGCGTACAGGGGCAATACCCCATGCCGGATAGCCGTACCGATTTCCATACCAACCTGCCTTATATCGTATTCAATGAGCAAAATTTGCCCTGGGCACGCCAAATCAGCGGCGATACAGGCAGCACACCCTGGATGGCCCTGATGATATTCCGTGCAGACGAGATCATATACGATAACCCCATCAACGCAGTGCCTAACCCCACGTTATCCACCATGCGCACGGTAAAAACCGAAGTGGCCGGGTATAATGCCAACAAAACCCTGGGGCCGGATATTAAGTTGGATGATGAGCTGGAAAGAAACATTTTGCCGGCGCTGCGGGCAAACACTATTGATGTATTGGCGAGCACGTTCCAGCAACTGGCGCCTACGCTGGCCGAATTGGAATACCTGGCGCATATACGCAAAATAAACAGTGGCGGCCTGGTAGCCGATGGGCAAACCGGCGAGCGCACCTATGCAAACCTGCTGGCCAATCGCCTCGCCAACCCCAATAACGAAGCGCTTTATTATGCCCACCTGGTATCGTTAGAAGGATGGGCCGAATACCTGCCGGGTGCTACCCCGGCCAAAACCCTCCCTGCCGATCAGAAACTGCGCCTGGTGAGCCTATACAGCTGGAAATTCAACAACAAAAAAGAAGGGGTAAGTTTCGGCAGGCTGATGGAGAAGATGAGTTCGGGTACGCTGCAATTACGTTTCGATGCGCCTGCCGCCTGGCCCCAAAAAGATACGGATTACACCGATGCGCAGAAAGAAGTCAAAGCGCGTTACGCCGATGGTTATGTGGCACTTAACCATGATACCCGTACCGGCGAAAAGAGTTTTGCCTGGTACCGCGGCCCATTTAGCCCTGTAAAGCCGGTAATCATCAGCAATATAAAACCGGTTATTGCCGCGGGCGACTTCCTCACCCATATCACATCGGCAGATAAAGCCATGATTTACGACGCCAAAACCGGCGTGTTCGATCAAAGCTACGCCGTTGCCTGGGAACTGGGCCGCCTGCTAACGCTGGCCAACCGCCCCGCAGCCATTGCCATTTGGCAGTGGAAGAAACAGGGCATGAAAAAACTGCAGGTGCTTAACCTGATGATTGGCCACCAGCTAAAAAGGAAAAGGAAACTGCTGGGCGCCGAAGCTACATTGGAGCTTAACGCCCTGCTTGATGGCGTAAACTGGCTGCAATTGAAAGATGACCTGATGGACGACCAGACGGGCAAATACATTTTCATGAACTACCTGGGCCGCAGGCTTGGCAAGCACATACTGGGAACAGGCGGCGAAAACGGGCCGGCCGTAGCTATACTGGATCCCTCGGGCGTGCAAAAACATTTGGAGAAACTGCCGGGCGTGCTAAGCAAGGGCGAACTGCAATCGGCACTGGAGAACGGCACCGATCCGCACGTGGCGATTTTTGAAAAACTGGATGCCGCACATCGTGTTTACAGCACTCCTAAACAAGATTAACCCCATTACCTAACCATTACAACCATGAATACTGATATAGGGATAACCCAGATAAAGAATATATTGCAGCACCAGTCCGCACAGCACCTGTTGCACGATGTAGCCGCTACAGACGGTGCGGTTGATAAGTGGCTGGCCCGCCTCATCCTGCTTGGCGATGTGCCTTTCCAGGATTTGATTGCCGATACCCGGCTGCTGCCGCAAAATGCCATCCGTTTTTTTTATGTAGACCCAAGCTGGCTTTACGCATTGATAGATGGTGCGCTAAGCATAGGTACCAACACTTCTGCCGAGGGCCTTTTTACCGCCGTTATGGCCGAAAGCGTGCGCGACCGGTCATCAGTAGTGGCCAATAAAATGCGTGCGAAGCTATTGGGCATGGACAACGCGCTGACTGCCGAGATGGAACCCCTACAGGATAACCTGGTGGCGGGCCTGTTGATGCGATCAGAAATCGTAAGGTCATTCCCGGGGCTTAAGATTATCCCTACCTATTCCTCTAACAGGATCATAAACCCAGTGCCACTGCGATACGAAACCCTGAGCGACGATTTGCTGCTGGTGATATTCCCGGCGGTGCCGCAATCTATAAAAATACAGCAGCCGCCACAGGGGCTACAGTTCGGGTTTATAGATAAAGCCACTGCCACCGCGCCGTACCAGGCGCGGCTGCGCAACATCAGCGGCCCAACAACGGGCATGCAGGTGGTGAAGGATGGCAAGGAGGTTTTGGCCAACATTCCGTCGGCTACGCTGTTCCGCCCCGATGCAAGCACGAGCGACAAAAAATACGTGGTGGATATTAATACC
Organism: Mucilaginibacter sp. P2_D11; assembly: GCF_056404435.1. Taxonomy (NCBI): domain Bacteria; kingdom Pseudomonadati; phylum Bacteroidota; class Sphingobacteriia; order Sphingobacteriales; family Sphingobacteriaceae; genus Mucilaginibacter; species Mucilaginibacter sp. P2_D11. Next base: position 9,389 of record NZ_JBFUEA010000013.1, read on the forward strand.
CTTAAAGGCACCATACAGGCCAGCCTGCAGGCCAGCGGGGCATATCCCCAGCCGGTGAAGCCTATAAGCGCATCGCAGTTTGCCATGCAGATAATCAACACCCCCGAAGAAGCCATATTTGTTAACACCCCAAAAAAAGAAGAAGATGAGCAATAATTCAATTTGGGCAGGGCCAAGGCTTTTGGTGCCCATTACCGTAAACGGGCTGGTGGTTACACAAGTGCCCAATACCACCAAATTCTCCATACAATCATTAAACCTTAAACAGGAATTCGAAGAATTTGGCCCGCTGAGCCCGCGGCTTTTTACGCCAACCACGGCTAAAACGCGGCCCGACCCTGGCGTGCACCTCAACTGGGCCCTGCCCGATGGCATGACCAAGGGTAAAATAAATAAAGAAGGCAAGGTAGAATACCCTTACCTACCCAATCGCTGGATGATAACCCGCTTTAGCACCGACCCTGGTAAACGCCGGGCCTGGATAGTGAAAAGCGACGAAATGAGGGAAACCCCATTTCCCGACCAAAAGGTAAACCCGCAAATTATTAAGGACAACAACGGCGTTGCCGAGGTAAAATACATTGGCCACTGGTACGATTTCGAGAATTTTAACGAGCCCGGCGAACCGGCCGAACTGATACTGACAGCAGTGGGCAACTCCGACCCTATGTTTACGGCTTATGCGGGTAATAACGCTTTCGTATTCAGCTTTATAGATAAGCTATCTGATAGTAATGCCTTGAATGTAAGCTACATGGTATCGGGCTGGTATTCTAATGCGTTGTACGATGTATTGTACACCAAGCCCAAAGTAGGCAAGGAGTGGGAAGACCGTACCGGTTGGCTGGCCACCATGAATAAACTGCAGTGGAGCGTAGGCAGCCAGGCCATAACAGATAATGAGGACCTGCGCAAAGCCATAGCGGCCGGGCAAAGGTACCTGGGCCAGCAGGGGGTTGAGCCATCTAAGGAAATAGAGGGTACATATGCGGCACAAACGCTTTGCCATGGCCTTCTTTTAAACGTAGAGTGGCCGGGAATAACGCACCAACCATCCAGCATGGTGCCGAATGCACGCTTAGATAAATCGAGCGTTTACATATCGGCAGCCAATAGTGCTACAGATTGCCTTGCAGCGTTTATGCAATGGCAGCTGAATTTCAACAACCCTATAAAGAGCGAAGTACCTGGCGACGATAGCGAGGTAGAGATAATGCTGGAGGCTTTTGCCAATAAAATGCTTAACCAGCCCGGCGGCGTGTACGATACGCCCGAATTGCATAATGCCATCCGCGAAGCGTGGTTTGGCAAACTGCCGGGCGGGCGCATATGGGTTGCGCAGGCAATACCCAAAAATGGCACGCCCAACCCTAACGATAGCAAGAGCAGCCTGGCCGAATTGCCCACCAACCGCGCCGATGAATTGGCCGCGCTGAACGGGCTGCAGGCAGATTACGACAGCAAATACCGCGATTTGATCAGCCGCCAAAAACTGCTATATGCCGATTGGCTTAAATGGAATATTGCTAAACAAAGTCTGACGCCGCCGGTGGCCTTGCCGGAGCTGGAGCGCGTACTGAATATATCCTTGCAAAAAGTAAACGAGCTGATGCTGCCTTTACCAGCTGCAAAAAAAGTGATAGAGGATACCAGCATAGCCCTCAAGACCGAAATTGAGAAAGAATTTGAACTGAAAGATAAGCCCGCGAACGAGTTTTACCGCCCCAACGACCCCGTATTGCTGGTAAACAATGCTAAGCGCAGCTATAAACGCGGCGAGGATATCGTTTACAGCGAATTCGACGATATGCTGTTCACCCGTTTCAGCGGGCAGTTTATCAACAGCTTGGATGTAAAACCCGGCAACGAAGTAAAACGGGTAACCGCGCGCGATATTTGCGAGCCGATGCCTGCCAGGGAAGGCATACCATCAGAAGTTTACGCCTTGCTTGATGAGGCCCACCTGCTCGATACCAATTTTGCGCTACGTATTGCAACAGTGGCCACGGGTGATCCTAAGCCGGATTCTCAATCGGAATTCGTAAAAACAATCATGAAACAGCAAACGCTGGTATGGAACAAACTGCCCGATACGCCTATAGATCAGCGCACTATTGAAGAAATATCGGGCTTCAACGCAAGCGACGAATTATTTCACGTACCCTCTAAAATAGGCGTTACGCAATGGGAGCAACCCTGGACACCGCTTTACCTGGAGTGGCAGGTTGGCTTCGTGCCCAAAATAGATACCGATTTAAGCAACTGGGAGTTCGACGGGCGCGATTTCAACTGGAAGAAAGGCACACCCATCCCAGATCCGCGCCCCGGCGATAAAGTTTTTCAGGGCCGGTCTATCCTTACGCCGGCGCAGGCTGCTATCATGCGCAACCGCCTCGAGGAATTCATAAGTACTTTCGATGGCAAAAAAATCCCGCCCGATTACGAACCGCTGCAGGATGTTTTGGACGGCGTAGGCAATTGGGACGTGCTTTCGCAAACGCTTACCGGCTTTAGCATGCAAATGCTGCAATGGGATCTGGAGCAGTTTGGCTACCAGCCGCAGGATGCCTTTGCCGGCCCGGTTGGCGATGAAGCGCACGGTATGGTGCTTGCCGGTTTCCCAAACAATTTCTTCCCCGTGCGGGCTGGTTTCGTAAATATTAAAAGATTGTGGATAGTAGACGATTTTGGGCAGGTGTACGATATCACTGCCGACTATGTTCCCTCGGGCAAGGTATTTAACGCCATACCAGGCATAGGCGTACGCCCCGGCGACTATGACATTAAGCTGCAGTTGCCCACTTCTTTCCAGTTGCCGCCGCGCTTGTCGCAAGGCTCCAGGCTCAACTTCGATTTCATATCGGCCGCCAATGATGCGGTACGCAGCAGCCAATCGTTACTTACTACACCGGTGTGCGGCTGGGTATTGCCCAACCACCTTAACCATAGCGTAATGGTGTATGATAATGCCGGCATATTTATTGGCGAGGTAATGTTGATGGGCGCAACGGGGGCTTACCACGCCCAGTGGGTGCCTGCACCTTTTGATGGCTGCCATGCCGATGGTATCAACAACAGGCATTTGAAAGGCTTTGTGCGGGGCTTGCTTGGCAGTGCCAGGGGAGATGAAGGCACGCAGATGAGCGGCAAGGCCCTCAGGAACTTCTCACAGGCCATTGATGAAACCCTTTGGGGCGTCGACCCCTTGGGCGAGCGTAACAACCAAAGCTTATCTATATTGGTAGGCCGCCCCATAGCAGTGGTAAGGGCTGCCATGGGCCTCGAGCTTTATGGCAATGCCAGCACCAACCTGGCTTGGGAGCGCACAGGTCAAAATGATACCGGAGGCGTAAATAACTACAAGTTCCCGGTACAGATAGGTAGCCTGGAACTGGGCCAGGATGGCGTGATGGGGTATTTCGCTAACGATGATTATTCGGCTTTCAATACCGTACACAACGCCATGATAATGGACCCTGCATCGCCGCCATACATCGTAAACAAGTACACACCCGTGCAGCCAAATGCAGCAGCCGTGCATATAACCCTGCTGCTGGATCCACGTGGTGCCATCCATTGCTCCACCGGCGTGCTACCCGTTTTGAATGTAGAACTGCCCGAATTGTACATAGGCAAGGTACTTGACGATATGCTGGTTGAATTTAAGGCCGGGCCGTTGCTGGTTGATAAAACCCAATGGTGGCTGCCATTGCCGGCTGGCGTGGGGCAACAATGGAGCTGGCTGCAGCCTTACCGGGAGGGTGATGAGCTGGAGTGGTCTGAAGTGCACGATCTGGTGGCGGCCAATGCAGTACCTCAGATGAGCGCAAGCCCTAAAACCATCGTTGAGGGCAGGCTTAAGCTTACGGGCGTACTGGGCGATCAAATGCTGTTGCTCTTCCTGGAAGTTGTTGGGCAAAAACAACCTTACAGCTTCCCTGTCGATACCACCGTACAGGTTGGCTGGGCATCGCAGGGCGCAACAAGCGCTACGCTGGCTATAGGTAATGCGGATGCGGAAACCGTACCTGCCAATGAGTCGGCTTACGCTTATACAGTAACAAAAACACAGGATATTACCCTAACCATCACCGATGGCAAAAGCACGCAAAAGCTAACCATCAATATAGCCTTAGCATAATTAACCTTAAATAATTAAAACAAACAATGAGCACAAACACAACTCATAGCACAGATAGCCCGATAGTAGCTTCTTTATATCCACCGAAGGTAAAAATATCAGCAACAGATACCCAACAGGCCTTCGATGCCATCATCGTGATTATTGAAAATACCGGGCCCGATGTTTACCTGAAGCACGTGCAAATAGACCTCCCCGTAGGCCCGGATGAGAACCAACTGGTACTGGATAATACCGAAGGCGACATACAGCCGGAGGACGACAAGGACTCGCCATGGAAAATAGACAAAAAAGGAGATAAGGCGCATTTTGAAATTAAGCCCAAGGTTTCCGGCGTAACGAAAATACTGTTGGAATCTAAGAAAAGCTTTAGCTTTAAGCTAAACAATGTCATCTTTAACTATAAAGAGGGGACCGCGCAAATTACGGTGAAGGTAGCAGTAGATCCGGATACGAACCTGGAATACAAGTTGGATATTACCAAGGTTATCAATACCGAGGCCAGGCTGATTTTCACTATCGACCACCAGACGATAGACCCGGGCACTGTTTGCAACCTCAATTGGGATGGCGATTTTATTGATACTTACACGCTATCATCGTCTATCAGTCACGATAAAACGGAGTATAAGAAGCATGGTGGCTTGCAAGTTAGCCCAACGCGCACCACCCAATACATCATGGACGCTAAGAGCAAAGACACCAATTTGCAAATACAGCGTACCGTTACCGTTTTTAACCCTTTGCTTTCTCCTGTTAAGGTTAGTGCCAAAGCTGTAGACAAGGGGGAATCGGTAGAGCTTACCTGGGCCACCGAGTATGCTGATGGGGTAAAACTGGAGTGTACTGATAAGAGCATCATCTTGAAAGAAAAATATCCGCCGCAGGCACCCGGAAAGTTGCCGGAGCCGGCTCCCCAACCTGAAAGGGTATTTATAGGGCCCATCACCAAACCAATAACCATTACTGCCTGGGCCGTAAAAGGATCGGTAGAAAGCGCTAAGCAGCACCCGAACGTAGTAATTAACCCACCCTTGATAGAGGCTTTCAATATTACCGCAGAGCCGTTAGCGGCCAACAAAAAATGCAGCTTTAAACTCGATTGGAAGATAAAAAACTACAGTTCTTTCGAAATAATAGAACAAAACGGTCACACGCAGGATATCAGGTTGCCTATACCCGCCGGTGCAGTTGAGTTTGTGGTTGAACCCGCGTACGAACAAACTAAATATAAACTGAACGTTTTCGAGATAGCCACAAAAAAGGGGGAAACAAACGAAGATTGATATTATGGAAAATACAATCAGGACTGCCACACAAGAGGTAACCGCTATAATAAACAATATGCCTGTGGGCACTATAATGCCCTTTGTGGGCACAGATGCCAAACTTGCAGCTTTAGATGCGAAAGGATGGCTGCTTTGCAACGGGCGCAGGGTAAGCAAAACCAAATACCCCCAATTATTCGACACCATAGAATACATGTGCGGCGGCGAGGGGAACGAATTTGATTTGCCCGATCTGCAGGGGGTGTTCCTACGGGGGGTAGATTCAGCTGATGGGGCCAAACAACGCGACCCTGATTCGGCCGAACGCACATCGCAAAGTAGCGGAGAAAAAATAGGCCGCAGGGTTTTAAGCCGCCAGAGCGATCAGTTTGCCGAGCATAACCACAATATCCACATCGTGGTGCATCACGATAACATACACATGGCAAATAAACCCGAATACTGGAAACCGGCAGTAGACGTAAAATTAGAGAACACATCTAACGCAGGCGGCAAAGAAACGCGGCCCAAGAACGTGTACGTGTACTATATCATATTTGCGGGGCTGCCAACCTCTTAACCATTAATCAAGCTAATACACGATGGAAACGATCACTAATGGGCTGGTAACGGCCGACGCTGTAGCCAATATATTTAATTTGCCTATAGGTACCATAATGCCCTTCGTGGGCGATAAAGATGCAGCTTCAGCGCTGCGCAACCAGGGCTGGCTGCTTTGCGATGGCGCGCTGGTAAGTAAGGATAAGTACCCGCAGTTGGACGCTGTGATGAAGAATGCGGCCGGTGCAAAGGGAACTGATTTTAATTTACCCGATTTCCGCGGCTTTTTTATGAGGGGACACGACCCGGACGCAAAGATGGACCCCGATGCTGCCAACCGCACCCGCCAGGGCGAAGGCGGTAACGACGGCAATAAAGTGCTTACCCAGCAGCCCGATGCCATGATAAAACATGTGCACGGCTATAGCAGGCATAAGGCCGACGGCGTTTACTCTATAGGCAAACCCGAAGGTGGTTACCACTGGGATAAGTTCGTAGCAGATGCCGGTGACACCTTCGAAGCGGGTACCAGCGTAGAAACACGCCCCAAAAACGTAACGGTAAACTATATCATATTTGCCGGTTTGCCTAAAACCGCATAACCCGCCTAAATAATTGATGATGGAAGATCTACTAAGAAGCGTTGCAGCGCCCATAAATATTTGGCCCATAGGCATGATAACACCTTTTTCGGGAGATAAAGGCATGATTACTAAACTGGAAGCTGAAGGCTGGTTGCCCTGCGACGGCAAAGAATTGGCCCAGGCAGCCCATCCCCGTCTTTTTCAGATATTAGGATACAAATGCGGTGGGGCATCCCCAAATTTTTGCGTGCCCGACCTCCGCGGCGTGTTTTTACGCGGTGTAGACGGCGAAGGCGCAATTAGCCGCGACCCGGATGCGGCTACGCGTAAAAGTCACACCTCTGATGCGCTGGCCCCTAACCAGGTTTTATCCCGCCAGGATACGGAGGTAAAAAGCCATGCCCATATAATGCCGCAGGGTTCGCAGTGCGAAGAAAAAGCACATGCCTTCGGCAATTGGATGTATGGATCGCATGGGTACCAAAGATTTGATAGGGCCACGGCAGTAGACGAGCTTGTTACTACTGAAACGGGCGCTGCCGAAAGCCGTGGGGTGAACGTATCCGTAAACTATATCATTTTTGCCGGCCCTGCAGTGAAGCCCGCTTCAACCCAAAACCTTTAATAGAAAATGTATTTGCGGCTGCTGCCGGCATCGTAAACTTTATAAACCCAATAAACATGGAAAATGAAAAGCATGAACCGCTCGTATCACAAACAGTGTCTGCCCGTATTGATGCATTGCCTGTGGGTACTGTAGTGCCCTTTGCCGGGAATGATGAAACAGCAGCAGACCTAAGCGGCATTGGCTGGTTTCTATGCAACGGGGCAACGCTGGGCAGGAATGATTTCCCCGTTCTTTACGACATATTAGGTTACACGTGTGGCGGCAAGGGCCTAGGCTTCTGTGTGCCCGACCTTCGCGGCGTGTTTTTGAGAGGGGTGGATGTACCTGCAGGAGACGCCGGAACACACCGCGATCCCGATGCGGATAAACGCACCAGCCATACTTCCAATGAGGAGAAAGCTCCCAATAAGGTTTTATCGCGCCAGGTTGATGCGTTAAAAAGCCATAAACATAATATACCGAACGGGCCGGTGTATGTAGACACTATAACGGTAGGGGCGTCTTTGTTCGATCAATCGCCCCCAACACTTTATCTGCAAAGGTTTGACAGGGCGACGAAAGAAATTATACTCCCAACGCTTGATACCGGCGGCAAAGACACCCGCCCGGTAAACGTATCGGTCAACTATATCATTTTTGCGGGGTTGCCACGAAATAAAGAACAATTGATACAGCAGGCGCAACCGGCATAGCCAACATTAACCCTTATAAGACAATAATATATGGAAAATAGAGAGCATGAGCCGCAGCCGAAATCGGTTACGCAAGCTTTTATAAATACAATGCCGGTGGGCACCATAATGCCTTTTGCAGGCGATGCAGAGGCAGCCCGGGAACTGAATGAATACGGCTGGTATTTGTGCGACGGTACCGGAGTAGGCCTGGCAGGCCACCAACGCCTTTTTAATATATTGGAAGAAACATGCGGGAAAAAAAACATGGAAATCGTCCTGCCCGACCTGCGCGGCACATTTTTAAGAGGGGTAGATGCGCTCGACGAAAAAGAGGGCACCATCCGCGACCCGGAATCAGGTGTGCGTACGCGCCATAATAACGGCGAAATAATTGGCAATAAGGTTTTATCGCGCCAAGCGGATGCACTTAAAAGCCACAGGCACGAAATAGAGCATGGAAAGGGCTCGCGGTATGCGGATACAGTAAAGGTAATGATGGGCGATTCGCATGAGTTCGACAATTTCCACAAAGCAGCGGAAGGACAAACTATCTCCACGGCCGATACCGGGGGGAAGGAAAGCCGCCCGGTAAACGTATCGGTAAACTATATCATTTACGTAGGCTTAAACAACAGCCCGCTATAAAATGGGTTAGCCCGGTGAGTAAGGCATTGATAAACTACATTGTTTTCGCGGGTTTGCCGGGGTAATCAACTAATGTAAACGACATAATATATTTCATCAAATGGAAAATGCAATAATAGCAACAGCCGAGGTAACCGCACATATAGAGTGTTTGCCAATTGGTATGGTAATGCCTTTTTTTGGCGATTTAACAAAGCTTTCCGGGCTTACACACAGAGGTTGGCTGCATTGCAACGGCGATATGCTGAACAAGGATATCTTTAATCAACTGTTCGATGTAATTGGTTACAGCTGTGGCGGAAGCGGGGCCAGTTTTGCTTTGCCCGATATGCGTGGCGTATTCGTGCGAGGTGTTGATGGGGGCAGAGGGCAGGACACCGATAAGGATAGCCGCACCCGGCAAGGCAGTGAAGACAAAATTGGCGATACCGTCGGTAGCTACCAAAAAGACGAGTTTAAGGCCCATAAGCACAGTACCGAGATCTATAAGAACGACGGCTTTCAACTGAATGATGCCAAAACCGGTTGGTGGCCACCCAATCAGTATAGGCCGCAGGATTCTACGACGGTTGGGGGCAGCGAATCGCGCCCCAAAAACATCTCAGCCTACCACATTATTTTCGCAGGATTACCTAAACAAACCCAAGTATAAAAAGAATACATTATGCAGAGCGATAACACAACAGCGGCTGATACCGCGCAACTGTACAACGTACCGGTTGGCACCGTAATGCCATTTATGGGCAACGCTGCCAAACTTGAAGCATTGAAAGCCAAAGGCTGGCTTTACTGCAACGGCGACGCCATTAACAAGAATATGTATAACGACCTGTTCGACGTGATCGACTATAACTGCGGCGGCGGCGGCGATAATTTCAATCTGCCGGATATGCGAGGCGTATTCGTGCGGGGCGTAGATGGCGGCAGGGGGCAAGATACAGATAAGAACGACAGGACTAAACAAGGTACCGATACCAAAACACCCGATGCCGTAGGTAGCTATCAAAAAGATGAGTTTAAGGCCCATAAACACGTTACAGAGATTTATAAGAACGACGGCTTTCAGCTTGATGATGCCAAAACGGGCTGGTGGCCGCCACACGTTTACAAACCACAAGATTCTACAACGGTAGGAGGCAGCGAAACCCGACCCAAGAACATATCGGCATACTACGTTATTTTTGCCGGGCCGCCAAAAACTGTTTAACTAATTGATTTAATAAAGATATGGAAGTAAACGATTTAAAAGCTGTAACAGATAATGCAACTGCCAACCAATATCTACAATATGCCGGTAGGCACGGTAATGCCTTATATGGGCTTGTTCGAAAATTTGATAGGGCTGCGCGCTCAAGGCTGGCTACCCTGCGATGGTACGGCATACCTGCACACCGAATTTCCCTTGTTACACCTAGCAATTGGAAACTCCAGTGGTGGCGATACCAGCAGCTTTAACGTACCCGATTTGCGCGGCGTTTTTATAAGAGGTGTAGACCGGGCCGAGAATCCCCGCGACCCCGATTCTGGTGCCCGCGAGGCACAACACCCGGGAGGGTTAGCCGGTAATAACGTGGGCAGCTACCAGGGCGATGAATTTAAAAGCCATAACCACACAACAAATGTATGGAAGCCTAAGATTGGGTGGGACGTACAAAGTCCTACTGGCGACTGGTGCCCGCCACATGATGAAAAACCAGTGGCCTCAGACAGCAAGGGCGGAAACGAAACCCGCCCAAAAAACGTAGCTGCTTACTACATTATTTTTGCCGGCTTGCCCGCCTGATAACATTCCTTTTCCTCCTGATTAATTATAGGCCTCGCTCTGTTTATCAGACCGGGGCTTTGTTGTTTACTACCGCCGCTTTGGCGAAATACCAACCCCAGCGTTCGTTGATTATCGAAATACCGTTAATGTGGCTTTTGATTTTATTATTTAATTTATTGATTATCAATTAGTTGATTATCTGGCGTGTCTTTGGGTTGTAGTCATCCAAATCACCATTTGCAAACGCATGTCATCTACCAAAATCAACCTTTCGTCAGGCCCTTAACCATCTTGAGGATGGGGCTCTTTTCTCATCTTAGTGTCATAAACACACCCGGTTTGAAATGTTTGTCCTGGCTGGCCGTCTACAATCGTAACAGCAAAAACACACAGGATGCTCACAAAATTCATTTTAGTGTCACAAACACACTAATAGTCAAAATAATCGTAAACTAAGTTGACCATATTAGTCAACTTAGTTTACCTTTGTGCTATCATTTACAAAGTCATGAAAAACGTTGCCACCTACCAAACAGATACTACCGCAGCCGCTGCCAACAGGGCCGCAAATGCTACCCTTCTAAAAACGTCTGCCAAATATATGGTAGAGGCACTGGGTGAGGGTATCAAGCAAAGCCTTAACGGTATGGATATCAACGTGGAGTTCATCACCCTAACCGTTCGCAGCGTAGCGCATGCATCGGGCAAAGGCGTAAAAAAGCTAATAGAAAAATACGGCGCCGCGGGCCGCCAACTGGCCCAAAAGCGTTTCCATTATAACAGTACAACTACCTTATCTCATTCCTAATACCAATACAATGAAAACGATTTTCAAACCGCTCATAAAAAGTTTTATTTTATTACTGCTCTCGTTTGCGGCCATTACCAGCCTGCACGCGCAAAACACCGTAGTAAAAGGCATTATAACCGATGCCAAAACGCATAAGCCCATGCCTTACGTAACCGTAACGTTTGCGGGCAGCACTATTGGCAGCGGCACCAATACCCAGGGCCGCTACAGCATCAGCACTACCGAAAAATACAGCCAGATACAGATAACCTTCGTAGGCTTTAAAACTACAACCCGCACCATAGAAGCCGGCAAAGAGCAGGAAATCAACATCGCCCTGATAGAAGATAACCAAACGCTGAACGAAGTGGTGGTAAAATCGGGCAAGAAGAAAAAATATACCAATAAAGATAACCCCGCCGTTGCACTGATACGCCAGGTGATTGCGCATAAAAAACAAAACCAACTGGAGGACTACAACTTTGCCGAGTACAAACAGTACGAGCGTATGAGCTTTTCGCTGAGCAACCTGAGCGAGAAATTCAAGAACAAACGCATATTTAAAAACTACCAGTTTTTGTTTAAAGAGCAGGATTCTACGCTCATCGGCGGTAAAACATTGCTGCCGTTATATCAGGAAGAAAAACTATCTGATAACTACTACCGCAAATCACCATATGCAAAAAAGCAAGTGATATCTGCCAACAAACAGGTGAAATACGATGAAAGCTTCGTAGATAACCAGGGCCTCACTACATACTTTAACCGTATGTACCAGGATATCAATATCTATGATAACAACGTATCGTTGCTGAGTAATCAACTACTGAGCCCGATAGCAGATCACTCGCCCGATTTCTATAAATTCTTTATTACCGATACCCTCAAGGATCAAAAACCAAACCTGATAGAACTGAGCTTTACGCCGCGCAATACCAACGGCCTGTTATTCGAGGGGAGGATATACATTACTATGGACGGCAACTACGCGGTGCAGAACGCGGTGTTGAATGTAAACAAGAACATCAACCTCAACTTCGTTCGCCAGATGCAGGCCACGCTTGCCTTCGAAAAAAACAACGATGGCAAATACCACCTGAGCCAAAGCGATTTGAAGATAGAGTTCGGTATCAACAAAAATAAAGGCGGCGGCGTATATGGCGAGCGTTTGGTATCTATCAACAACTTTGTGGTAAACTCGCCCCGTACAGATGATACTTACAAAGGCCCCGCGCAGGTTTTTGCAACTAACGCCGACGATAAAGACGATAAATATTGGCTGATGAGTCGCCCCGACACGCTCGATGCAGCAGCTGCCAGCATCTACAAAAATATCGATAGCCTGCAAACTATCCCATCGTTCAAAAAAACCATGGATATTGCTACGCTGGTGCTTGCCGGGTATAAAAATTATGGCAAGTTTGAGGTTGGCCCCGCCAATACATTCTACAGCTTTAACCCGGTAGAAGGCTTCCGCCTGCGTTTAGGCGGTCGCAGCACGCCGCAACTGAGCAAGCGCTATTACTTTGAAACTTATGGTGCCTACGGTACCAGGGATAAAGAGTGGAAATACTTCTTAAGCAGCACTTATTCCATCAATAATAAATCCATCTATTCGTTCCCGCAGAATTATATAAGGGCAAGTTTCCAGCACGATACCAAGGTGCCGGGCCAGGAACTGCAATTCGTGCAGGAGAGCAGCGTGCTGCTATCATTCAAGCGCGGTGCAAACGATATTTGGCTGTATAATGATATCTTCCGTTTGGATTACGTGCACGAATTCAGCAACCACCTTTCGTATGCTATCGGTTTCAAAAAATGGAACCAGGATGCAGCAGGTGCGTTGAAGTTTCAGAACCTGCTGCCAAACGGTAACCTGAACGATGTGGGCACTATCCACACCTCCGAGCTTTCAGCATCTTTGCGCTGGGCCCCGCACGAGAAATTTTACCAGGGCAAACTATACCGCACGCCTATACCTGATAAGTACCCCATTTTTACCTTGAACTATGCACAAGGCGTTAAGGGCCTTGTGGGCGGCGATTACAATTACCAAAACGTAACGGCCAATATCACCAAGCGTTTCTACCTTTCGCAATTGGGCTTTACCGATGTAAGCACAGAGGGCGGCTACTTGTTTGGCCAGGTGCCTTTCCCCTTGCTGGATATTCACCACGCCAACCAAAGTTATGCGTTCCAGCTGTACTCGTACAACTTAATGAATTTTCAGGAATTCGTGAGCGACCATTATGCCAGCATTAGCATAGACCATAATTTCAATGGCTTTTTGTTTAACCGCGTGCCTTTGCTTAAGAAATTGAAGCTGCGCGAGATTATCGACTTTAAAGCACTTTGGGGCGGCGTACGCAGCGAGAACGACCCAACTAACAATGCCAACCTCCTGCGTTTCCCATCGGGGGCTAACGGCGGTACCTATGCGCTGGGTTCAACCCCGTATATTGAAGGAAGCGTTGCCGTAGGTAACATCTTCAAGGTGCTGCGGATCGACCTGGTAAAACGCTTTACCTACCTGGATAACCCCGGCGTATCTGAGTACGGTGTAAGGGCCTTTGTTAAGTTCGATTTTTAATGTATATTCGTTTAAACCAGTTGTATCTTTTAATCGTTATATAATCATGGCAGACGACTGCAACACAATTGAAGATTCTAAAAGGATCACCTGTAAATTGGTGTACCTGCTGAAACGTTCGATAGACGATTGGAGCATGAAAAAGCTCTGCCGCATGGATAACCCCGATTTCAACAATGCGCATATCCCTTTTTTTATGAGCATAGGTACAACAGGTATTACTAACAATGCACTGGCTGGTAAGATGGGCGTAAGCAAACAGGCAGCCAGCAAAATTGTAAAGGAATTGGAAGCCACTAACATGGTACGAAGCGAAAAAAGCGCTGAAGATGCCCGCGCCTCTATGCTTTATTTAACCCCGCAGGGAGAGAAATTTTACCTGCACTTAAAAAAACAGGTAGATAATTTAGAGAACGAATACAAAAAGGTAGTTGGCGTAAAAAACTACGAGGCTGCTATAGACGTAATGCTTAAGCTGGTGAAATTCCACGAGGATTATAATTGCGCGGGAGAGCCGGTTTAGCCATATAAAGGATAATTTTTAATCGATATATAGTTTTCAATAAGAGCCACGGGGATATTCCTTGTGGCTCTTATTATATTAGGCAAACTCAGATCCATTCCCTTCGTTATTTGGTTTTAATTGGCGAGATTAGGGCATCTCACAATTATAAAGTCCTTATGAAATTTCCTCTTAAATCATGCTTCGCGATAGCCCTGCTACTCGCCTTCGCGGTTAATCTTTCGGCACAAAATAAATTGCCGCAACTGTTGATACGGCTGGATGATATAGGCATGAACCATTCCGTAAACATGGCCATGGAGCAGGTGGCCAAAACGGGGATGCCCTTCTCTGCTTCGGTACAGTTTGCCTGCCCCTGGCACCAGGAGGCTGTGGCCATACTGAAGAAGAACCCGCAGATAAGCGTGGGCGTGCACCTTACGCTTACTTCCGAGTGGCGGTATTACCGTTGGGGGCCGGTGCTGGGCAAAGGAGCTGTGCCCAGCCTGGTTGATGGGGTAGGATATTTCCACCAGTCAACCGGCGATTTTGCGCACAGCGGCTACAAAATGGAAGAGGTGGAGCGCGAGCTCACCGCCCAGATAGCGCGCGCGCTTGCGACGGGACTGAAAATTACCTATCTCGACCCGCATATGGGCGTTGCGCTATCCACTCCGGCCATGCGCGCTCTTACCGAAAAGCTGGCCCATAAATATAAACTGGCCATATCGCCGCTAAGTACGGTAAGCTATTTCGGCGAAACCTACCTGGAAATGTGGGGCGAACCCGTAGCCACGAAAAAGAAAGCATTTTTGGCCTATGTAGGAGGAAAGCTGAATCCAACGCGACCCAATCTGGTAGTGATACACGTTGCCCAAATGGGGCCGGAAATGGATGCATTGTTTGATATGAACGCCGGTATGATGAATACCAAAGAAGGCAAACCCCTCACCAGCCTGCACCGCCAAACCGAACTGAATATGCTGCTTTCGCCCGAGTTTAAAGCCATGCAAGGGAAGAAATTCGTGGTAGTAAACTATGAGCAAATGTTGAAAGGTAAAGATATTAGTGTGTTGAATGCGGTGGATGGGAAGTAGGGGCTGCGGATGTGCAAATTTTTGATTTCAGATGTGCAAATGCGAAAAGGGTGCGTTATTCACGCGTCATTGCTTCGTGCCCCGCTATGAAGTAATTGTTAATATGATAACTAAACAAATAAATGAATAGGTCATTTTCTTTTCCGGCAATTTTAATTTTTAGCGCTCTTTTACTCTCAATGGAGGCAAAAGCACAAAATATACCCGGATACTCCGTTTACAAAGTGGGCGACTTTATAGTTTCCTCCAGGCAACCCATGAAGGTGGATTTCATGATGAAAAATACGCAGTTTAAGAATGCGCTAAACAAGGATACCTTGTATGATGATGGCAAATATCTCATTTTAGGTAATTCGGATGTGCTAGCGGGTGTGTATAAAAAATACAAAGTTCCATATGATTTTTCGGCTTATAAAGTAAGTGTTTATAAAGGCAAGCTCGCCCAGCCCGATTTTAGAACAGATACCGCAGCTTGGGAATTTCGCACCCAAATAAGAAGTCAATGCAAAGAAAATGGAATTAATTTCGCAGGACATTTTACTGTGGTACAATGGGGATGTGGCACTGAATGTAGCGAATTTGCAATCGTTGATAGGATAACCGGGCATATATATTACTCCAGTATTTATCATAGTGGAATAAATTATTTGTTCAACACATTACTTTGCAAGCCTGACAGTAATATGGCAATTATGAACGACTGGATGCTGGACGGATTTAAGGGCTATGTTTATTGTGACAGGCCCTACTGGAAATTAAAAGTAGTGGAGTGGGTTGACTTTAAGTTTCGCGTTTTAACAATTCAAGATTAAACCGGTAACGTCGGGTCAACCTTCGCGGTAACTTTTTTGTAGATAGAAAACCCGCCATAAGCGTAAACCACAGCAATAAATACATATACCCAAATGGATATGTTTCGCCCGGCGAATATCAGGTAGGAGTAGGGGATGCTGAAACATACACAGGCAATGAGCAGCTGCGTCATGAACGGTTTTTTGTTGCGCATGTTTTTGATTACCCAGCCCAAAAAGAAAAAAAATAACGGCTTACTTACCAAGTAAAGTATAGCAAGCAGCAATGGATTTACATCGTGCTCTTCGCCGAGGCTGAACAGCCAATCCTTAAACATTTCCAGGTATTCCATCATTGGATGCAAGGTAGGGTTTTCTGCGCAATTTGCAATGCTTTGGTCGGCGCGATAATCCTTCGTATCCGCATAAAATGGCTAGATTAGTGCTTTATAAACCACCTTATTATGCGCGTATTGATTTTAGGTGCCACAGGCCGCACCGGCAAACTGCTGTTGCAAGAAGCTCTGTCGCGAGGTTATACCGTAAATGCATTGGTGCGCGATAAAAGCAAGGTGCCTACGAATTCTGCTTTAACCTTGTTCGAGGGCCTACCTACCGATAAAGCCGCCTTAAGCGGAGCTATGGCCGGGTGCGAAGCGATACTAAGCGCATTGAACATCTCCCGAAATTCTGATTTTCCCTGGGCTAAGCTGCGTACGCCAGCCAATTTCCTTTCCGTAACAGCAAAAAATATCATTGAGCTTGCGCCGCAGCACAGCGTCAGCCGGATTATCCTCACTTCGGCATGGGGAACCAACGATACACGAAATGATATCCCCTGGTGGTTTAAATGGGTGATAGACAGCAGCAACGTAGGCTTTGCCTACCACGACCATGAACGCCAGGAGGATTTATTCGCCTCATCGGCTTTAAAGTACACCATCGTTCGCCCCGTCGGGCTTATCAATTCATCAAAAATCAAAGCCGTTATCGTTAGCCATGATAACCAACCCCGGCCACGCCTTACCATCAGCCGGGGCGATGTGGCTAAATTTATGCTACATGTACTGCAGGACGATCTTCTTTCGCGCCGGATGCCCGTAATATCCTCCTGAAAATATTTAATCCAGACGGTTTTAGGATACCGCTAATTAACTGTGAGTTTTTATTTTTTTAATATACGGGTGGCCTTTTTGCTATCGCACTTGTATTTATATGTATCATATTTATTACAAAGCAATTTTGTTATTATTTATAAATGATATAATAGTTCAAACATTTATATTTGGAGCATACAAAGCCGTAACCTACTGCTGTTTAGATTGACTAGGCACAGTTATTTATCACAAATTATATTCGCTGACCGATTCAATAAATCAGCAATCACGTACACCCGTTTTCGCACACCTATAACATACTGATATGATGAAAAACCTTACCTCATCGGCAATTTTATTGCCCAAACTTTTCTACAGGAAAGCTAAAGCAATAACGTTGGCGCTCGTGCTAACCTGCGCCGCTATTTCGGCGTTTGCCGCTAAATCGATCCCGATTTCAAACAACAGGCATAATGCGGCATTTGCATCCACCATTACTTCCTTTGCACCCTCATCGGGTGCTCCGGGTACGCTGGTTACTGTAACAGGTACCGGTTTTACCTCGGCATCTACGCTTATTATCGGCGGTAAGCCTGCCATAGTAACCTCATTTACTGCTACGCAAATTGTAGGGATGGTAATGCCGGGCGCTATTACCGGTAAGGTAACCGTTAATACCGGTGCCGATGTGAATTCAGCAACCAATTTTACCGTAACGCCAACGCCGTTCCCTTCAGTACAACAAGGCGCAAAGCTCATCGATACTGCTATACGCAGGATAGGTTATGGGGCAATGGTATTAACGCAACAGGGTTTATCGGTTGTGTTGAGTGCCGATGGCAATACGGCCGTAGTTACGGGTTCAGCAGGCGGCTCCTCTTATGTTGGCTACCTGGTGTATACACGTTTAAATAATAAGTGGAGTGTTTCTACCTCTTTTGACGCCGACTTCGATGGCCAAAATAACTTGGCCCTGAGTGCAGATGGCAATACCGTATTAATAGGTAGCGAACTGGGTGCGTCGCGACCAGCAAAGTTATACAGGCGTACCAACAATGTTTGGGGAGCCCAGGAAACCCTGAAAGATTCGGTAGGGAGTACTGTAGCGCTTTCTGCCGACGGCAAAACAGCCATATTAGGCAAGCAAACACGCGGTGGAAATTATGGCGGCGGCGGGTATACGCCACGAGGCATAACTATAATGAAACTGGTTGGCAATACCTGGCAGGCACAAACTGCACCGGATGTGCCTGTCGATTCCGCACAGTTTGAAGTATATCACCAGACGCAATATGATGAAAACGGAGAAATGATACCTTACGAACCACAACGTTATTACGCTTATTCAGGCAGCCCGGGCAACCTGGTAACGATAAGCGCCGATGGTAAAACAGCAGCATCAGTGTCTTTTGGTCTCTTTGGAAGGTACAGTTACAGATTTAGTATCGGTTATACCGTAATTTACGCGCTTACCCCCACCGGATGGGCTGTACAAACTAAACTTCCGCAAAGCTATTCTATAAAATTGAGTGCCGATGGTAACACGTTTGTTGCCGACGGTAACGTTTACGTTCGCACGGGCAATAGTTGGTCGTTACAGCAACAATTAGCAGTCAGCGGAGGCGTCGCTTCTTTAAGTGCAGACGGCAACACTGTGCTGTTTACCGACGAACATTTGGTAGCCTACACCCGTACCGGTGCCACCTGGACACAAAGGACAGTTCTGCCGGAAAATCCGCCGGCTATAGTTGACGAGAGTGTTACCGGCAGAACGGCCGCGCTAAGCGCCGATGGAACAACAGCTTTTTTAGGTGTTCCCGGCGATAAAGCAGTTACAGTAAATGATGCCAGTGGTAATCCCTTTTCGTTTGCCGGATCGGTAACGGCTTACGCAGTAATCCCGCCCGTTATTCGCCCAACCGGTGTTGCAACTAATATTACTTTCTTTCCGCAAGCGCCTGATAGTATTCAATTTTCGTTTAAGAACGGCAGCGGTTCGGAACGCGCTGTATTTATTAAAGAGGGCAGCACAGGTTTCCCAACAACAGTTGATGGCGTTGCCTACACAGCCAACCCGAAATTTGGGCAGGGCACACCCGCCGGAGCGGGCTGGTATTGCATTTACAATGGGCCCCACACGCGTACAGATGCCATCCCGCTTATGGCCGGGCTTAAACCCAGTACACCGTATATTATAGCGATAGTAGAATACAATGGTAAATATGGTACCGAAAAATATGCTACGGCAGGCGCTACCGGTAAAGTAACTTCTGATGATTTAAACATACGGGCAAAAAACGTGGCGTTCTCTAATACCACCGGCACCACAACCACCCTAAGCTGGACAAACGGCAGCGGTGTGGGCCGCATGGTTTTTATGTCGACCACCCCATTTGATAGTGGTGCGGGCCCGTTAGACGTTTATTACTCTCCTAACACCAGATACGGCTCGGGCAACCAGGCAAACGGCTATTACTGCGTTTACAATGGTACAGGCAATACCGTAAACATTACCGGCTTAACAAGCGGCCAAAGGTACCGGGCAATTGTTTATGATTATAACGGCAGCGTGCAGGCGCCAAGGGTAATAAAAGTATACGAAGTAACTGAATCCGCTGCAAATGTAGTAACACCAATGGCAGCGCCAACAGGCTATGCCACTGGCTTAACATTCAGCGGAACCACTGCATCAACCACTACCATGAGTTGGACAAACGGCAATGGCACATCGCGCGCTGTATTTATTAAAGCGGGGACATTAGGTTTCCCGGCACCGGCCGATGGCGTATCATATGCAGCCAATGCCAACTTCCCCGTGGGGGCGCAAATTGGCACTACGGGCTGGTATTGCGTTTACAACGGAACGGGCTCATCTGTAAATATCACCGGGCTTACAGCAAACACCAATTACCATACTGCAGTGGTTGAGTATAATGGCACAACCGGCAGTCAAAAGTACCTCACCAGCAAAGGAGGCCCGGCAGATGTTAAAACACTGGCGCCACCAACCGGCCCGGCAACTCCGCCAACGGGCTATGCAACAAGTTTAGCGTTCAGCAATACTACATCCGCGTCAACTACTTTAAACTGGGTGAGCAGCAATGGCAGGGCACGCGCGGTATTTCTTAAGCTGGGTACCAGCGGCGCACTGAATGTTGTACAAGCCACCACTTATACCGGCAACAGTAGTTTTGGTGCAGGCTCGGTAGTTGGTACGAACGGCTGGTATTGCGTTTATAATGGCACAGGCAACAGTGTAAATATCACAGGTTTAGCCGCAACAAGCACCTACCGGGCCATTGTGCTGGAATATAACGGCACAGCAGGTACCGAAGGCTATAACCTAAGCCGGTATAACGGGGCAAATGTTACCACCACAGTAGCCCCAACTATGTTACTTACTACCAATCAGAAACGCTTGCTTGTAGAGCAGGACTTATTGGCAGACGATGCAACGTCGGGATTAAACGTCCATCAGGGGATGTCGCCCAATGGCGATGGGCAGAACGATGTATTTACCATAGATGGCATCGGTGCCTACCCGCAGAACACGGTTAAAATTATAAATAGCAACGGCGACATAATATATATAGCCAGCGGTTATGATAATTATCTTAAAGCGTTCGACGGGCACTCGGCAAACGGCACCCTGCAAAAAGCAGGTACTTATTTTTATTCGTTAGAGTATAAAAAGGGAGCGGAGGTGATAAGGAAAACCGGTTACCTGATCCTTAAGTTCTAATACACCGATAATGGGGTATCCACATTATTTATAAGCAAATGCCACGCAGAAAATACTGCGTGGCATTTGTTTTTTTAAGCCTCTGATGGCGTTTTCTTATCGAATTTAATAAGTAAAGTGAAAATCGTTCAATAACTGCCCAGTCAATTGCATGGGTTTAAAGAAATTATCCGCTTAAAAGGTGATTTTATAATCGTGAAGTTATTTTCTCTGCTTGAATTTCGTTTTAATTACATGCTCTAATATTGCCCCAATATTTATTAAATTTTAGCATTTCATTCAGGTGATATATAAGTTAAATATATATATTTGGCATATACAAAGCCGCAACCAGCTGATGTTTAAAATTTTAAACACTTAGTTATATAAAAACAACCTTATCACATCTGTCGATGCCTATTTAAAAAGTATGTGCATTTATTGGTGAATACTTAGTAACTCCATTGTACACAAATACTTTTAAATATGATGAAAATCCTTACCTCATCCACAATTTTATTGCCCAAACGCTTTTCGCCAATACTTAAAAGCGTAATTGCCACAGCAATCATATTATGCATCAGCATAATGGTATCCTTTGCCGCTACCATCACATCCTTTTCGCCGGCTTCGGGGGCACCCGGTACGTTGGTAACCGTAACAGGCAGCGGGTTTACATCGGCTTCAACACTCACCATCGGCGGCAAACCGGCAATAGTAGTATCGTTTACTAATACCCAAATTCTTGGTATGGTAATGCCCGGAGCAGTTACCGGTAAAGTAACCGTCAATAACAGCATAAATTCTGCCACCGATTTTACGGTAACCGAAACGCCTTACCCGGGCTTTCAACAGGGCGCAAAGCTTATTGATACGGTTAAACGAGCTCTTGGTTTTTATTCACCCTTTGTTGCTCAGGCGCAAGGTGCCTCTGTAGTGCTGAGTGCCGATGGCAATTCGGCTATCGTAAATGGTAGTGGCTCCTACACTTACCCGAGTTATCTTTTTTACGCCCGTACAAACGGCATATGGGCAGTATCCGCAGTATTTGGCACCAGTTTCAGAGACCCGGTTTATGGTAATAACCTTGGTTTAAGCGCAGATGGCAACACCGCATTAGTAGGAGAAAATATGGGGGGCTCGTTACCGGCGAAGCTGTATAGACGTAATAATGGCGTTTGGGCAGAGGCCGGCACCTTAAACGATTCTCTGGGCAGCGTAGTTGGGCTTTCTGCCGATGGCAAAACGGCTATTTTAGGTAAGCGGGTGCGGGGCGGCAGTTACGGCGGCGGCAGCCATACCGCAACGGGTATCACTATAATGAAATTGATAGGCAATACCTGGCAGCCACAGCAGGTGCAGGACGTTCCTCAAAAAACGGAAACCAAAGTGCGCTACAGGCCGTTTAATCCGTCTGATTATGACGAAGATGGGAACCTGATTAACCCGCCCGATTATTATACGGTGAGTAGGAGCGTACCCGGCAGCTTTGTGGCTATAAGTGCCGATGGTAAAACGGCTGCAGCATCCTCTCATGCAAACTATGGCCGGTACAACTATCAGTTCAACCTGGGTTACACCGTTATTTACGGGCTTACATCAACCGGTTGGACAGTACAGGAAACATTTCCGGAATCTTACTCATTAAACCTGAGCGCCGATGGAAACACCTTGTTGGCAGATGGGGTTGTTTACATCCGCAACGGAAACGCCTGGAGCCAGCAACAGCAATTACCCTACGGCGCGGGTTCTATCAGTGCCGATGGCAACACGGTTATGTTTGCCAGCGAAACGCCAACAGTTTTTACCCGTACAGGCACCACATGGGTGCAAAAGCAGGTAATGCCACCAACCTCTCCCGCTGCGGCGTATAGCACTATTGCGCTTAGCGCCGATGGTGCAACAGCCTTTTTGGGGGCTCCGACCGATACCACGCGTACGGTAACAGAGACGTACTGGGGCGGGGAAATTCATAGCCCTGTAGGTTCGGTAACCGTTTATGGCGTAAAACCCTATAACCCGCTAGATCACGCCATCGCTATAACTTTTTCAAATACAACCGATAAAACCACCACCTTAAGCTGGCCACGCGGAAACGGCACTACCAACCGCGCGGTGTTTTTAAAGCTGGGTACGGCAGGCTTGCCTGCACCGGTTAAAGGTACAGCCTATACCCCTGATAGCGTTTTCGCAGCGGGCAGCTTGGCGGGTACCGGTTGGTATTGCGTTTACAATGGTAAAGGCGGCTACGTAAATATTACAGGCTTAAAAACCGGCACCACCTACACGGCATCGGTAGTGGATTATACCGGCAGCGCCAGAGCCGAAACCTACCAGGTAACCGGGACTACTGCGCGGGTAACTACGCCTGTTGTAGCACCGGTTTACCCTACCAGTGTAGAAGCTTGGTTTGCTAAAAACCGTGCAACAATGGTAGATATTAAGGCCTATCCTAGTGAGCCACATCCGGTGGGATATGCCCTATTTGTGAAAGAAATGATTAATATAAATGTATTACCAGGGCTACCTTCGCCCGGGAGTGCCTCTTATGCAGCGAATACTAAATTTGGTGCCGGAGAACAAATAGGCACCAGCGGCTGGTTTTGTGTGTATAATGGTTCATTTACTCCTGAAGCAGTAACTGTAACCGGCCTTACACCCGATAAAGCTTACCGCATTACGGCTGTTGCCTATAATGGCAGCATGGAAAACCCGGTTTATGAAAATGCAGACTACCTGGAATATGCGAGCACATCATGGAGGATGTACACTTTTGATCCGCCAACAGGATATGCCACAGCTTTGGCATTCAGTAATACCACCGCAACATCCAGTACACTAAGCTGGACCAACGGAACCGGCGCTTCGCGTGCGGTATTTATCAAAGCCGGCTCGATGGGTGCCCCTCAACCTTTAAATCAGTATCTATACGAGGCAAGTAACCCGTTTACACAGGGTAGCCCGATTTACGATGGTACCGGTAGTTCAGATTGGTATTGCGTTTACAACGGTACGGGTAGTTCTGTAAACCTAACAGGCTTGTCGCCTGCTACAACCTACCGTGTTGCCGTGGTAGATTATAACCACGACAACAGCCCCGTGCCTATTAGCTACGTGGAACGCTTTAACGGCGCAAATGTGACTACATTGCCGGTACCGGGTGCACCTGCAACTCCGCCAACTGGTTATGCAACAAGTTTAGCGTTCAGCAATACGGCGGCAACTTCAACCACTTTAAGTTGGGTAAGCAGCACTGGCGCTAAACGTGCGGTGTTCCTAAAAAAAGGCACGAGTGGCGCGCTTAATGTTACGCAAGGCACCACTTATAACGCAAATAACACATTTGGGTTAGGTACGCAAGCAGGCACAAATGGCTGGTACTGCGTTTACAATGGCACAGGCAGCACTGTGAACCTCATGGGTTTAAATGCCTCCAGCACCTACCGGGCTATAGTGCTCGAATATAATGGCACGGCAGGCGCAGAAGGCTATAACTTGAGCAGGTATAACGGCGCAAACGTTACCACTACCGTGGCCCCGGCCCTGATACTTACCACCAACCAAAAGCGCTTGCTGGTAGAGCAGGATGTACTGGCAGACGATGCAACGTCTGGATTAAACGTCCATCAGGGGATGTCGCCCAATGGCGATGGGCAGAACGACGTATTTACCATCGATGGCATAGGAGCCTATCCGCAGAACACGGTTAAGATTATGAACAGCAATGGTGACATGATCTACAGCGCCAGCGGTTACGATAATTACCTTAAAGCTTTCGACGGGCATTCGGCAAACGGTACCTTGCAAAAAGCAGGTACGTATTTTTATTCGCTGGAATATAAGAAAGGCACGGAGAGCATTAGGAAGACTGGTTATTTGGTTATTAAATATTGATAATAAACACGCTATGGAGCGGTTTATAAATCTGTAAAAACGATACTTCGGCTAAAATTAGCGAGTCTGCTTTGTATCGATTTTTAATAAATACACTAAGAGGCCGTCTCATACGCAGGTGTGAGGCAGCTTTCTGGCTTAATGCTTTAATTCATTTTTAACCTGCAAATTATTCGCTATTGTTCCCATTAATATTTATGATAGGCATATAATCTTTATATTCCATCAATTAATATTGGTTTATATACCTACCAATAGGTATTGTTGCCTTTTTTTCTGAAACATACGCCGAAAAAATATATATTTGGTATATACAAAGCCGCAACCAACTGGCATTTAATTTAATACTCGTCAGTTATATAATTAACCTTATCACATCTGTCGATGCATATTTAGAAAGTATCTGCATTTATTGGTGAATACCCAGTAACTCCACTTGCACTTAACAAAGCTAAATATGACGAAAGCCCTTATCTCATCCGGAATTTTATTGCACCAATTTTCTCGTTACAAACTTAAAGCGATTGCTTTGGCGCTGGTTTTGGCATCTGCTACATTGGCGGCCATTGCTTCAAAGCCAACTGTTGTTGCAGATAGAAGAAGTAGTAGGGCATTTGCCTCAACCATTACATCCTTTTCACCGTCTTCCGGGGCACCGGGTACTTTGGTTACCGTAACAGGCAGCGGGTTTACATCGGCATCAACACTTACTATCGGCGGTAAGCCCGCTATAGTTACGTCATTTACTGCAACTCAAATTGTTGGTATGGTAATGCCGGGCGCAGTTACAGGTAAAGTGGTAGTTGCCAGTGTAACTTCTGCCACCGATTTTACCGTAACCGAAACGCCATACCCGGCTTTTCAACAAGGCGCAAAGCTTATCGATACAACAATCCAATACGGCCCTTACAACGTGAAGCAAACATCTGCCCTGGCCGCTGATGGAAACTCAGCACTTGTAAACATCGGCTCAAGCTATCTTTTTTATACCCGTAAAAACAAAACGTGGACTGTTTCTTCAGCATTTATAGGCAGTAACGGATACAGAACAGTTAGCAATTACCTTGCTTTGAGCGCAGATGGTAGCACCGCATTAATAGGAGACGACGCAGGGCCTGCTAAGTTGTACAAGCGCAATAATAGCGCTTGGCAAAATGCCGGTACGCTAAACGATTCTTTAGGTAACGTAGTAGGGCTTTCTGCCGATGGCAAAACAGCCATATTAGGTAAAAATGCGTATGGTGGCAGTTATAGTGGCGGCGAAACTGGCCTGGGTATCACCATCATGAAACTTGTTGGCAATACCTGGCAGAAACAAGAGGTGGCGGATGTTCCAAACTACACAGAAGAGCATGTGTACTTTGGTATGATCCGTTTTGATGAAGAGGGTAACGTGACCAACACCCCTCAATATTATACGGTGGGTAGGGGATCTCCGGGCAACCGCGTGGCCATAAGCGCCGATGGCAAAACGGCCGCAGCATCCTCTTTTCAAAACGCCGGGCGTTACAACCGCCTGTTTAACCTGGGTTACACCGCTATTTATAAGCTATCGTCAACAGGGTGGGAAGTGCAGGCAGTGCTACCGGAATATCGTGATTTTAAGTTTAGTGCCGATGGAAATACTTTTTTGACAGGCGGACTTGTTTACGTTCGGAACGGGGCTGTATGGAGCCTGCAACAGACATTACCCTACGGCCGGGGGGTTATGAGTGCCGACGGCAACACCATTGTATTTGCCGCCCCAACGCCTACTGCCTTTATCCGTACAGGCGGTGGCTGGGTACAAAAAGAAATACCTGCGCCAAACCCGGCGGCTGTTGCAACAGAGAATACTTTGAACAATATTGCCCTTAGTGCAGATGGCGCCACTGCATTTTTCGAGGTCCCGGACGATGCAACACGCAAGGGCCAATCTGGATTGCCGCTTGGTTCGATAACCGTTTATGGTACCGAACCATATAACCCACTTGATTACGCTACAACCATATCATTTTCAAACACAACCGCTACCACCACCACTTTAAGCTGGCCTCGCGGAAACGGTACTACAAATAGGGCTGTGTTTTTAAAGATGGGTACGGCAGGTTTGCCTGCAGCTATTAACGGTACAGCATATACCCCCGATAGCTCATTTATGTCGTTTAACTCCTGGCTAAAAACAGCCAGTGTGGCCGCTACCGGATGGTATTGTGTTTACAACGGAAAAGGAGGCTATGTAAACATTTCAGGACTTAGAACCGGCACCACCTACACGGCATCGGTAGTGGAGTATACCGGCAGCACCGGAGCCGAAACCTACCGGGTAACCGGGGTAACCACCAGGGTAACCACGCCTGTTGTTGCTCCTAATTACTATACATTTGTACGTGCCACTCCCGGTAAAAACCCTGCCACGATGATGAGCATCGAATACTCTCCTAATGGGCCGATGCCGGTTGGGATTGCCATATTTGTGAAAGAAATAGGTTTAGCCAGCAGCATTTTTTACCCATATAATTATAGTGAAATACCTTTGCCCGGAACAGCATCTTACGCGGCAAACAATAAATTTGGTACAGGCGAACAAATAGGTGGTAGTGGCTGGTTTTGCGTTTACAATGGCGAATATTCGCCGAACGTGGTAGGCGTAACCGGTTTGCGGCCTGGTGCATATTACCGTGTTGTTGCTGTTAACTATAACGGAAGCAAATCAAACCCGGTTTATGCTGAGCCAGACTATAGGGGTAGTACGGGCGATACATACAGAACAAATAGCTTCGACCCGCCAATAGGATATGCCACGGCTTTAACATTCAGTAACACCACAGCAACATCAAGCACATTAAGCTGGACTAACGGCACAGGTGCCTCGCGCGCGGTATTTATCAAAGCTGGTTCGTTGGGTGCGCCCGGGGGCTTGGATGTAAATTTAAATAGCCCCGAAGCAAGTAATCCATATACGCTGGGTAACCCAGTTTACCAGCAATCGGGCAACACAGACTGGTATTGCGTGTATGCAGGTACAGGCAGTTCCGTGAATTTATTAGGCTTATCACCTTCAACCACTTATCGCGTTGTCGTAGTGGATTACAATGGTGGCGACGGTGCATCACCTGCAGCCTTTGTGGCGCGTTTTAATGGCGCAAATGTAACTACCACGGCACCCGTTGGCGCACCTGCTACGCCGCCAATAGGCTACGCAACAGCTTACGTTTTCAGTAACACCGCAGCAACATCAACTACCTTAAGCTGGGTAAGTAGCAATGGCACTGCGCGTGCGGTATTCCTCAAAAAAGGCACTAGCGGCGCACTTAATGTACTGCAAGGGCATGCTTACGCAGCCAGTAATATATTTAGCCTTGGCGATATGGTAGGCACTAACGGCTGGTATTGTATTTATAACGGCACTGGCAGCAGCGTAAGCATAGCCGGCTTAAGCGCATCAACCGCCTATAGGGCAATTGTGCTTGAGTATAATAAAGTTACAGGCGTTGCCGGCACAGAAGGCTATAACCTAAGCAGGTACAACGGAGCCAATGTTACCACTACCGTGGCCCCGGCGCTGATACTTACCACCAACCAAAAGCGCTTGCTGGTAGAGCAGGATGTACTGGCAGATAACGCCACGCCCGATTTGAACGTACGCCAGGGGGTATCTCCTAACGGAGATGGGGCGAACGATGTCTTCACCATAGATGGCATAGGCGCGTACCCGCAGAATACGGTAAAGATTATGAACAGCAATGGCGACGTGATCTACAGCGCCAGCGGTTATGATAATTACCTTAAAGCTTTCGACGGGCACTCTGCAAAAGGAGATTTGCAAAAAGCAGGTACTTATTTTTATTCGCTTGAGTATAAGAAGGGTGCAGATACGATACGGAAGACCGGTTATCTGATAATCAAATATTGAGATAAGTAAGCGGCCCGATGGCTGCATTTATAAACAGCAAACGGCCACCGGGATTTCCCTTGTGGCCGTTTGTTGTTCATGATGATATACGTGCCTATCGGCTGCGTTAGGCCCGCTCTTCGCCCTCTTTGTTAAGCAGCTCCAATTTGCCATCTGCGTTAACACCGTAGATGGAATGTATTTCTGTTTGTGCCTTAAAATCGGGCTCTCGTCGTTTGGTGCGTGGGCCAATCAAGGGCGTCAACACCAAAAAACAAGTAACAATGATTTGTATAATTACGTCTTCCATATCGATAAAGGCGGGCCTCCTATTTATTAAATATATGTTAAGGAAATAGCATGCTTAATATAAGCATAATTTTAAAAAGAAGCCATTTTTTGCTTCCTTAACATTTGGTAGCTGTAGTTTGTTGGCCAAACTAATTATTAGTCCGCTAACAGAAGGTAAATGTTACATTGCCTTTATATTAATGCCTTAAACGCTATATTTTGCTTATCGGTATCCATATCTCTTCTTCGCTATCGGCGCTATCGCTTTTATACTTCTCGCCCATAACCGCAAAATGAGGCCTTTGGGCAACTCGGTAGCCCGAGGTAGGCAGCCATTCGGTAAAAATATAGCGGTAGGTTTCGGGGCCGTTTGCGGCTGGGCCGTAATGGGTAAATACGGCATACAAGCCCGAAGGCATGTTAAGGATTTCCATATCCGCGGGTACATCGAAGGTTTCGGAAACCTCAACGGCTGCCCATTTCTCGAATGAAGCGGCTGGATTAAAAGTATCGAAAAATGCGTCGGGGTAAACCTCTATCGAGTAAAGCTCCGTACCTATGGTATTGCTTATTTCCTTTCGCCGCGGCATAAAACCGCGCCAAAGTTGCCTGGTTTTGTTATTGATGTACGACATATTGATGCGCATGCCGCAGAATGGCTTAGCTGGCAGGGTTTCGAAACGTGGCTGCATAGCGGGCAAATCTCGCGAACCCACTACAGAATAGGAAATTTTATTTACGGATGGGCGGCGTTAAATCCGGTCCTCGTCGCGGCCATGTTTTTCAGGCTGGGTGCCTTGCTCGTTCATGTCGCTCTCAAACTGCTTCTCGTCTTTCATGTTTTTGCGCACCAGCAAAAAAATAATCAGCAAGGCTACTGCAACAACAATGGCCACAACGGTATAATCGATTTGCATATGTTTAAGATTTAATTGGCAGATGCAGAGGAAGGGGTCGAACCTTCAATATGCTGCCGTTTCAGCGCCCTGCTTAAACTCTAAAATTACCATGCAAATATACGTTGCGGTTTAGGGGTATTTCTGATTAATTAATAACTTAACAAAGAATTAATCAAACTAGTGCTTGCCAGAAGCCGGATGCAGTTATGACGGCATTCACAGGCTATTTCCCCTCAAGGGCTTTCAAGGCCGCTTGTTGTTGGGCAGTTGGGTCGGCAACCGGCGCAAGGTAATTTTTGGTTTTAAAATGGCCGTTAAAAATAGGGCCTTTCAATACTTTTTCCTTGCCATCGCGCAGAACGGTTATCTCAATATCGGGGTGTAGGGTGTTCTCGTTAAAGTACTCATCCCAAATGCTGTCCAAATTATCTGATGTTACTTCCACGCCATCAATCTTCTTGAATATATCGCCCTCTTTTACTTTCAAGGGGTTATCGCCCACGCTAACGAACAGGAACGTGCCGTCCTGAAATTTCAAGCCCATCTTACCCGGATAATAAGCTTGCACATCGCGCAGCGCGGCGTATTCGTAACCCACACGGCCAAAGTATTCGGCATATGGCAGGGTTTCGGTACCTACTATGTATTTATCGATGAACAATTTAACATCCGGATGCGATGCAGCCACGAATTCGTTCAGGAAATCATCGTCATTAAAAGGTTTGCTGGCCCCGTATTTTTTGGTAAGGGTAAGGATCACTGATTTTAAATCCTTCGCGCCGCCTGTTTTGTCGCGGATGTACATATCCAGCGCGAACCCTATTAACGCTCCCTTGTTATAAACACTGTTGTATTTCTTTTGGAAATCGTCCTCCATTACGCGTTTGCTCATTTCGGTCATCGAAAAATTACCGAATTCCTCGGCAGCATTCATCTTGCTGCGCATTTCTTTAAAAAAGCCTTTCTCGTCAACCAGTCCGTTTTGCAACTGTATCAGGTGGGCAAAGTACTCAGTAACGCCTTCGTACATCCACAGCTGGGCCGACATCTTAGGGTCGGTAAAATCGAAATTCTCTATCTCGAAGCTATGCAGGTTAAGTGGTGTTTGGATATGTAAGAACTCGTGCGACGATACATCGTTCACCATCGATACCAAATCTTTTTCATATGCCACCTCGGGCAGGTAATAAAGTGAGGAGTAATTGTGCTCCAATGCGCCGTAGCCACCTTCGCCGTTTTTGCGGTCGGCAAGGGCCTTTTTAGGGTCCTCGAAGTAATAAAGGAACTGGTACGATTTTACCGGCAGGCCGTTGAAGAATTTGTCCAGCGATGCAGCAATAGGCTTAAGATATCCCGCCACCTGTGCGCTCTTCACTTTGCCTGTGGCCGAGAAAACAAATACATTTATCTTGCTTTTGCCTACATAAAAGGAAATGGTATCGGGCCGGGCATAAATCACCGGGTTATCAGCCAGGTACACGTAATCGCGGGCTTTTATAAGATCCTGCTGCGCCGAGGGGTGCTCCACATCCAGATGGGTGGCTGCAAAAAAAAAGTCGGGCTTGCTGATGGTGATTTCGATAGGTAACTTTTTGTAGTCCTCGAAATAACCATAAAAAGCGTGATTATTCATCACCACGTTTACGCCGGCCTCGATGTTGCTGCCACCGGGCTGGAAGATAAAGTCGTCGTGCTTTTGGTCCCAGGTATCGTTAACCTGGTATTTGATGGTCGTAAGCGTGTTGGCATTGCTTATGCGATACTGGTTTTTGTTCAGCTTCTCGGTTTTTAGTTTTTTGCCGGTATTATCAAAGGCCTCGAAATCGACGATGAAGCGGCCAAAATCTTTACGGGCATAAGAGCCGGGTATTGCTTTAGGGAACGAGAATATAGTGCTGGCCTGCGTAATGGTTGGCGTGGTAAGCGTAACGGATACGCGGTCGTCCTTAATGTTCAATAAATCTACGGCGTAGGCGTATTTCTGTTGCGCAATTGCAAAGGTGTAAATAATTGATAGTAAGGTAGTTGCGATGGCGAATCTCTTCATGGCGGGCAATAAGGTTTATGATATCAAAATAGCGCTTTATTTGCATTTCGCAAAAAGAAGAGAAAATAAATCTTCGTCGCATATCACCCGCTAAATAGCCGTATTTGCACCTTACGGCATTTAGGCCGCCGCCGTACCTTTATCATGTAAACCAAAGTACTACACATTTGTAATCAATACTATGAAAGAGCAAGCCATTAACGAATACAAAACCGCCACCGATAACTTCCTGAGAATATTGGCGATTTTTAACGAGCAACAGTTTAACGCTTTACCCTTTGAGGGTAGTTGGACAGCCGGCCAGGTGGCCGACCATATGCTGAAATCGCAAACCGGCTTGCCGCAGGTATTGACCGGCAATACCGAACCTGCTAACCGTAAGCCCGACGCCTCGAATGAAATCATAGAGAATATATTCCTCGATTTCAGCACCAAGCTTAAATCGCCGGTATTTATTTTGCCAACAGAGGAGTCGTTGAATCGGGCCGACATGCTAAGCAAGTATCAAGACAAAAGCGAGGAGATACAACAAACCGCCCAACCATTAGACGATACCGACATATGCCTCGATTTTGAAGTACCCGGCATCGGGCCATTTACCCGGCAGGAGTGGCTGCATTTTGTAGCCTGCCATACCATAAGGCACACCAGGCAGTTAGAGAATATATACCAGCGGTTGATAGATTAGTTTTTTGGTGACTAGTAAATGGTTGCATTGTTGTTTAGCGTTAAGCTAATTTTCTCGGGCTTAGCTAACCCTTAACTACTCACCAAACCTTAATCTACATTAACAATTCTCATTAACCTACCTTATTCTGCGCGTATGGTAAATGACCTACTTTTACATTATTAAAGAAGAGGAAATATACCATGATAAAATCGATAGAAAGAATAATCCCACGCCCCGCCCGGCCAGGTATGGTTGGCGACGGCTTCAGGGTTTACAATATGATACCCGGCGCAGGCATCAGCCAGCAGCGCATCAGTCCGTTTTTGATGCTTGATTTTAACGCCGAGTTTGATTTCGGCCCATCGGAACATCTGCGCGGGGTAGATGTGCACCCGCATAAAGGCTTCGAAACAGTTACCATTGCCTATAAGGGCAGCGTTGCTCATCACGATAGCGCGGGCAACAGTGGCATCATCAACCCAGGCGACGTGCAATGGATGACAGCCGGAGCCGGCATCCTCCATAAGGAATATCATGAGCAGGAATTTTCGCGCAGGGGAGGCCCCTTCGAGATGGTGCAGCTTTGGGTGAATTTACCCAAAAAAGATAAATCGGCGCAGCCCGGTTACCAGCCCATTACAGCAGACCAAATGGGTAAAGTACAATTGCCTGGCAATGGTGGCATAGTAAACGTTATTGCAGGCACTTATAATAATACAACAGGTCCGGCAAGCACTTTTACCCCCGTAAATTTATTCGATATTAAGCTGAATGCAGGCGGCCTCGCCGATTTTACTGTACCTGCCGGACATAATACTGCTTTGCTGGTTATCAACGGCAACGTGGAAGTGAATGGGCAACAGGCTAAAGAGCATAGCTTTATATTGTTCAAGAACGAGGGCGAAGAGATAAGCATCAAAGCCGATGCCGAAAGTGTTGTTTTAGTATTGAGCGGCGAACCCATCAACGAGCCTATCGCCAGTTATGGCCCTTTCGTGATGAACACCCAGCAGGAAATTGTTGAGGCGATACAAGAGTTTCAGTCGGGGAAATACGGCGAGTTGGTATAAATATTCATATTTTAACCACAGAGGGCACAGAGAAAAACACCGACGCGCACAGAGATTTAAGAGTCAACAACCGCAGATCTGTGCGCCTCTGTGTGCAACGTCCGCGTTCTGTGGTTTTAAAATAATAACGCTCATTATGAAAAAGAAGATAAAGCACATCCTTTTAGGTCGCGAGAAGCAGATAACGAGGGAGGATAGCGTAAGGCAGCCCTTACCGCATATGGATTTCAGGTTCGCCAACCCTTTTATTGTGCTGCATCACCTGGGGCCGAAGCAAATTGAGCCCGACCAGCAGCTGCGTATCCATCCGCACCCTCACCGGGGCTTTGCGCCGGTTACTTTTATGTTGCAGGGTGAGGGTTACCATAAAGACAGTGCGGGCCATAACGAAACCGTGAAAGCCGGCGATGCCCAGTGGATGTTCGCCGGCAAGGGCATACTGCACAGCGAGGGGCCGACGCAAGAGCTATTGACGCAAGGCGGCGTACAGGAATTGCTGCAGCTTTGGGTAAACGTACCCGCTGTAAATAAATTCGACGAGCCCAGCTATCAATCGGCCGCAAAAGAAGAGCAACCTTTGGTTTTGGAACAGGACGGCGTAAGCCTGCATTTGGTAAGCGGGCAATTCGACGGCAAAACCGGGCCACTAAAAAGCATCACCGCGGTAATATCGGTAGTGGGCAAAATTGCCAAAGGCAAAACCGTGCAGATTGCCGCCACCCCCGGCTATTGGACGCTGCTTTACATTGTAAAAGGCTGCCTGAGCGTAAACCTGGAGACAGTAAATCAGTATAATCTGGTTGTGTTTGAAAAAGACAACGAAGAACTTATCCTCTCCGCCGAAGAAGATACCCAAATACTATTCCTTTCTGCCGAGCCTATAGATGAGCCGGTAGCAGCTAAAGATAACTTTGTGATGAATATCGCCGAAGAAATTGAACAGGCCATAGCCGACTATAAAAGCGGCGTGTTCGGCTCGTTGGCTTTTTGATATTTCATCTCTTCCGGGTCTATCACCTCCAGCAATTCATCATAGGTGTAGCATTTTTTCGATGGCAGGCTGCTATCGTACAACACCTTTACACGAATGGCTTTTAAGCCCGATATGCCCTGCAAATCCTCAATTTCCAGCATTTCTACTTCTTCATCCACCATCTTCTTCATCTGCAAAAAGCGTATGTAGGTGAGGTATTCCACTTCCTCATCATGGTTAGAGTACACGATGGTGAGCTTACCTATGGCCGTAATCCGTTCCGTAGTACCTTTTACAAGGGCCTTATCTATACGTTTCTTTACGATTTCGAAACGAGCGTTATAGGTGCCATCCACATCAAAGCGTTTCTCATCCATCCGGAAACGGATTGAAAGCGGAAGGCTGAACGCCAGTATCAGCGAGGTTACTTCAAGCGGGTAGGGCAGTATCTCGCGGTTAAAGTGGTGTTCAAGTTCCATTTCGCATAAAACCTGCAATTGCCATAAGCGCAGGTTGTACACATACTTCATGTCGAAGGGTTTCGATGGGGATATTTTTTCGCCTATGTACAGGTTATGCTCTACGCCATCTGTTTTAAAACGTTCGTAATAATGCGGGTAGTAGCTTTGTGCTTCGGTTTGCCAGCGATCCAGCATGGTTGCCATGCGCTCGTTGATAATAGCCACGGTGGTTTCATACTTGCGCCGCTGCAGGTGGA
Source organism: Mucilaginibacter sp. P2_D11 (assembly GCF_056404435.1). Classification (NCBI taxonomy): domain Bacteria; kingdom Pseudomonadati; phylum Bacteroidota; class Sphingobacteriia; order Sphingobacteriales; family Sphingobacteriaceae; genus Mucilaginibacter; species Mucilaginibacter sp. P2_D11. The sequence goes on from NZ_JBFUEA010000013.1 coordinate 44,679, forward strand.
AATCGCCCATCTTGTCGGCATCCTCAAAATACTTTTCTATAGCCGGGCTATTGGGCACCTCCAGAACAAGGGCCTCCTTAAATATGGGGTGCACCAAATGGTCCAGGTAGTTTTGCAGCTGTTGTTCGGTATCTGCCTTCAGCGCGGTGCCAAGCTCTATTTCGTACGACCGTAAATGCTGGAGTACGCTTTCCAGTGATTCTACGCCAGAGGAAACGGTCAGCTTGCCTACCAGGTTAATGGCGGCCGTAAGTTGGTTCTTCAGGTCGGTTTGCAGGCTGTTGTTACGCGTGTCTGATGAGCCTTTGATGTCGACCTGCCCATATAGCGGGTACACGTTGGTAAAGGTAATCTCGCGCAGGGCGTAAGGCTTCTTCTCCGCCTTTAAATAAAGGTATTTATCCACCTCTTTCTTAAATTTCCAGTAAACGCTTGGGTGTATGCTGGTATATTCGTCTTGTATAATGGCTTGAACCTGGTTTTGCTTTTCAGAAACCTTACGGGCGATGGTATCGGTTAAAAACGGCATTACCACATCCAGTTGGTTGGCGTTTACGCTATGCAGCTCGCCTTTACGGCTCGATACCAGCTCTATGATGCCTAGCATCTTGCCATCTTTAATTACCGGGGCAAGTATAAAGCTATTGATATTTTGTTCTTTAAGCCGTTTGGCCAGCTTGCTGCCCGGGTTTTTTGCCCAAAGTTGCTGCGTGTCGGCCACCGCGAAATAAACCCTATCCGTAACTACGCCATTCAGTGAGTTCATGCAAAGCGCATCCGTGCAAAACTCCTCTTCTATATCTTCAGGCAAAAAGAAACTGCCGAGTTGCGAACTGAATTTTGGTAGGCTAAACACTTGTTCCTCAGGGTCGAACTCGATGAAACCGACGCGCAAATCAGCGATGCGGTATATCGAACGGAATACAGACAGAATGCTCTCGTAAGGATTTACCTCAGCAGAATCTCGGCCAAGCAAGGCGCCTTTTAAGGATGATACAGCACTTTCCACTGTGGCATCGTACAGCGTAATCAGCCCGAAGCCCCGCAAATTCCAGCTGCCTATTGGGAATTTTTCTTTCCACAGGTCGATGTTGCTGAAGTTATCGGTAAGCATGGTTATGTCTTCCGGCGTTATCTCAACAGCTTTTTCATTAGGCGAAATCTCAAGGAAATCGGCATTATACAATATGCGGTAATGCTTGATGATACCATTGGCATCGGGTATATCATAGTAAAGCGGCTTGGAAAAATTAAGGCGCGTACCATATATGGCATCCAGTATAATACAGCAGGCCATAATGTAGAACGATGGTTCGTCGTAATCCCTGAAAGAGATGTCGAATCCTTCCCCGGCCGATTTCAGGATGTTTTTGAAGCGGTTGGTTTGGTTAAAGAGAATGTCCTGGTAAGGGATGCTCACCGCTTTTATTTCATTATCCGTTAAGGCCCTGGGGAACAGGCTATCCAACAGATGGCTTATTACCTCAGTATTGTCGATTATTTGGCTTTTTTTGGTGATGCCGTCCCGCAGTTCGGGAAAGGGCTTTATTTCTTCGAGGATAGCCTGCGCGTAAGCGGCCGCCGGTCCGGTTTGGGCGGCGAGTTCCTCGTAATGCTCAATCAGCTTATGGAATGAGATATGGAGGCTAAAGGGGCTATCTGCTAACGCATTTAAATTCATAAATATATAGTACAGTACGGTAGACTAATTGTTAAGTTAAAATGTTACAACAGCAACACATCAATGCGGTGTGCGTGCACCATCTGCATTTCTACAGACCATGCAAACACGGTGAACTGCCCATCCTGGGAAGCTACCAACGCAATGGCATCGTTTTGATCGTAAACAAACTGGGCCGCTGCCAAATGCCGGGTGCCGCCGTTTTGTGCGGGGTGTACCTTGATAGCTTTTGCTTCTGCAAGGGGTTCGGTCAGTACGATCTGGCCGATGCGGGCACTTTTTTCTGCACGGGTAAGCTTTGCGCCAAAAGCAAGCAAATCGTATTTGTTGGTGATGATGGTAGCGCCATCAACCGCCGTGAAACCGCCGATAAGGTCTATTGCTTCTAAAAGCGATTCCTGCCATTCGCGCTTCTTGCGTTCGGTATCATTAAGCGACAGCAATTCCGGTATGGCACTATAGGCCGGTGTAACCGGATATTTTATAGGATGTACAACAGATTCGTGCCACTTATCAGTACCCACCGGCACAATAGCTACCAGGCCGCCCTTGCCGTGCAAGCGCATAGAGGAGGCTAACTGCACCAGCACGTTGAACGATTCGCCCATAAAAGAAGGGAGCGGCATATTCGCCAGCGATTTAAGCAGCACGGGGCAATCGGCGACGCCCATGGTAACCTCGTCAAGCACCTTTATTTGGTCGCCCTGCAACACGGCAATGTTTACAAATTTGCCAAAACCATCAACCCGGCGGTGTTTGATCACCAGTAAGCCCGGCTCTACCACTTCCAGTACAAAACAAATAGAGGGGATGCTGTGCGTAGTGCCCCATATAAACAGGTCGTCGCCCTCGCGCCAAACGCCAAGGTGTATGCCGGGTTGCTCCACGGCGGGGGCCAGTTTTATCAAATTCTGTGGCGTAAGCCTAAGTTTTTGCCCGAATATCAAAGGTTTATCGGATTGTGTGGGACTAAGCAATGCCAGCGATATCTTTGGCGAATGCCCTTCCTCGCGCCGCAGGCTGGCCCAAAAGCCGATATCGATAACGGCCTCTATAATCATGCTATCGGGCGCGGTAGCCAGGTTTACGCCTATAATCTCCTGCGCTTCAAGCAGGTGCTTTTTAAAGTGCGCCTCAATAACAGGTGCAACAATGCGGGCAGGCAAGTAGGTAGGTTCTGATAGCATTTGGGGCAGATAGTATGTTAAGGCAAAATTAATTAATTACTGCCCTTTTTATATATAAAATATTCTTTATGACTTAATTAGGAGGGAGTGTTGACTATTGGTTGACTATTTGTCTGAACTCGAATTTTAAGGAATTTTTAGAATGGGCAGAATTGAATGACAGTTGCGTACAATGCTTCTGTAAAATTCCCCCAAATTCGAGTTCAGACAAATCCCCCTCTAAAACGCTGGCTTCAAAGCCAATGCCGTGCCGCTGCCCAAAGCCGCGCCGCCCAATACATCGGTAGGGTAATGCACGCCCAGGTACATTCGCGAATAAGCCGTGCCGCCGGCCCATAAAAATGCAGGCGCTACTACATACCATTTTGGGTAAGCCCTTGATAGGGCCATGGCGGTAGAAAAACTGGTAGAGGTATGCCCCGATGGGAACGAGCTTTCGCCGGGGATATAAACCGGCACTATCTTTAAATTACGGATGAACGGGCGGGGGCGGCCTACCAGTTTCTTGATCAAATAAGTAGCCACGAAGGTAATGGCCGTGCTGCTGGCCACATAGCCCGCGTTTTCGCGCATATTGCGGTCGTTAGTAATAATGCCGCCTACCAGCAAGGCCGCAGGCACGCCTATGTTGCCGTACATCAGGTTGCGCGAGAGGAAGCGCATGGTAGGCGTTACCTCGGGCGTTCGGTTTAATGCAAGGCTTATCATGGTACGGTCGTCAAACCGTTGGATGAAGTTATCTACTTTAGGCACCACAACGGCAACTTTTGGTTTTGGGGCGGGTAGGGCAGCTACGGTATCCTTGGGTGGTACGACCACTGTTTGTGCAAAGGATTGAACGCCCCCCGCAAAAAATGTTAATAACTGTGCCGCTATGGCTATTTTGATCGTGCGCTTGTAAAAAAAACTCATCATAGGTGTACGGCTTTGTTTTAATATTTATATTTATCGCAAACCGTGTATTTGTGTTAGCAAAGTACTCAATAAATTGTTTTGCGCCTAATGCGTTTGCACACAATTTTAGGTAAGGGTTGTTATAGCAGCATCTATTTATGAACTACCAGCAATTGATAAAACAGGTTAGCGAGCATGTGCTGGCCTATTACAAAACCCACGGCGATCCGCGCCTTGTTTACCACGATAAAAAGCACACCGAAGGGGTAGCCGCGCGGGCAACAGAAATTGCCAATCACTACCAGGTGAACGATCGCGATTACTTTGTTGTAGTGGCGGCCAGCTGGTTCCACGATACTGGCTACATGGTGGATATAAACAACCACGAAGAAAAAAGTGCCGAACTGGCCGTTGCCTACCTCAAAAAAATCGGCTTACCTGAGGAAGATATCGCCGATGTAAAAGGATGCATCATGGCCACCCGCATGCCGCAATCGCCCTTAAGCTTGCTGGAGAAAATCATCTGCGATGCCGATTTGTACCATCTGGGTACCGACGATTTTTTCGATACCGATAAAAAGATGCGTAAAGAAGGCGCGACCCTGCATGGTCTGGAGGTTAAAAAGGCTGAGTGGTGGCGCAAAAGCATCGCGTTTTTATCGGCACATCAATACCATACCGATTATTGCCAGGTGCTGCTGAACAACTCCAAGCGCAAAAACATCGAAGAATTGAAGAGCAAGTTGGCCAAGGCACAGGAAAAAGAGGCCGACAACCAGGCTGCTGCGCGGATAGCCCCTGTACCGGTGGTGGCCGATAAAAAAGCCGACAAAAAGAACAAAGATAAGGACAAGGAGAAACAGGAGGAGCCCAAAAAAGGCATCGAGACCATGTTTAGGATAAGCTCATCCAACCATCAGCGATTGAGCGATATGGCTGATAACAAGGCCCATATCATGATAACGGTAAACTCTATTATTCTTTCGGCCATCATCAGTTTGGTGCTGCGCCGCCTTAGCGAGAACGAGTTTTTGGTTATCCCTACCTTTATCCTGTTAGCCATCAGTCTGCTGGCTATTACTTTCTCTATCCTGGCCACGCGGCCGTCAATCCCCGCAGGGTTGTTTACCCGCGAAGAAGTGGATAATAAAACCGTGAACCTGCTGTTTTTTGGCAATTTCTATAAAGCAACTTTAGAGGAATATACCTACGGGATGGAGAAGATGATGGACGATAAAGACTTTTTGTACGGTAGCCTGATAAAAGATGTGTACGCGCAGGGCGTGGTGCTGGGCAAAAAATACAGGTTGCTGCGCATTGCCTACAATATCTTCATGTTTGGGCTGATCATTTCGGTATTGGCGTTTATTGTATCGTCGGCATTTTTTGCGGGTAAACCTATATTGTAAAGGCTTATGCAAAAGTACTTCAACCGCGACCTGAGTTGGCTTGGCTTTAACCAGCGCGTGCTGGACGAGGCTGCAAACACGGCCGTGCCGCTGATGGAACGTATAAAATTCCTGGCGATATACTCTTCCAACCTCGATGAGTTTTACCGTGTGCGCATGCCCGTGCTGCGTGCCCTCCAAAAAATTGGCGAGAAAAAAAGTAGCGAAGTAGATGCCGATAAGCAGGCTGATATATTGCAGCAGGCATCGGCACTTATACTGGCCCAGCAGCAGCATTTCGGCGAGATACTCACTACCCAACTTATTCCGTTGCTACTTAAGGAAAAAGTAAACCTGATATATAATCAACTGCTGCCTCAGATTTTGCAGGCAGAGGTGAGCAACTACTTTTTAGCCGAGGTGCTGGCCTTTTTGCAGCCCATTGCATTAGATGCTACCCACGGTTTCTTCCCCGAAAATAATAAGATATATTTTTTAGTAGAGTTGCGCGAAAACAATACCGATAAGCTGGTACTGATTAATATCCCATCTGATAACCTGCCGCGCTTTTACATGGCGAAAGCCGATGGTCTGCAGTACATCTGTTTCCTGGATGATGTTATCCGCTGGAACCTGGATAAGCTGTTCAGGCATGCCGAAATCAAAAACTGCTACAGCTTTAAAATTACCCGCGATGCCGAGCTCGACCTGAAAGACGAGTACTCGGGCGACCTTTCTGAACAGATAGAAAAACAACTCAACAAACGCGATTTGGGCTTTGCCACTCGTTTTTTATATCAGGCCGATATGCCCATGTGGATACTGGATAGCCTGAGCAATTACCTCAACCTTAATAAACCCACCAGCATGGAAGGGGGGCGCTACCATAATCTTAAAGATTTCTTTGTCCTGCCTGTTGGCGCGCCTGGCCTGGCGTACGATAAATGGCCGGCAGCAATGCTGGAGGATATCCGTCCCGATGAATTGATTGCCGATGCATTGGTCCGCAAGGATCTGCTCATTAACGCGCCCTACCAATCGTACGATACCATACTGCGGTTTTTTAACGAGGCAGCCAATAACCCCGATGTAGAGGAGATAAGCGTTACGCTTTACCGCGTAGCCAGCGATTCAAAAATAGTGAACGCCTTGATCAGCGCCGCCAAAAACGGCAAAAAGGTGCGGGTAGTGGTAGAGCTGAAGGCCCGCTTTGATGAAGCCAACAACATCAAATGGGCAAAAAAAATGAAGAGCGCAGGTGTGGACATCATCTACAGCGTTACCGCGCTAAAAGTGCATGCCAAAGTTGCGCTGGTAAAAACGCGAAAAGGCGGGCGCATGGCCTACACGGGTCTTTTGGCTACCGGCAATTTCAATGAAGGTACCGCCCGGTTCTATACCGACCATATTCTGCTCACCGCCAACCCCAAATTGCTGCGCGAGGTGGAGCTACTATTTATATTCCTGGCTAAACGCGAGAAGCCGACCGAGGACAACCACATCGATTTTAAAGATATACTGGTAGCGCAGTTTAATCTGCAAAACCGCTTCCTGGAACTGATAGACCGCGAGATAGCTTTTGCAAGGCAGGGCCTGCCCGCCGCCATCACCATTAAGATGAATAACCTCGAAGAAAAGGTGATGATTGATAAGCTCTACGAGGCATCGCAGGCGGGGGTGAATATATCGCTGCTCATCAGGGGGATATGCTGCCTGATACCGGGCGTAATGGGCATGAGCGAGAACATCAGCATCAAACGCATCGTTGACCGTTACCTGGAGCACGGGCGGGCATTCATCTTCAATAACAATGGGCAGCCTGAAATATTTATGGGCTCGGCAGATTGGATGAACCGCAATATATATCATCGCATTGAGGTTTGTTTCCCGGTGTATGATGAAGCCATAAAGCAGCAGATAACAGAAATAATTGCGCTGCAACTAAACGATAATGTACAGGCGGTGTTGTTGAATGAACAACTACAAAACATTAAGCCGGAATTAACCGGTACGCCGGTACAGTCGCAACAGGCCATTTACCGGCACTTAAGCCAAAAAGAGGTTGTATTAACACCATGAGCATGAAAACGGTAGCCATTTTATTTTCTGTAATCATATTAGGCGTCATTGGCGCATCCTGTAGCCAAAATGATGGCAAACAAAGAAAAGGCAAGCACAAAAAGGATAAAGAAAAACAGGAAGCCACTGCCGTATCGCCGCCGGGCTATGATTTAAGCAAGCCCCAGGAATACAAGATGCCATCAGAATTGCTGGAGATATCGGGCATTGCCTTCAACAAGGGCGACGACAACCTTATTTATGCCGAACAGGATGAGAACGGCAACATCTATTACCTGCATCCGGGTGATAAAACAGCAAAAAGTGCTAAATTTGGTAAACATGGCGATTACGAAGACGTGGCCGTTGGCAACGGGCAGGCTGTAATCCTCCGCAGCGACGGCGAGTTGCACAGTTTCCCGCTTACCGAGGTGAAGGGCGGCCAGATAAAGAGCCAAAAGGTAAAAAACCTGGTGCCGCCGGGCGAGTACGAGGGCATGCACTTCGATAACGAGAGCGGCAAGCTCTATATCCTGTGCAAGCAATGTGCTATAGATAAATCTACCGATAACAACTCGGGTTATATATTCAACCTGGGCACCGATGGCAGCATTACCAAAACAGGCGATTTTACCGTAAATGCCAGCACGGTTGATAGTGAAGGCGAGATAAAAAAGTTCAAGTTGCGCCCATCGGCGCTGGCGCGTAACCCGCTTACCAAACAGTGGTTCATCGTATCATCTATAAATAAGCTGCTGTTGGTTACAGATGATAAATGGAAAGTGCAGGCGAGCTACCCTTTAAGGGGTTTCCTGCAGCCGGAGGGAATAGCTTTTGATAGTAAAGGCAACCTATACATATCCAATGAAGGCGACGAGTTGGCCAGTGGGAACATATTGTTTTTTAAGTACACGAAACCCTAATGATAAAATACCGATAACATAGCAGCATGCGCCAGCCGCATTCGGCTACATAAACATCCCTGATCCTATGCGTAAATACCTACTGATCCTATCCGCCATACTTGCTACCGCCACCACGGGTTACGCGCAGCAAAATACAGTTAACGAATTGCCCGCGCCCCAATTCAGGGACAGCATTGTAGTAAAAGTACACCCTTCCTATAACGATGTTACGGGTGCCCATAAATGGCTTTTCGGCAAAAACTACCGCGAGGAATGGGCCGTGCCCGTTAAGCTGCCCATTATCAGGATAAGCGAGGTATATGGCGGTCTTACGCCCGATAAAGAGGGCGGGGGCTATCAATCCAAATCGCTAAGGCTTAAGGATAAAAAAGGCCACGAGTGGGTGATCAGGAGCGTAGAGAAATCGCCGGACAAGCTGCTCCCACCGAATTTTGCGGGTACATTCGCGGTAGATTGGCTTGACGATGCTATCAGCGGGCAGCACCCATTCTCGGCCCTGATTGTTGGCCCAATGGCCGAGGCCGCCAACGTACCGCACTCCAATCCGGTAATTGGCGTTGTTGCAGATGACCCCGCGCTGGGCAAATTCCGCCAGAAATTTGCCAACACCATTTGCCTGCTGGAAGAACGCGAACCCGGCGGCAATTCTGACAATACGCCCAAGGCTTTGGGCAAAATCATAGAAGATAATGACAACCATTTTGATGGCGAGGCATTTTTGCGCGCACGCCTGCTGGATTTGCTGGTGGCCGACTGGGACCGCCACGAGGACCAATGGCGCTGGCTCGACCGCCAAAAGGGCAACGGCAAAATGTACATCGGCGTACCCCGCGACCGCGACCAGGTACTGCACGTAGCGCAGGGGCTGTTTCCAAGCATCGCATCTTTGCCCTTCATCACCCCGGCTATAGATAATTTCAGCGGGGAGATACCCCGGGTGAAATACTCCATTTTCAAAACCCGTTTCATCAAACCTTATACCGATGCACAGATATCTTTTGAAGATTGGATGCGTATTACCAACGCCTTTGTAGCTGCAGAAACCGATGCCGTATTGGAAGCCGGCTTGCGCAAAATGCCGGTCGAAGCTTACAACATCAGGCATGATAAATTGCTGGCCGAGCTGAAACAGCGCCGCGATGCCATCCCGAAGGCGATGGAGGAGTATTACTACTTCATCAACCGCCTGGTAGATATACGCGCCAGCGATAAAAACGAACAGGTGACCATTACCGATGCGCCGGATAACGGCATGCGGGTGCTTATCCAAAAAATAACCAAAGAGGGCAAGCTGGGTGATACTTTGCTGAATATGGTGTACAAGCCTGCTATTACCCACGAGATAAGGCTATTTATATCGGGCGGGGACGACCATGTGACGATAAATACCGCTAGTTCCACCATCAACCTGCGCGTGGTTGGCGGCAAAGGCAACAAAATTTACGAGGGCATCAAATCTAACGGGCGCGTAAAGCTTTACGATAAGCCGGATAGCCTAAAATTCATCGGCGACGAAAGCATCTTTAGGAAGCGCCTTTCGCGCGATACCTTCAATACCAAATTCGTCCCTTCCTATCCGTATAATGTTTGGATGCCGCTGGCTACCGCTGCTCTCAATGCCGATGACGGCTTTTTACTGGGTCTGGGCGTGCAGTACACCAAATACGATGGCTTCCGCAAGCTGCCTTATACCAGCTTGCAGCAGCTGATGGTGACCCATTCTTTCTCTACTGACGCGTTCAGGATACGTTACAGCGGCGAATGGATACATGCCTTCGGTAAAACCGACCTACTGATGAACGCCAAAATACAGGCACCGGATAACACCATGAACTTCTTCGGTTTCGGCAATAGCACGCCGCTGGTAAAGGGACCGGATTACCGCAGGTTTTACCGCACCAGGTTCGATACCTATCAGTTCGACCCGGCGTTGCGCTGGCGGCTGGATAGCGTGCAAAGCATCAGCGTTGGCCCATCGTTCCAATATTACCATTTCGATGCCGAAGGCAATGCAGGCAGACTGATTACTAATCCGCCACTCATCAATTCATACGATAGTTTGATAGTAGATAAAGACAAAGTGCATGTGGGCATAGCCATTAACTATATTGATAACGAGCGTAAAGGCGGCGTATTTCCCAACGATGGGCACTATTTTACCGTTAGCTTAACCGGTTACCGGGGATTGAACAGCTACTCCAAATCGTACGGGCAACTGCGCTCGGAGTTTACTTTCTATAAAAAACTAACCAACCATGGCGCATTGGTAATAAGCGATCGTGTAGGCGGCGGTATTACCGTTGGTCGCCCGGCCTTTTACCAGGGCATGTTTTTGGGCGGGCAGGGCAACCTGCTGGGCTTCCTTCAAAACCGTTTCGCGGGCAAGCATATGGTGTATAACAACTTCCAGGCGAGGCTAAAACTGGCCAACATCAAGGGGTACTTATTGCCCGGCCAACTGGGCATCAGTGGGTTTTATGATGTGGGCAGGGTATGGGCCGATAATTACAACTCAGGCGGCCTGCATCAGGGCGTAGGCGGCGGTGCGTATTTTTCGCCGGCGGCGCTTATTGTAATACAAGTGTTGGCCAGCCACTCTGTGGAGGGCTGGTACCCGTATGTGAGCTTGAATTTTAGGATATAACAGGACTCTGCCCCACGTCATTGCGAGGAACGAAGCAATCTCCCTATTCGCAGGTCGGATTTGCATAGCGGCTCTTCATACGTAGAGATTGCTTCGTTCCTCGCAATGACGCGGTGGTTAGGCTTGGTTTGAAGAACACTCATTACTTCTTCGTTATTCATCATCTGCACATTCAAAATCTAAAATCTGCACATCTTTCTTAACCTACATTAACTTTCCGTTTTAACCTACATTAAGTTGAAATGCTGTGTTTATACCGACATTTGATATCAACAAACAAGAACAAAACACAAACAATTTAAAGGACACAATATCATGGAAAATACAATAAACGGCATCCACCACATCACAGCAATAGCTGGTAATGCCAAACGCAACTATAACTTTTACACCAATGTTTTGGGCCAGCGCCTGGTTAAGAAAACTGTAAACTTCGACGACCCTGAAACATACCACTTATACTACGGCGACAAGGAAGGTACCCCCGGCAGCATCCTTACGTTCTTCCCATGGGAAGGCATACAAAGCGGCCGCAGAGGCGCGAGGCAGGCTACCGAAATTGGCTACTCGGTACCAAAAGGCAGTCTTGATTTTTGGGTAAATCGTTTCGAAAAACATAACGTGATCTATAACAAAGTGGCCGAAAAATTTGGCGAAGAATACTTAACGGTATTAGACCCTGATGGCCTGAAGCTAGAGTTGACCGCATCAAAAAATGCCGATAACCGCTTGCCTTGGGAAACAGACGAAGTTAAAGCAGAGAACGCTATTAAAGGCTTCCATAACGTAACTATCACTACTAATAAAATGCAGCCTACTGCCGATATTTTGACCGGTGTATTTGGCTACAAATTGTTAGAGCAACACGTAAACCGTTACCGTTTCGTAACTGATGCAGTAGAAAACGCCAATATCGTTGACCTGGTTGAAGTTGCCGGAGAAGTTGCAGGCCATGTGGCCGGTGGCAGCGTACACCACGTAGCCTTTAGGGTAGCCAACGAGGAAATATTGATGCAATACCGCGAAAAGATTGCCGCTTTAGGTTTGCACATTACTGATAAAATAGACCGTAACTACTTCTATTCATTATACTTCCGCGAACCGGGAGGCGTGTTGTTCGAAATTGCTACCGATAACCCGGGCTTCGCAGTCGACGAATCGGTTGAAGAATTGGGCCAGAACCTGAAATTACCTGCACAGCACGAACGTTTCAGGTCGGCATTAGAAAAATCGTTACCAAGTTTGGTTTAATTATGTATAGCCACACAAAGCAAATTAAAACGGCGGGTGCAGCACCCGCCGTTGCCAAAGGAGCGCTGATACTATTGCATGGCAGGGGTGGCACCGCAGCCAATATTATAGGCGTGGCAAATGAGTTGGATGTAGATGGTTTCTCCATATACGCGCCGCAGGCCACCAATAATAGCTGGTACCCCTTGAGTTTTTTAGCACCCGATGCACAGAACCAGCCCGCCTTAAATTCGGCATTGGAAATGGTGGATGAAACCGTGAAACAGGCGTTGGCAGACGGTATCCCGACGCATAAGATATACTTCCTCGGTTTTTCTCAGGGGGCATGTTTAACACTGGAATACATCACCCGCCACGCCCAACCATTTGGTGGCGCGGTTGCCTTTACAGGCGGACTGATTGGCGAACGCCTGAATTTAGATAACTACAAAGGCGATTTCATTGGCATGCCCGTATTGATAACCACAGGCAACCCCGACCCGCACGTGCCTTTGAGCAGGGTGGAAGAGAGCGTGAAAGTTTTGAAAAGCATGGATGCAGCGGTAACGCTGAAAGTTTATAACGGCAGGCCGCACACCATCAGTCGCGAAGAAATTGATCTGGCTAACAGCACCATATTTATATGAACAAACTTATAGCATGGCTGTTAGCCAAATGGACCGCGAGCAATTTTAAAAAGGTAAGGAAATGAACTACGACGATACAGAACTAATAAACAACGAAGCCATCCACAACTTTGAACTATTTGTGGATGGCCATCGTGCCTTTATCGATTATAAAACCAAGGATAATAAAATTTACCTCATCCATACCGAGGTGCCTAAAGAACTGCAGGGCCAGGGCGTTGCCGAAGCGATAGTAGAGAAAGCCTTTAAATACATCGAAGCGCATCATTTAATATTGATACCGCTTTGTACTTACGTACAAGTTTTCCTGCGTAAACACCCCGAATGGGACAAGCTTTTAGCAGCTTAATACAATGGAGCAATTTAAAGTAACCCGCGTATATGCCGATGCAAATGGCGATAGTTGTTTTGATGATGTGTTTTACCCGCTAACCAATGGCGGCCCGATTGGCCATCTATCCCAAAGTGTGGCGGTAAAGGAAGTTGTTTTCAGAAAAGTACCCGCGGGATATAACGACCTTCATACTGCACCAGCAAAACAATACGTGGTGCTGTTGGATGGTGGTGTAGAAATAGAAACCTCGCTTGGCGAAAAACGTGAGTTTGAGCAGGGCGAGGTTTTATTAATGGAAGACACGACAGGCAAAGGTCACCGCAGCAGTAATCTGGAGCAGCGGGAGCGAAGTTCGTTGTTTATAATCTTCTGAATTAGGGCACGGAGGGCTAAAACAGCTTTAGCCTATCGCCCGTTAAAGCTCAGGCTCCGTCGGTTTGCTTTTGCCGGGCTTAGGGTTGCCCTCGGCCATTTCCCAAAGTATTTCGTCCATCCGTTCCAATTCCGTTTCGATGTATCCTAACACCTGGCTATCTGAGGGGTTGGTACGTAGCATAGGGAAAAGCCCCATCAAATTTGCTAAAGGGCTCCTGATCAGGTGCGATTGCTTCCACGTCATCTCACGTATTTTTGCGATATGCGATTGTATGCTCTGGTAGGCTTTCTGTAGGTCTTGTTCCGCTTCTTTCCGTTCGGTAATATCGGTTATGGCCAATACCAGGCCGAGTATTTTATTGTCTTTATCAGCTATCGGGAACATCCTTACAAAATACCACAAGTGGCTATCGTTTGCCTGCGGGTAACTAACCTCGTAACTTATGGCGTTACCCTTAAAAACATCGCGCGTATATTCCAGGAATTGTAAACGCCTGTCATCCGGCATCAGATCATATATTTTCGCGTTACTGCCGGGTTCAAAATTGAACTCACTTTTTGCCAGTACCAGTGCCAGCTTGTTGTATTCTACTAAATCCAGGTCGGCATTTAGCAGTGCATAGGCGGTATCGGTATTACCTAAAATGGTTTGTAGGTTGGCTTCGCTTGCTTTAAGCGATTCTTCCGCCTTTATTTTTTCTGTAACATCGTTTGTTGATGAAAGCCTTACAAATTGCCCCTCGAATGTAATGTCCTGGGCAATGATGTTGACTAAAATTTCGGTTCCGTCTTTTTTAACATGCTCAATAACGCCAAAGTCGGTAGCTTCCCGGAGGTCTGCCTGATATCTCCCCATCAACGTGTCCCAATACCTAACCGGTCGCAATTTTTTAATATCCATGTGCAGCAGCTCTTCGGGCGTATAACCATATAATTTCGCGGCTGCGTTGTTGGCGGTTATCACCTTCATATCATCTTTAGCAACAATCCATAAAGGTAAAGGGCTGCTTTCAAAAAGTAATTTATATTTCTGCTCAGACCTCTTTAGCTCATCTTCAACCTTTTTGCGGTCGGTGATATCTATCATCGAGCCGATGAAGGTAGGCTCGCCTTCAAGCAAAGCGCGGCTCCCGTAAAATTCTATCCAGTTAGCGCTGCCATCTTTTCTTTTACACATTGCCTCATAATGCACACTGTCTACACCCTCTTCCCTTCGTAAATGGACCATTTCGAGTAGGCTTTGCCGGTACTCGGGGTGTATAAGCTTTTCAATAGGATCGGTGCCGATCAGTTCAGCCAACTCATAACCAAATACTTCGGCGAACCATGGGTTTACATATACTATTTTTCCGTTTTGAACAATGTATATCCCCACCATCGATTTTTCGGCAAGTGTGCGGAACTTTATTTCGGCTGTGCGCAATTCTGCTTCCATCAGTTTCCGCCGGGTAACGTCGCGGGCCACAACCAGTATCCTTTCGTCTACGAATTTCTTCAGGTTTATCTCCACATCTATTATATGGCCATCCTTCTTAATGATCTTTCTTTCCGCAATGATCGATTTTCCCGGTTCCAGGCCTGTGTAGACCAATGGATAGTTTTGCAATATTTCGGCATTTAGTAGCGAAGTGATGTTCATTTGCAGCAATTCTTCGCGACTGTAGCCCGTCATATTACATAGGCTGTCGTTCACATCCATAAAATCGCCCGCATTGCTTAATACATATATCGCATCCGAAGCATGTTCGAACAGCGAGCGATACCTTTCTTCGCTTTTTTGCAATTCGGTATTTAAATCCTTAAGCCTTGCAGAGCGCTCTTCAACCTTTATTTCGAGGCCTGCATTTATATCTCTTATTGCCTGTTCGGCTTTTGAGCGTTCGCCGTCTACTTTGTTCAGCCAGTTTGCCGTTATCCATATCATCACCAGGCTGGTTGCTAAAAGGCTGATGGCCAATAGTGATATGCCGATTTCGGGCGGAAGGATATGGAAGCGCTCGCTTTGGATACGCAGGGAGCCAAAAAAGATAAGCACCAGCATTAAAGTGATAAAATGCCGCCGCGCCATGCGGTTGCCTACACCCGGCCCTGTAAATAGCCTGGCAATACCAAGGTGGGGGTTCAAACGCGCAGCTGCCAGCGATAGCATAAACAGCAAAATAGCTGTATGGATAGCCATGGAGCTTGCATAGGATAGATTGTACAGTAACGACACGCCATAAACATACCCCATTATGGCAGCGCCTGAGATTGCCGTAACGATATGCAGCAGGTATTGGAAAACGACATGGAATTTGCCCGGACGGGTACTTACTCCCAGCAAACCCGAACCCAGCAACAGAAAACTCGCAGCGGTGTTATTAGCCATGCGGCCGGAGGGTGGCAAGCCGGCAATTGCCGACTGATGATCGTTAACCAATAGCTGGTCAATATGGGCATCGAAATGTAAAAGATTTTGCAATAACGTAATACCGCCAATAAGGCTTACCATTATCAGCAGCATGCGGTAGGTAATATCAGCCCTTTTACTTTGCTGCGTGCTTCGTAAAGCTAGTGCCGCCCCCAGCAAAACAAAGCATATGGCGGTATTCGCCTTCATGGTAACAAGGCCGGGGATTACGCTTTTCAGATTTTCTATGCCGAAAAACCACCCTATAAGCACAGTTATTCCCGTAAGGACTGAGAACAGGCCAATTCGTTTATTTGCTTTATTGGGTAAAAAACGACTATCGGGTAATGGCTTATAATTCTGAAGCAACTGCAACCAGGTTTATTTTAAATAAATGTAGAACTAATCGTTGTAATGCTGTATAACAAATTTGTGATATAATTTATGCGGATGCATGCTGTATTTACAAGGATACCAAGGGCAATAGCCACCGCAGCAGCAACCTGGAGCAGAAGGAGCGGCGTTCGTTGTTTATTGTTGCCTGAATCAGCGTTTTCAGGATTTGAGAATTTTCAGGATGATTGCGATAGAGTTTGGACACTTAATCTGAAGCAAGATTATAGAATGTCTTATTACACCAATGAGAAAGCTTGTTCTTCTAAATAGGCAGCTCCGCGTAAAACGCCGTAAGTCCCTAATCTTTTTACCGAAAGTTTTTTGTCTAATAGATATTTTAGTTGGTTAGACGTTCTTTGAACTGCCGTCCAATCCCACGATTCTACATTTCCCTTGATGGGGTTGGTGCTTTCCGACTTTAAAGCTCCCTTTTGATTCCAATGCCCTATGTGTGAATGCTTAAGGGTTTTGCCACTTACCCCTCCTAAATAGAGCTGCATAAGCCCCCATCCTTCTGTCGAAAATCTAAAAGTATGTCCTTTACAATATTTCGGGTTCAGTTCTATTTTTCTAAAATTCGGCTCCCCATTAAACCGCGGCGACCATAATTGAAAGTGAATCGCAGACGGCTCTTCATTTTTTAAGTCGAAACAAGAAGTGATATCACTTAGCGATTTGTAATTTTTTACAGTTTCTCCCAAGCGGGAATATAAATCGAAGATTTGTAAATCGGTTTCCTCAAGAATATAAGTTAAAATGGCAACTTTATCCGATTCGTCCGCAAAGAAATCGTATGTCATTTAGGGCTTAACTATGTATTATTAAAAGTCCTGACTTACTTTCCGCGCCGGGCTATCCAACTTGGCGCTCTTGCGTATGCCGCCTACTGTCATGTGTACAATGTTCAGCTGGTCGTCGTAAAGGTTCTGTAGCAGGCTTACGTCGGCATCAATTTTTTTGGGTGTGGCAATCTTGCCCGATTCCAGGTAAACATTCACCGCTTCTTTATTGATCTCGTAGCCGAGGTAACTCAAAGGCAGGGCGGCTCCGCCGGTGCGAACCTGTAGGTGGGCGGCGGCATATTTCTTTACCAGGTCGTCCATAGCGGCGTGCATATCGGGTTTGGTCAAATCGGTACGGGTGTTGAATTGCTTTGTAAGCGCAAGTTCGAAATCGTCGGTAAAAATGGTTAGGATAACCTCCATCTGGCTGTCTTTGGCGTTGTAGCTGATATCTGATGTGCTTACGTGCAGCGGGTGGAAAGCTGCGGTAGTGGGCTTATCAACCCAAAAAGTACCCAGTAAAATGTAACAATATAATAGCGGTTTGGCCAATAAAGCAGTCATAACAGTCCCTGGTTTTATTTATAATTAAAACCTGCTAAATTTACGGTTTCAACGCCTGTTTATTGCATGTCTGATTTTGTTTTTTATTTCGGGTTAGGATGGAAGCATATCATTAGCCCGGATGCGTTGGATCATCAGCTGTTTATTTTAGCGCTGGCGGCGGTGTACACGTTCAAAAACATCAGGCAAGTGTTGATACTGGTTACCGCCTTTACCATTGGCCATAGCTTAACATTAGCCCTCAGTGTGCTTGATGTGATACGCTTCAGCAACAAATGGGTTGAATTTTTGATACCCTGCACCATTTTTATAACCGCCCTCAACAATATCCTGCGGGTTGATAAAAAGGAGGGGAGCGCAAAGGTAAATTACTACCTGGCGCTGGGTTTCGGGTTGATACATGGCATGGGCTTCGCCAACAGCATCCGCATCATGCTGGCGCAGGATCAGGGCGTAGGCATGGGGCTTTTCGGGTTCAATATCGGGCTGGAAGCCGGGCAGATCGTAGTGGTAGCCATCATCCTTGTGCTGGGCTGGCTGTTCATGAATTTATTGCGGGTGCGGCGGCGCGACTGGGTATTTTTTATATCTTCGGGTGTGTTTGCACTGGCTATAAAAATGGCGGTGGAAAGGCTCCCATTTTTGCATTGAAAACTTTTTTTAACTTAAACAGATATATGAAGCGGATCTTTACAGGGATTTTATTCGTGATTGGCACCGTTGGAGCATCCTTTGCACAGGATATCCAGAACAACCCGGGCAGTAATCACGGCAACAAATTCGAGCAGTTGGGTACTATTCTCAACACGCCGAACGAACAACGCACGGCCAGCGGCGCGCCGGGCGTAAAATATTGGCAGCAGCGTGCCGATTACAATATCAAATGCGAACTTGACGAGAAGAACCTGACGCTCAAGGGCAGCGAAACGGTTACTTATTTCAACAACTCGCCCGATGTGCTTACCTACATTTGGCTGCAACTGGACGAGAACGAGCACAGCTCGGTTAACAACGCCGGCTATCAGGCCAGTTCTACTATGCCTAAGCAAACCACGCTGCAGGGACTCGACCGCACCATCGTGCGCAACGGCGATGCGGATAACGGCCTGGGTGATATCATTACCAAACTAACCGATGGTACGGGCAAAAAACTGGCCTACACCATCAACAAAACCATGATGCGTATAGAGCTGCCTGTTCCGTTGAAATCGGGTCAGCAGTTTATATTCAACATCGACTGGAACTACAAGATAACCGACCGTATGACCGTTGGTGGCCGTGGCGGTTATGAATTTTTCCCCGGCGATGGCAATTACCTGTTCACCATGACACAGTGGTACCCACGCCTTTGCGTGTACAGCGATTTCCAGGGATGGCAAAACCATCAGTTCACCGGCCGTGGCGAGTTTGCGCTTACCTTCGGTAACTTTCACGTGCAGATGACCGTACCTGCGGATCACGTGATAGGTGCAACCGGCGAGTGCTTAAACTACGCGGCTGTTTTAAGCCCGGCTAAGCTTGCCCTTTACAATAAAGCAAAAACATCAACCAAACCAGTAGAGATAGTAACCCTTGCCGATGCTAAGAAAGCCGAAGGCGCACCATCTGCCGCCAAGAAAACCTGGGTGTTCCAGGCCAACAACGTGCGCGATTTTGCATGGGGGTCTTCACGTAAATTCATATGGGATGCCATGGGCCAAAATGTTGCCGGCAAACCGGTGATGTGCATGAGCTTCTACGGCAAAGAGGCCTACAACCTATACAGCAAATACTCTACAAGGTTGGTGGCGCATACCATCAAAAGCTACTCTAGCTTCAGCATCAACTACCCTTACCCGGTTGCACAAAGCGTAGAAGCATCAAACGGTATGGAGTACCCGATGATCTGCTTCAACTACGGCCGTACCGAAAAGGACGGCACCTATAGCGAAAGCACCAAAAACGGCATGATTGGCGTTATCATCCACGAGGTTGGGCACAACTTCTTCCCGATGATTGTAAACAGCGACGAGCGCCAGTGGAGCTGGATGGACGAGGGCCTCAACTCTTTCGTGGAGTACCTTACCGAAGAACTTTGGGACAATAAATTCCCGAGCAAAAAAGGTGCGGCATACACCATCGTTGATTACATGAAACTGCCTAAGAATGAATTGGAGCCTATCATGAGCAACTCCGAGAACATCGTGCGCTTCGGGCCGAATGCTTATACCAAACCGGCTACTGGCCTCAACATCCTGCGCGAAACCATCATGGGCCGCAAGCTGTTCGATTATGCCTTTAAAGAATACGCGAAACGCTGGGCATTCAAACACCCAACCCCTGCCGATTTGTTCCGCACCATGGAAGATGCCAGTGGCGAGGACCTGGATTGGTTCTGGAGAGGTTGGTTCTACGGAACCGACCCTGTGGACATCTCTTTAGATTCGGTAAAAGTTGGCAAAGCCGATTTGAAAGACACTTACACCATGCCACGTGGCCCATCGACAACTGCGAAAGTTGCAGGCCCTGCGGTAAACAGTTTCGAGGACATCTCCAAGATACGCAACCGTACCGATAAAAGCATCGTTTTCCAAACAGATAGGGATACCGCTACGCACGATTTCTACTGGAAATATGCACGTGGCCTGGCTGGTGTGGATACGCTTAAATTTTCTAACCTGATAAAAGCACAAACCCCGCCGGTGTTCGAAACCGACATCCCAACCACGGATGACAAAGCGAAGTATGGCTCTAAATATGCTTACCAGCTAAATTTTAGCAATAAAGGTGGCTTGGTGATGCCTATCATCGTAGAGTTTAAGTTTACAGATGGTACAACGTTTACCGACCGTATCCCTGTACAAATCTGGCGTTTGAACGAGAAGAACTGCAGTAAATTCTACGTGCTGGATAAGGAAGTAGCATCTATCAAGTTAGACCCTATGCGCGAAACTGCCGATATCGACGAAACCAACAATTTCTGGGGCAAAAGCGGCGAGCCGACTAAATTCCAGGTGTTTAAACAAAAGATGGGCGCTAACGGCCCTGTACGTGGCCAATCTACCGGCGTAAACCCAATGCAGGTAGCTACAGGCAGCAAGTAAAAGAAAAAGGCATTCGGCCCCCCGACCGAATATATATAAAACCAACAGCCGGCTAAGGAATTAGTCGGCTGTTTTTTGTTTGTGGTATTTCCAGTTTTGTTTTATAGAAATTCCGGACAAATCCGATGAAATTGGGTTGACTCGAGCGACGTTTAGGTGCCGGTTTTTTGTTCCCGCAGCGGGCTTAAACTTCCCATGATACCATTAAAAATCTGCGTTTTTCGGCGTTTTTCTTAGCTTTTCTGTGTTTTTACTGAAAATCCTAAAAAGGCCTTTTTTGGCGCGCAGTGGCCGTTTTTGGCTAAAAGCCGCGTTTTCGGGTCGCAAATAATTTCCAGCTTTTTCCAATTTTTGAGCTCTTTTTCGCTATGGTTTTCCAGGAAATTCTAGCTTGTCTGACGTGGCGAAGGTCTCTGGGCGCTTACCTCAGTATCGTCACATTTCCGCTCAACGCAATCTGCCCGTCGCCGGGGTCAATCACATAATAATATACGCCGGCAGGCAAAAGCTTACCCCCGAAGGTGCCATCCCATACTTTGCTATACCCTCGGGAAAGGATAATTTCTGTACCATTACGGTTAAAGACGCGCACGGTGCAGTTGGGGTACGATGCCAGTGCAGGTATCTTCCAGGTGTCGTTTATGCCATCGCCATTTGGGGTGAAGGTGTTAGGTGGTACTATGCTCAGCGGCGCCATCGAAACCTGCATGGTAATGGTGTTGCTGGTTACCGGCGATACGCAACGTTGGGTAAATGTGACGGTGCAGTTAACGTTATCCTGGTTATGCAAATCCGCTGTGCTGAATGTGAGCGAGTTCGTGCCAACGTCAATGCCATTTACATGCCACTGATAGCTTAGAGGGGTGCCGCTTGTGCTGGCGGTGAATTGTACGATAGCGTGTTCGTATATTTTCGTGGTGGGCGTAGTTATGCTTACCGTTGGCGCGGGTATTTGCGTATCGTAAGCATTCACGGTTAATACTCTGGATACCGTCTGCGAATCGTAATATAAGGGCGTGCCGCTTTGAACCGCCCTGATGTAAGTACTGCCCGGCCCCACAATATGCACCACGCCCGACTGGTCTACAGAGGCCACTTCCGGCTTGGTGCTGGTATATATAATTGGCGTTGCGGTATTGGTGCTGGTGCCTGCAACCGAAAAATCAGCATCGCACAAGGTTTTTTCTGCTATAGATGGGAACTGCATCGTGGGCCCGATTTTGGTGATGCGGAGCGTATGCTGAACAGACGCGGCCGGCAAATAGCTATCGTTACCCGCCTGGCTGGCCGTGACGATGGTTTCGCCCGCGCTTAAGATATGCAGCGTATTATCGGCATTGATGGTGGCTACAGCCGGGTTGCTGCTGGTGAGTACTAACGGTGTTTCCGTTTGCTGACTGGTAACCTGCGGGTCTAAATTATGGTCATGTTCATCCCAAACAGCGGGTGATGCAAAATCAGGGAACGTGATAATGTTCGGTATCTTGTTCTCGTTGGGCACCACTTTTAGTTTCAATATCGTAGTGCTTTTGCCGCCGCTGTTATAAGCGGTAATGGTGTAAGGTGTTTCGGGCGAAAGTGCGGTTGGCGTACCGCTGATTTGCCCCGTACCGGTGTCGAAGGTTAAACCTACAGGTAACGCCCTGTCTATCGTATATCTGTCGAAGGATATGGTTTGGATATAGTTGCTGCCGCTGGCTACGTAAATGAGGCCCTCCTTATCGAAAGTAAGGCTGTAAGGCACCTCCATATAGGTTTTGGTGCCGGTGGCATCCATCAGGCTAACTGTAAAAAGGTTGTTATCTTTATCTATCCGCCGCAAAATAGCGTTCCCTTCGTTGGCGGCGTTGTTGCCCAGGTCTAGTATATAAATATCGCCTGCGGCATTTACGCCTACCGCGCTTGCACTGCCAAAGCTGCCCGATAAAGCAGGTCCGTTTGCCACTGTACGTTGCCCATTGCCCGCAACGGTGCTCACCAACCCGCCGGGTGTCATTTTTCGTAAGGTAAGGTAATCGGCTATCAGGAAATTGCCGTTGGTGAATACGATATCCTGTGGGTTAACGAAAGATGCGAGCGTACCCTGTCCGTCGGCAGCTGCGCGATTGCTGTTGCCTGCAATGGTGGTAACGGCACCCGCAAGCGTTACTTTTCTGATAAGCCTGTTCCCCTGGTCTACAGCGTAAATATTGTCCTGGCTATCCATAGTGAGGCTAAATACACCATCGAAACGCGCTGTAGTTCCGTTACCGTCTACGTTGCCGGGTACAGAACTGCCGGCGAGGGTGGAGGTAATACCCGCAGACGTTACTTTGCGGATAGAATAGGTATCGGCCACATAGGCATTCCCGGCTTTGTCGGTAACCACGCCTCTGGGCCCCTGCAATTGCGAGGTGCCATACGCACCATTGGCGTAGCCCGGCCCGGCAAATCCGGTAGTGGTAATGAAATGGCCGTCGGGCATCATCTTACGCAGGGCATAGTTATTGAAATCGGTAACGAAGAAATTGCCTGAGGCATCTATGGCCACCTTGATTGGTGTATCAAACTCAGTTGCGTCTTTTTGGCCGTTGTTACGGCCGGGGTGCCCTGTGCCGGCAAAATTCAGCAGCAAACCGTTAGAATAGCGCAGCACATCGCCACCCTTATTTTCGGGCAGGATGGGTGCTGCGGGCGTTTTCAGGTAGAGCGTTTGCGGTGTAGCGTAACTGATGACGGGCGGGGCGGCTATAAATAAAACCTCGTCGCTTATTTTGATATTGAGCGTTGCCTGGCTTGGGCCGGCTGCGTTCCTTGCTGTAATGGTATAAACCGTGGCAGGCGATAGCGCGGTGGGCGTACCGCTGATAACGCCGGTATTGGGGTTAAGCATAAGCCCGGCAGGCAGCGGCTTATCTATGCTATAGCCGTTAGGCTCCACCGCGCCACCCTTTTGCTCGGGTACAAGCGGCGTTATAGGCGCATTTATGGTATATATTTTTGGCGATGCATAACTAATTATGGGTAAGTCTATTGTCCTTGCCGTAGCGACTGCGATGCGGGAATGAGGGGCCGGGTATGCCGATTCCGGGGCATGCGCAAAAGATGCCATCGCGCAGCATGCAGAAAGTGAAAAGCTTTTAATAAACTTTTTTATCATCATATGCAGTAACAGGGTCGCCCGGCTTCAATTATAATTGGGATACCAAATTACCCTTTTTTGCTAAAGGTTTATACTAAAAGTTAATAAATACACTACTCCAAAGCTTTCTAATCCCCGCCAAAATGTTTTATTTTGTAAGCTATGCCGGTTTTTATAGCATCATTGAATTCGGGGAGTAACGGCAATTGCTATTACGTGGGCAACGAGCGCGAAGCCGTGCTGATAGATGCAGGCATATCCTGCCGCGAAACCGAGCGGCGTATGGCGAGGCTTGGGCTTTCCATGCAAAAAGTAAGGGCCATCTTCATCTCGCACGAACATTCAGACCATATACGCGGCCTGGGCGTGCTGTCGCGCAAATACCGCATACCCGTTTATGTTACTCATAGCACGTCGGGTTATTGTGGCGATGTACCCGCCGAGCTTTGCATCGCGTTAAAGGGTTATACGCCGGTTGCTATCGGCAGCCTGCAGGTGAGCGCATTCCCCAAGCATCACGATGCTATCGACCCGCATAGTTTCCTGGTTACCGATGGCGATATCCGTATAGGCATATTTACCGATATCGGTGCGCCCTGCGAGCATTTGATCAAACACTTTAACCAGTGCCACGCCGCATTTTTAGAGGCCAATTACGATGAGGCCATGCTGGAGGCCGGCCGTTATCCATACCATCTTAAAAAGCGCATCCGTGGGGGCAAGGGGCATTTATCCAACCGGCAGGCCCTGCAGCTTTTTATAGACCATAAGCCGCATTATATGAGCCATTTGCTGCTGGCCCACCTCTCCAAAGATAATAACGACCCCGAACTGGCCCTGCAACTCTTTCTGCAGCATGCCGGCAATACCAACGTAAGCGTTGCTTCACGTTATAACGAAAGCGAAGTATATACCATCTATCCCGAGGGCGCGCCTATAGCCCAGCAGTTAGCGATTAACCAAATTACCGGGCAGTTTCAGTTTGTCCTATAACCCGATGCTTGATATACTTTACCAGGACGATTACCTCATAGCCATCAACAAGCCGCATGGCCTGTTGGTGCACCGCTCATCTATAGCCGCCGATGCCGAAGAATTTGCCTTGCAACTACTGCGCGACCAAACCGGCAAAAAGGTAAACCCGGCGCACCGTATAGACCGCAAAACGGGCGGCGTATTGCTGTTTGCCTTTGATAAGCCAACAGAAATTGCCATGCAGCAAGCCTTTATGGAAAATCGCGTAAGCAAAAAATATTTAGCCATAGTGCGTGGCTACACGCCGGATGAGTTGGAGATTGATTACCCACTGCGCAAGGAGAACGGCACGCTGCAGGATGCGCTCACCCGTTTTAGTACGTTAAAACGCGCCGAATTGGGTGTGCCGTTGGGCAAGCACCCCACCTCAAGATATTCGTTGGTTGAGGCAACGCCACAGACCGGCCGCATGCACCAATTGCGCAAGCATTTTGCGCACATTTTCCACCCCATTATAGGCGACCGCACGCATGGATGCAACAAGCAAAACAAGCTGTTCAAAGATAAATGGGAAATGGAGACCATGCTGCTGCATGCGGCTCAGCTGAGCTTTGTACACCCCATAACTGGCGCGGAAGTTGTAATAGATGCACCGTTACAGCCGGGATTTGCGGCGGCCATGGCAATAATGGGTTGGTGAAAAAATTACAAAATAATAAATATTACTGTAGTACTTTTGCGCTACTAAAATTTAAACGGTTATTTTAATTGATGAAAAGAGTTGTTGTTACCGGCCTTGGGGTTTTTTCTGCTACAGGTACGGATATTGCCGGGTTCTGGAATAATATTGTTGAGGGTAATAGCCCCGCCAAAGAGATTACCCGGTTTAACCCGGAAAAGTTCAAAACGCGCTTTGCTACCCAGATAGCCGATTTTAATCCCGCCCAATACCTCGATAGGAACGAAATAAAACGCAGCGACCTGTACACGCAATATGCCCTCATCGCTGCCGACCAGGCGATCGCCGATGCAGGAATCGATGTAAATGCACTATCGCCATTCGATATCGGCGTGATATTCGGTACGGCGCAGGGCGGTATGGATACCTTCGAGCATCAGTATAAAGAGTTTGCTGCCAAAAACTTCGAGCCACATTTCAACCCTTTCTTTATCCCAAAAACGCTGGTGAATATGGCCGCAGGGCTAATATCCATTAAGCATGGTTTTATGGGCGTCAACTTTTCTACGGCTTCGGCCTGCGCAAGCGCCAATACAGCTATAATGGATGCCTTTAATTATATCAAATTCGGTAAGGCCAAGGTTATCGTTACCGGTGGTTCTGATGCGCCTATCAGCGAGGCATCTATCGGTGGGTATAATTCCTTAAAAGCCTTATCTACCCGCAATGCAGAGCCAACCAAGGCATCACGCCCCTTCGATGTAGAGCGCGATGGTTTCGTAATGGGCGAAGGTGCAGGCGTTTTGATTTTGGAAGAATATGAACACGCTAAAGCCCGCGGTGCGCATATCTATGCCGAAGTGGGGGGCGCAGCCATGACCTCGGATGCCTACCACATCACCGCCACGCATCCCGAAGGTAAAGGCGCGATAAAGGCTATGCAATTAGCGCTGGAAGATGCCGGACTCAATACAAGCGACATCGGCTTCGTAAACGCGCACGCTACATCTACGCCGGTAGGCGATATCAGCGAAGCAAAAGCTATCAAAGCCGTATTTGACGGGCACAACGGATTGCACGTAAGCGCAACCAAATCTGTAACCGGGCACTTGTTGGGTGCAGCAGGCGCGGTAGAGGCCATCATCAGCATAAAAGCGATTATAGAAGGCATAGTGCCGCCAACCATCAACACCCAAACCATCGACCCGGAGATACCGCAGGGGCTGAATATCGTGATAAACGAAGCCATTGAAAAACGCGTAGATGCCGCTTTAAGCAATACCTTTGGTTTCGGTGGGCATAATGGCGTGGTAGTATTTAAAAAAATTTAAAAAGAAAAGGATATGAGCAATAACGATGTAATGAAGAAACTCCGCGTGGCCCTTTCGCTGCGCGACGATGATATTATTGAGATATTGAAGCTCGCTAATTTTCGTACCACCAAAACCGAGCTGAGCGCTATCTTCCGTGCCGAGGATCATCCAAACTTCCAGCCTTGCAAGGATCAGTTACTGCGCAATTTTTTGAATGGCCTGGTAATTTACAAACGCGGCCCAAGGCCCGATAACCGCGAGAAGAATAAAGAAGCTGCGGCTAACGCGAAACCTACCGAAGGAAAACAGGGCGAAGACAAACCTTAATCAAAAATATCGAACACCGAATGCCCAACATCTAATGATGAAAGGGAAGTCCTTCGATATTGGGAGTTCGGAATTCATTATTCGATATTTATCACTAATGCTTATCCCCGTCTTTAGGTATTAAACGATACTTGCCCGATTTGATCATCTTTTGTTCCTGGGGCGAGAAGGGTACGCGGCCGCCAAAATCCTGCACCCAATAATGCTCGGTTTCGGCAATGCCTATTTCTTTGAAACGCGGCTCCATCAGGTTTTGGCAATGCCCCTCGCTTTTGAACCAGCCCGCCATCACTTCGGCAATGGTGCTTTGGCCCATGGCAATGTTTTCGCCCACCATAAAATTTTTGTAACCTTTGAAAAAGTAGCCTGCAAAAACAATGCGGTCGCTCATGCTGCGGCCATCTTTGCTGGTATGATCAAAGTATTCGCGGTTTGCCATATCGTCGGCATGGCCTTGCGCGGCTTTCTCCAAATTATCGTTCCAGATTAACGGAGCGGCTGCCGGGTACCACTTGCCGCCGCAATTGCAGCCTTTGGTGCGCGTTTTATTAATCAGCCTTAAAAATTCCCGCTTAAAATTTGCGTCGCGGTTCTTAAATCCGGTATAGGTAAAGCCGCATACCAGCAGTACGCCCAAAACTAACAATGCGCTAAAAAAATGCTTTCTCATTAACAGGTACAGACGCGCTTAAGGGTCTGTGGTTTAACCTAACGCAAAATAGGGGAGCTTATTTTTTACGCCGCCGGCTGCGGATCCAAAATATCAATAGTGCGGCTACAAGCGCAACGGCTATAAAGATGCCACCGCTTTTTTTGGAGATGCCTTTTTGGCTTTCGCCGGCTTCCTGGCTACCGTTATCACTGCTTTTTTTTTTATTGCCGAGTCTATCGTTCGGGTGCCGATGGTGTCTCGTGCAAAGCGTTGGATGGCCAGCATCTTTGCCGCTTCGTCGCGCTTAAGGCTATCCAGTATAACATCGGCGCGTTTAAAAGCGACGGCTCCTTTGGCCGGGTTATCCATTCGGTTATATAAAAAGCCGTAGTTTTTTTGCACGGTTGCTTCCCATCGTGGCATGTGGCCGGCTATGGATAGGGAGAGGGCTTCGTTAAGATCGCGCATGGCGAGGGAGAAATCCTTAATCTCCATTTTTACCATCGAAAGCTTTACCAGCGAGGTAATAACGTTAAGCGTATCATTTTTGATACGCGATATGCTGTTAGATTGCAGGATGAACCATTTGGCCTGGCTGAACTTGCGCTGTGAAAAATACACTTTTGCCAGGTTATCGAAACTCACCCGCAAGCCCAAAGAATCGTTATAGCGACTGTAATAATGCAGGGCCTGCATGGTATAATTGAGTGCTTCTGTTTGGTACAGGGTACGTTTGCGACGGTTGGCAATGGTATCGTACTTAAGGTAAACATTGGCTAACAGGGTGTAAATAGGCGCTTTGCACGAATCGGCAGTAACCTGCAATTCCTGCTTCAAGGTATCGGGGCTCACCTGCTGCTGCGCGGCTTGCACCTTAATTGCGGCTGATATCAATAAAATAAGGAAAACGATTTTCTTCATCCGCTGGCTGATAGATTTTTTGCTGAATGCTACCCAAATAGCATGCCCCAAATGGGCATTGCAGGTAACTAAAGTGCAGATACCAGGCCTTTTTTATTCGGTAGATTATAAGTGCCTGATATATAACTCAAAAATGGACAAAATATATTAATTAAAGCC
This sequence comes from Mucilaginibacter sp. P2_D11, assembly GCF_056404435.1. Classification (NCBI taxonomy): domain Bacteria; kingdom Pseudomonadati; phylum Bacteroidota; class Sphingobacteriia; order Sphingobacteriales; family Sphingobacteriaceae; genus Mucilaginibacter; species Mucilaginibacter sp. P2_D11. The sequence goes on from NZ_JBFUEA010000013.1 coordinate 73,404, forward strand.
AGGCTATATATAAATAATATGAAATAGAAGTAGCTAATACGATACAATAAAGTCCGCAGCGTTTATTGTATCAGTTTTTCGTAGTTGAGGAGCGACCTCTTAAGCCAGGCCGAGTGCGAAAGGATAAGGTTGAAGAGCAGTATCCCCAGGCTGGCACAGGTAATACCGGCCAAAACATCAAGCACGTAATGATGGCTGGCATAAACTGCCGTAAACCATATCCCTACCGTTACCGTTGCAAAGAATATATTGATGGCGCCCAGGCGGTTCTTGATGCCGTAATACAATACGATAACCGGGTAGGAGGAGTGCAACGATGGCATGGCCGCAAACACGTTTGAACCCTTAGCATAAATAGACTTGAATACAGTTACGTTGAAATACTTATCGAACCGGGCCAGCCCTGCGGTATTGCCCTGCGTAAGCGGGTGGAAGTTGAAGCCGTGTACCTGTATATACCATGGCGGCGCGGCGGGGTAGGTGTAATACACCACAAAGCCCAGCAGGTTTACCACCACGAAGGTTAAAGAGAAATATAAAAACTGCTGCTTGTTGCGGAAGAAAAGGTACGCCGCAAAGCCCAGCGGCACGGGTATCCAGCACAGGTAAAATACACCGGCAATAATATCGGTGAAGGTATTGCTTTTAAGCAATAGGTATTCGTTTGGCGTGAGGATAGTGTTATTGTAACGGATGCCGAAAAGGCTTTTTTCGGCGTTGTAAAGGTGGCCTATGGCTACAGGGTTGTAGTTGTAGTTGGGGAAAGCCTTCATGTAATCGAAGATTATCCAGTACACGATGAAGATGGAAAAGCCTAAAATAAACTTGCGCGTGATAACCGATGCGTAGAAAAGCACATTAAAGATACCGATCAGCACCAACTGATCTGACTTGAAGCCAAGCAGCAAACACGATAAAATCAAATACAATAACGACAGGCCCGATACAATACTGATACTTTTCTGATTGATCTGGACGCCGTTATCAACAGCATTAGCCATCCTACTTCTTAATAAAATCCGAATTAAAAATCTTGTCCCACAGCGGAGAGCTTACGCCATAACCTTTGGTAGGGTCCTGGTAGTGGTGCAGCATGTGGTGTTGTTTTATCCTTTTCCAAAACGAGCCTTTGAAGTTGAAATGGTGTATGGCGTAGTGCGAAATATCGTACGCCAGGTAACCCAATATAAAACCCGGGAAAAAGCCAAAAATATAGTTTGCAGGCAGCAGGGCATTAAACAAAAAGTAAAAGCCGGTGGCCAGCGGTATGCTTGCCGATGGCGGCATTACCAAACGCTTGGCATCGCTGGGGTAATCGTGATGCACGCCATGGAAAATGAAGTGCAAACGCAATGCCCAGCCCTGTTTTGGCACAAAATGGAACACGAAACGGTGCATGATGTATTCGGTAAGTGTCCATATGAACAGGCCGAACAAAAACAGCCAGATATAGTTCAGCGCGCCGATATTCCTGTCGTATGCAAAATAGCTGCATACCAAAATAACGGGTATGAAGATTATAAGGGGCACAAAAAAATGCACCTTTGATAAGCTCTCTAAAAAGTTACTCTTAAACATCCTCACAGATTCCTGTGAATTTGATACAAAATTTTTTGCCATAGCAGTTAAGGTTTAAAACGTTCTGTAACTTCTTTACCTGTCACGGGGTCTACACCTTTTATTTCAATATATGTTACGTTTGGAGCAAACACAGAGCCTCCGTCAATCTGGATAAAAATACTTTGAAGGATTAGCTGTTTTTTTGCTACAGTTGCGAAGATATGATATTTTCCGTCAGCACCCCTCATCAGCGTGAGAGGAAATTTTTTGTATGACATAATTCTGATATCATACTTATCGTCGCTCAATTTATCCACAGTTACCCCATACGCAAATTTGCGCTGTACAAAAGTTAGTTCGGAGGGTTCTCCCTTCCCTTCAGCATACCTCAGCCAATATACATGTATCGGGGCTTCCTCGTTAGCTTTACCGGTGCCGGCATCAATGTTAATATCATAAGATAAGGCATTGATGTTGGGCGAGCGCTGCAGGTAAAATAAGCGCTTGCTGTTAGGCGGCGGGGTAGGGTATGCGCGGCCATCCGCAGCCTTGCGCACCTTTGATGTATCTGTTTGCAGGGTACTGATAGCACGCGCGGCGGCGTTATGCCACATGCTTACCAATAGTACCAGGAAAACAATGGACTGCTTCGCCGCGCTTTTATTCATTTTCGGTCTCTGATAGTGCTTTCTTGGCATCTACCAGGCGTTTAAAGGCTGTTAAATTTGTTAGCACGGCCAGTATGGCTATCGGGAACGTGAATATCGACATGGTTTCGAACACGTGGAAACGTATGCCCGGTATCCATAATTTATAATCGCCGCCGATGTAGTTTGAGGCCACACCGCAGGCAATTGCAAATACCGCTATGGTAATTACGCGCTCGGGGCGTTGCATCAGGCCACCTTTGCATTCTACGCCGAGGCCTTCTGCACGGGCACGCACATAGCTCACCATCATAGAGCCTATTAGGGCAATGAAAGCGAATATCGAACTGAGGAAATAGTGGTGCGATACCAGGTAATAACATATGCCCAGGAACATGATCAGCTCCGAGTAGCGATCAAGCACAGAATCGTACAAGGCGCCGAATACCGATTTCATATTGCCTAAACGTGCTACCTGCCCATCAAGCATATCAAAAAGGCCCGCAAAAAGTATAAGCCCGCCGGCCCAGCCTACATAGCTCAGGTTAGCGCGGTCGCCGTCTTCGCCGCCTACGATAAATATCGCCGCAACGCCTACGTTCAAAATAAAGCCGATAGAAGTAACGGCATTGGGGGTTAAGCCAAGTTTAATCAGCAGCTTAACAAACGGATCGATAATTTTATATATCCCAAGCTGTAAGCTGGTGCGTATAGATGTATGCTGTTCCATTTCAGAATAAAAATAAATAAAATACTACAAATAATTAAAAATCGAACTTTATTTTCACCCGAACGCCAAAGGGGGCAACGTCCGGATGGTCTAAGTACGAAAGCCTTTTCACCAAATCAACCCTTATGAACTTAAAAATGTTTTCAACACCAACACTTGCTTCCATATAAGGTTTGTTGCCAAGTGCATAAGTAATGGGCACGCCGTTACCGTCTGTTGGGAACTGGTAAACCGACGAATTGAGCGTTGGGTTATTATTGTTGCCCAAGCCGCCGTATAATGCTTTGAACGACGCAGTTTCGCGCCATTTAAGTTTTTTGAACAGTGGCACCTTGTTAAAGAAGAAGCCGCCGAAATGCTGATCGATATTGATGCTGGCGTACCTATCGCTCACGAACTCCAAAAAGTTCATCAGGTTGTACGAATCGATAACGTAGGCATAGGTTTGGTTGGCACGATGGATATCCAATAAGGGATAAGGCACGGTGCCGAAGATACGGCCGCCCTCCAGCGTAACATCTGAGAAACCGAACGGCGCGATATAAAAGCGCTTATCGAAACGCGCCCTGAATTTTTGGTAGCTGTACTGTCCGCCCAATACATCCTTAAAACCTGCGGTATAATCCAGGCTCAAGATAGGGTACTTGTTAATGATAGGTACCCTGAACAGCTTCCCCTGGTAAAACTGCTCGTTGGGCGCGTACCTGATGCCTGCCGAAACCTCGGTAGTGGTCAGGTTGTTGAATATGGTGCTCGGCCCGTTCTGGAAGGGGAACAACGAACCTGCCGGGGTTTGCACCCATTTGCGCCCGCCGAAATTGAACGACAGGTGGTTCTCCAACTCGTGCACGTAATCAATCTTATACTGGTCGTTATACAGGTATTTATCATTGGTGCCTCGCTTAAACGACAGCAGAATGTTATCTTCTGATATAAACTGCAGCTCCTGGCCGGGTATCTTAGTATCTCGCTGAAAACTTACGCGGAGGTAATTCTGCGGGAATTTGTAAACACTTTTGGCATTGAACGAATAAGTGGCAGCCAGCATGTATTTCCAGCGCTCATCTTTAAAGCCGTAAGCGCCGTAGCCCTCAAAATAATAGCGTTTGCTCAGTTCCGGCGTGGTGCGCCCGCCTATCCTCAGTCTGAAACCCTCGATAGGGTTAAAACTGTAGAACGTACTGGCCGGCCCAACTTCAAACTTGCCGAAGCCTTTATAACCCGCAAGCAAAAGCGTAACCAAATCTGCCGTCCGCCTGAATGATGGCATATGCGTAAGGCTATCGATATTCTTGTACACTTTAGATTCGGCAGCGGTCAATGTATCCAGGCGGTTCTCGGCCCAGAACTGGTCGCTGCGGTGCTTTACTTCGTCGTCTTCCAGGTTTATATCGGGCGTATATAAAACATCGGGCTGGTATTTATTGGTAATGTAATTTTTATACGTAAGCGTACGTATACCGAAGAGGCCGCCCTTCCGCTTGGCCGATACGCCAAAATCGGCGTAAGTGTTGCTTTTGCTAAGGTGGTAGCGCCCATCGGGGTTCAGCTCGAAATCCTGATCTACATGCATCGAGCGCACGAAGTTTACGTTGATGTTTTTGTTGATGGTTAACCCGGCTTTTTGCACCGCGTAGTTGCCATCCAGCGTGATATAGATATCGCCCTCGAACAATACATCGTTGGTGTTTCGGGGTGTAAAGCTCAGTTGAACCAGTTTTTTGTTATCGGCCGTGGTGATGGTATCAGTAATGAAAAACTTATAATAGGTAGGCGCAGCATCGGCAATCGGGCTCATGAATTGGCGGCCCAGCAGGTATATGCTGTTGGTATAAATATCAACCTTTTCGTAAAGGTGCTTAAAGTACTGGCCAACGCCTTCGTTATCAACGGCAGGGCCAAAATTTACGCCTTTTTCGCCAAGTAGCACGGTTTTGGTAACCTCGGGATTTTTGCGGTAATACACCTGCGAAAGCTTCTCTACCAGGTAAATAGGCAGCAGATTTTTGCCGGCGTAGCTGGTACTGTCGCGATTATCAAAAACGAATTTGTACTTGCGGAAGAATTTTTTCTCGGATATCTTATCAGACAGGTTGCTGAGCGAGAACTGCATCTTATCGTACTCCTTGTATTCTACGTAATTGTAGTTCTCGGGGCGGTTTTTGTCTTTATTGGCTATAACTTTGCGTATAAGCTCAACGGCAGGGTTATCTTTATTAGTGTATTTGGGCCGCTTGCCGGCTTGTATAGTAACCTCGTTAAGTTGCTGTGCGGATGGGAACAGTTTGATATTTATTACCTGCTCTTTGCCGGGCACTACCGCCACTACGGCATCTTTATAGCCCAGGTAAGTGATTTTTAACTGCGAGTATGGCTTTGCCGAGCGGAGGCTGAATTGCCCCGCATCGTTGGTATTGGTGCCGATGGTGCTGCCCGTAAAACTAACGCTAACGAAGCCCAGGGGTTTCTTATTGCCGGCATCGGTAACAACGCCCGTTACTACCGTATTTTGTGCAGCTAAGGTTGTGCTTACAAATAAAAGTGCAATAAAAAATAAACGCTTAAAAGTGTTTTTACAAATCATTTAGTAAACATGCTCGTTACACAAATACAAAGCCAAAGGTAAGTAAAAAACCCTACAGACTATTGTGGTCAAAAAGTCAAAAATCGGTACATATCATAGTCCTTACGCCTTGCTACCTCAAAATTGCCCCATTAAAAACAGCTTTATACCGTCATCAGGAAAGAATGTTGCTATGCTTATAACCGGGTAGATAGACGGCCGAAGCGGATAATTGTTACTATATACGCAGAAAATGCTACCGTAGTGTTGCAAAGTTCATAAATAATCGAAGGGTAAGATTATTGTTGCTGTGCAGGCAATTAGGGTGGGCCAAAGGTAAAATAAAAAAAACAGGTTAGGCAATGCTGCCTAACCTGTTTCTGTTTTGCGTTTATAGCAAATGTTATGCTTCTGCAAACATATCGTCGTAGTAATCGAGGCCCAGGTGGGTAATCAAATCTTCGCCCATCAGGTAACGCAGGGTGTTCTCCAGCTTGATGAGTTGTTTGAAGATATCGTTCTCGGCATGTAAGCCCGGCGCGGTTTGCGGCGACTTCAAGTAGAACGATAACCACTCCTGTATGCCGCTCATGTTGGCGCGTTTTGCCATATCGCTGAACAAAGCAAGGTCTAAAGCGATAGGGGCAGCCAGGATAGAATCGCGGCAAAGGAAGTTGATCTTGATCTGCATTTTGTAGCCTAACCAGCCAAAAATGTCGATGTTGTCCCAGCTTTCTTTATTATCGCCATGTGGCGGATAGTAGTTGATACGGATCTTGTGGAAGATCTCGCCGTACAATTCCGGGTTATCCTCAGGGCGCAGGATATCTTCCAGTACGCCAAGTTTTGATACTTCCTTGGTTTTGAAGTTATCCGGATCGTCCAATACCAAACCATCGCGGTTACCCAAAATGTTGGTAGAGAACCAGCCGTGTACACCCAGGCTACGTGCAGCAAGGCCCGGAGCCAAAACGGTTTTCATTAAAGTTTGGCCTGTTTTGAAATCCTTGCCCGCAATTGGGGTTTGGGTAAGCTTAGCCAGTTCTATCATAGCCGGGATATCCACGGTTAAGTTAGGGGCGCCGTTTGAGAATGGTACGCCAAGCTTCAAAGCCGCGTAAGCGTAAATCATGCTCGGGGCGATGCGTTTGTCATCGTCGATCAAAGCCTGCTCGAAAGCCGCTAAAGTTTCGTGTATTTCAGAACCTTCGAAGTAAACTTCGGTAGAACCGCACCAAACTAAAACAACACGATCGCAACCATTTTCTGCCTGGAAGTTTTTGATATCGTCCATCACCTGCTGTGCAAGCTCGTAACGGGTACCGGTTTTTACATAAGTACCATCAAGGTTTTTAGCGTAGTTTTTATCAAACGCAGCTTTCATTGGCTTAATAGCCTGTAAACCTTCTTTTACCTGGTTCAATAACGATTCTTCCAAAACCTTGGCGTTCATAGCCGATTCGTAAACGTTATCTTCATATAGGTCCCAACCGCCAAAAACGATGTCTTCCAATTTGGCCAAAGGCACAAAATCTTTAATTTTTGGATGGCGGTTCTCAGTTCTCTTTCCTAAACGGATGCTTCCCATTTGTGTAAGTGAGCCCACAGGTTGGGAAATACCTTTCTTTACGGCTTCAACGCCGGCAATTAACGTAGTAGCTACCGCACCCAAACCAGGTATTAAGATACCTAGTTTACCATTGGCAGGTTTAATGTTGATTTTCATTTGTATTGGTTGTTTAAAAGATCGAATAATGAACAGCCATGGGTTTTGTTAAGCGCGGGCCCATAAGCCTTTCATTGTTTTGTTTGTTAATATAAAATAGAGGCTTACAGCCATTTATTTTCTTTATACCAGGCCAGTGTTTCGGTTAAGCCTGTGCGCAGGTTGTAGCGTGGGTAAAAACCGAGTTCGGCCTTTGCTTTTTCTATGCTGCAATCCCAATTTACGGCTATCAATTCGGTTATCTTCTCCGGGTTTAACCTTAGCGCCTTGCCGCGCAAAGAACTCAATTTTCCGTTCATTGCTGCAATTATTTTTACAAAGTTTACAGGCAGATGAAATTTAATTGAACGTAATTTTAACGTTTCCTTAACAGTATCGCCCAATTCGTACCGGCTGTAAAAATTACCGTCGGATATATTGTAAGTGCTTTTGGCCGGTGCAAACAATGCTTTTACGCTTGCCGCAGCTAAATCTTTTGCGTGCACAAAACTAACTTTTTGCTCGACATTACCAATGTAGGGCTCGAATCCTTTTTTTGCTATTTGCCTTATAAAAAGGAATATGCCTTTTTCCCGGGGGCCATAAACTGCTGTTGGACGCAAAATAGTATAGTTTAGGGCGGGCAGGGCCGCTATCTTTTGTTCGGCAAGCAGCTTGCTTTTACCGTAGGCCGAAATAGGGGCCGGTGTAGTGCCCTCGGTAATAATGCCGCTAAGTTGCTTCAACGGGCCAACGGCAGCCAGGCTGCTTATCAATATGAATTTTTTTATGCCGCAAGTTTCGGCTGCTTTGGCCAAATTGTAAGCAAACACGGCGTTTACTATCGTAAACTCTTTTTGCGATCGCGCGCTGGTTACGCCGGCCGCGTGTATGATATAATCGTACCGCTTTTCTTTTATCTCTGTCACCAATGCTTCCGCATCGTTGTACTTCAGGTGCACCAATGGCACCCCCAGGTTGCTTAAGTGGCTGGTATCGCTGTTTTTGCGCACCGCTGCGTATGCCTCAAAATTGTTCTTAAGCGCTTCCTGTATAATATGATATCCCACAAACCCACTCGCACCGGTTATTAAAACCCGTTCGCTCATATTGTTTTCTCGTATATCCGGTATGTTTTGTACTGCTCGCCGCCAATAGCTTCGATAGCACGGTTCACCATATCGTTCTTTTCTAAGGTCCAGCTCGCTTCGGCATATTTAAGCCCTTTACGCCTGTACTCTTTTATGATGCTGCCGTAAAGGCAAGCTTCGATGCCCATTTTGCGGTAACCATCTATTACGCCAAGCAGCATAATACGTATGCCTTGTATCTTGCTTTTGTTGAGCAACAGCTTGAATATGCCTGTAGGCAGCAAACGGCCTTTCTTGATGGTTTTTAATATCTGGTTAATATCCGGAATAGCTACGCCGAAGCCTACTATCTTGCCGTCCTGCTCGGCCACCAGGGCAAAATCAGGATCCAATATCATCTTCAGATCTTTGGCGGTGTAATCGAATTCCTCATTAGTCATGGGGAAGAAGCCCAGGTTTTTGTCCCATGCTTTATTATATACCTCGCGCAGAGCATCGGCCTCTGCTTTAAAGTTCTTGAGGTTTATTTTGCGGATGGTGATGCCGCTGTTGCGCGTAAGGCGCTCTTGCAGCCTATCCAGCATCTGCAACGATTTATCGTTATAATTCTGGCCGTCCCAGTGCCATGCCAGCAGGTCGGTTTGTTTTTTGAAACCGGCGTTTTCTAACAACGTGATATAGTACTCCGGGTTGTAGGTCATCATCACCATAGGCGAGCTATCAAACCCTTTTACTAAAAGGCCGCAGGTTTCGTTGGTTGATGGGTTAACCGGGCCTACAATGGTTTCGGCACCTTTTTCTTTAAGCCATTTTATAGCCGTATCGATTAACAGGTTGGCTGTTTCCTGGTCGTTTATGCATTCAAAAAAACCAAAAAAACCATCATTTACATTGTTGAACTTATTGTGGTTATTGTTTTGGATAGCGGCAATGCGGCCAACTATTTTATCGCCATCGTAAGCTAAGAATGTTTGCAGCGACGAATGCTTGTGGAAGGGGTGCGTTGTCAGGATGTCGCGCTGTGCGATAAATAATTCCGGTACGTAATATGGGTCGTTCTTATACAACTCATGCGGGAAATCAATAAAAGATGCGAGTTCTTTTTTTGATTTCACCGAAACTATTTTTTTCATTTTGGAGGGCTTAAAAATAAATGCCGATGCAAATGCGGTGTGCAAATGTATCGGCTTTATATGGTTTTATTTTATAAAAGTAAAATTAACTTCTCGTTACAGGGAGGTATTAGCCAGTTTTTTTAAGGGTACGCCAACTGCTTTAAATGCAGCAATGAGTTTCTCAACAGCCTCGTCTATCTGCTCAAAGGTGTGCGTAGCCATCAGTGAAAAACGCAGCAGCGATGAATCTGAAGGTACCGCAGGCGATACTACCGGGTTAACAAATATGCCCGCGTTTTGCAGGTAATTGGTTACCATAAAGGTTTTGTCGTTATCGCGTATGTAGATAGGCAATATCGGGCTTTCGGTTGCGCCGAGGTCGAAACCTTCGTCGGTAAGCAACTTAACGGCATAATTGGTGTTATCCCAAAGCTTCTGTATACGTTCCGGTTCTGATTCGATGATATCCAGGGCGGCAATTACGCTGGCTACGGAGCCTGGGGTCATGCTGGCGCTGAACATTAAAGAGCGTGCGCGGTGTTTGATATAATCAATTGTTTCGTAATCGCTGGCAATGAAACCGCCAAGCGAGGCCAGCGATTTGCTGAAGGTGCTCATGATGAGGTCAACTTCGCTGGTTAAACCAAAGTGCGATGCGGTACCCGAGCCGTTTACGCCTATAACGCCAAGGCTGTGGGCATCATCAACCATAATGTTTACGCCGTATTTATCGGCAAGCTCAACTATAGCAGGCAGTTTTACGATATCGCCTTCCATGCTGAAGATACCATCTACCACGATAACCTTTACGGCTTCTTCGGGCAGAATGCTGAGCTTGCGCTCCAGATCTACCATATCGTTGTGGGCGTATTTGATAACCTTAGAGAACGACAGGCGCGTACCATCTATAATAGAGGCATGATCATATTCGTCTAAAATTAAATAATCGTTACGCCCTGTGATACAAGATAGCACGCCCAGATTAACCTGGAAACCGGTGCTGAATAACACCGCGGCTTCTTTGCCTACGTAGTTAGCCAGGCGGCGTTCCAATTCGATATGGATATCGAGCGTGCCGTTCAGGAACCTCGAACCCGCACAGCCGGAGCCATACTTATCAACAGCTTTCTTGGTAGCTTCTTTTATCTTAGGGTGATTTGTAAGCCCCAGGTAGGAGTTAGACCCAAACATTAAAACACGTTTGCCATCAATCATAACTTCAGTATCCTGACCGCTTTCTATAGGGCGGAAGAAAGGATACAGTCCCTGCGCGCGGATCATGTTCGCATCCTGAAACTGGGCAATCTTATCGTGCAGTTTTTTAACCATTTATTAACACTTCTTAAATTTTCTGTAAAAATACCATGAATATGCTTATCTGCGGCATTAGATGTACAAATTTTTTTACACTATCTTAATACAGCACTATTCACAATCATAAGGCAAATTAATTAAAATTTTATTTAAACAATGTCACGATTTTGAAATTTGTAATAAAAAAACAAAAAAAGCCTGTTGCAATGCAATAATTATCTTATTTAAGTAAAAATCCTGTTGCCAATTTCTTATTGTTTCTGCAAAATCTCATATTCGTGAACTCTATTATTTAAATAAAGAATCAACGGAGGCCCCTCGCTCCGGTGTCCGTTTTTTTACCGCTTCACCATTTTTATGAAAAAAAACAGCTGCATATATATCACTAATATACTACTTTTTTTTCCCGTTTTACTATTTGCGCAAACATCTGCCGATACCACCACCTCCTTTACTATAAAGCAAAGCATAGCTTTTGCGTTAAAGAACCAGCCATTGCTTAAGCAATCGATAATAGACGAGCAGATAAACGAACGCGACATCAACATCGGCTTATCGGGATGGCTGCCGCAGATCAATAGCAGCAGCAGCGTGCAGCACTATTTTCAGCGGCCAACAGGCGCAGCCACCGGTGCAGGCAATGGTACAGGTCAAAACCTGGCCATAGCGCACAATGTATCAACTCTGGGCCTCACCGCCAGCCAGGCACTATATAATAATGATGTGGTGCTGGCATCCAAAGCATCAAAATACTCGCGCCAGTATTATCAACAGAATACCGAGAGCAGTAAGATAGACCTGGCATCAGACGTAAGCAAGGCCTTTTACGATGTGCTGTTGTCGCAACGCCAGCTGGATATCATCAAAGAAGATATCCTGAGGTTGCGCCGTAGCCTGAAAGATGCCACCGCCCGCTACCAGGCCGGAGTGGCAGATAAAACCGACTATAAGCAGGCTACCATATCGCTCAACAATGCGCTGGCATCGCACAAGCAAACCGAAGAAGCTATCAAAAGCAAAACCGCCTACCTTAAACAGGTAATGGGCTACGACCCGGCCAGGCGGCTGGTGCTTCAGTACGACTCTGCCCGTTTACAGGCCGAGGCCGTGATAGATACCAACGAGGTAATCAACTACAGCAACCGTATAGAATACCGCCTGCTGGAGACCAGCAAAAACCTGCAGAACCTCAATGTACGGTATTATAAATGGGGCTTTTTGCCATCGCTATCCGCAACCGGCGGCTACAGCCTGGCTTACTTTAATGATAGTTTCAGCAAGTTGTATAACAGCAGTTTCCCAACATCGTATGTGGGCCTTAGCCTTACGTTCCCCATTTTTACGGGCACCAAACGTTTGCAGAACCTAGCCAAGGCACGTCTGCAGGTGCAGCGTACCGATCTGGATATAGAGAACACCCGCAACGCCATCAATACACAATATGCGCAGGCATTGGCCAGCTATAAAAGCAATTATACCAACTGGCAGGTACTGAGCGAGAACGTGCAGCTGGCCAAGGATGTATATAAGGTGGTAGACCTGCAATACCGAGAGGGCATCAAAACCTACCTCGACGTAATTGTATCGCAGGCAGACCTGCGCACCGCCGAACTGAATTATTACAACGCACTATTTCAACTATTATCAAGCAAGATCGATCTGCAACGTGCACTGGGCACCCTACAGGCCGAATAAAAACAGCATATGAAGAACAGCTATATCTCCTTTATTATCGCCGCAAGCGTTTTGGCGCTTTCGGCATGCAAAAGTTCAGACAAAGGCACGGGCGCACCTGTGCTGCCGCCCACCCCGGTAAACGTGGTGGAAGCGCAAAAATCCGAAGCCCTTTATTATGATAAATACCAGGGTATTGCAGTTGCGCTCAATACAGTTGAGCTGCGCAGCCAGGTAGGCGGCTTTATTACCGGCATCTCCTTTAAGGAAGGCGATGTGGTTACCAAAGGCAGCCCGCTTTATGAAATTGATCGCCGCAAATACGTAGCTGCTTACGAACAGGCAAACGCCAACTTAATAAGCGCCAAGGCCAACCTGGTAAAGGCCCAAAAAGATATCGACCGCTACAATATGCTGCTGAAGGCAGATGCTGTGGCGCGCCAAACAGTAGACCAGGCGGCCGCGGCCTTCGAAACCGCGCAGAGCCAGGTAGCAGTTGCCAGGGCCGCTTTGGCATCTGCCGCAACCGATCTTTCTTACGCCACTATCCGCGCGCCGTTTACGGGGCGTATAGGTATATCGCAGGTAAAGCTTGGCGCGCAGGTTACGCCGGGCACTACGCTGTTGAACACCATATCTACAGGGAACCCGATAGGGGTAGACGTGGTAATAAACGAGCAGGACATCAACCGTTTTTATAAGATACAGCAGCATGCATCGGATACTACCTTCAAGCTGCAACTTTCGGACGGCACCACCTACGCCCAAAACGGCAAGATATTCGCTATCGACCGTGGTGTAAACAACCAAACCGGTAGTATAAAGGTGCGAGTACAATTCCCTAACGCCAATGATGTACTGCGCGACGGCATGAGCTGCGTATTGCAGGTACTGAACGATAATTCGGGTGAGCGCGTGCAGATACCTTATAAAGCTATTACCGAGCAAATGGGCGAGTTTTTTGTGTTTACCGTAAGGGATACTACGGTTAAGGACACCGCAGCCGACAAAACCATTAAGGACCGCCGCGATACCCTGGCCCACCAGGTGAAAGTAGTGCTTGGGCAACGCATACAAAGCAACGTAATAATTATGCAAGGCATAAAACCCGGCGACAAGGTAATTACCGAAGGTTTCCAGCGCCTACGCGATGGGGGCAAGGTAACCCAGGGCCCTGCAGCACCGGCACCCGGCGCGGCACCAAAAAAATAAAAGATACTTAAAGCGGATAAGGGAGCATATCCCCATTTTTTAAGCTAAAGAAATAGATAATGATTGCAGATGTTTTTATAAAACGCCCCGTAACCGCCATCGTGATATCGCTGGTGATCGTGATAGTGGGCATACTATCTATGCTGAGCCTGCCGATAGGGCAGTACCCCGAAATTACGCCGCCAACCGTACAGGTTACCGGTAATTACGTGGGTGCCGATGCCTTAACCGTTGAGCAAACCGTTGCCACCCCGGTAGAGGTACAGGTAAACGGTACCCCGGGCATGACCTACCTGCAAAGTAACAGCACCGGCAACGGCGCCATGAGCATGACGGTGAACTTTGAAGTAGGTACCGATATCAACAATGCCGCGCTTGATGTGCAGAACCGTGTAGGCATTGCCCAGCCGGGCTTGCCGCAGGAGGTGCAGCGCCTCGGCCTTATCGTTCGTAAGCGTAACCCAAGCATTTTGATGCTGGTAGCCATGTACTCTGAAAACGGCACGCACGATGTAACCTTTACCGATAACTATACCAACGTATTTATAAAGGATGCATTGCTGCGTACTAAAGGGGTTGGCGACGTGTTTACACGTGCCGATGATTTCAGTATGCGCGTATGGTTAAAACCCGATAAACTGGCTGCCCTGAATATGACTGCTGCGGATGTTACTGCAGCCCTGCAAGAGCAGAACGCGCAAGTAGCCGCCGGTACCGTTGGTGCAACCCCACAAATGAAAGGGCAAACCTTCGAATACACCGTGCTGGTAAAAGGCAGGTTGACCAACCAGGCCGAATTTGAGAATATTGTAGTTAAAACGCAGCCGGGCACAGGATCGATAGTGCACCTTAAGGATGTGGCCAGGGTAGAGCTGGGCAAGTTCAACTATGCCGGTAACTCCTTTGTAGATGGTAAACGTGCATCGTACCTGCTGATATACCAGGCGCCAGGCAGCAACGCCATCGAAACTGCCGATAACGTGGTAGCTACCATGGAGCAGCTTAAGCTATCGTTCCCTAAAGATATCAAATACGTGGTGCCTTTCGAATCGGTTACGGTAGTAAAGGTATCGCTGGAGGAAGTAATAGAAACCCTGGTTATTGCGCTGGTGTTGGTAATCATCGTGGTGTTCCTCTTCCTGCAAAACTGGCGTACCACGCTTATCCCGGTACTGGCTATCCCGGTATCTATAGTAGGTACGTTCATCTTCTTCATACCGCTGCATTTTACCATCAATACGCTTACGCTTTTCGGCTTTGTGCTGGCCATTGGTATTGTGGTGGATGATGCCATCGTAGTGGTAGAGGCTGTGCAGCATTATATGGACGAAAAGGGCATGACCCCGCAGGAGGCCACACAACACGCCATGAAAGATATTTCGGCACCGGTTATCGCCATCGCGTTGATATTGGCGGCGGTATTTGTGCCGGTAGGTTTTATCCCCGGCATCGTAGGTAGGCTTTACCAGCAGTTTGCTATAACCATCGCCATATCGGTACTGATATCGGCATTCGTAGCTTTATCGCTTACGCCTGCGCTTTGTACCATATTATTGCGCCCGCATAAAATAGATGACAAATCTAAAGGCTTAAATAAGTTCTTCTTCAAATTCAACCAATGGTTTGACAGGGTTACCGGCCGTTACCGAAATTCTGTAGATAGGGGTATCAGGAATTCCAAGTTTGTGGTTATTATACTGGTATGTGTGGTAGTAGGTACCATATTGCTGTTCAAAAGCAAACCATCAGGCTTTATTCCATTGGAGGATGAAGGCCGTGTGTATGTTACTTACGATTTGCCCGAGGGCGCATCTACAGAACGTACAGTAGCCGTGTTACATGAGATGATGACCGTGTTGGATAGCGTGCACGCTATAAAGCACTATGCTGCACTGGGCGGTTTAAATGCGGTGAACTTTGCAACAAAATCAAACAGTGCCACCATATTTGTGCAGCTGAAGCCATGGGAGGAGCGTAAAGACGATAAAGATAAACTACAAGGCGTTATTGCCACCATCACCAAAAAACTGGCTCGGTTTAAAGAGGCTAACGTAGTGGTAATTTCCCCGCCGGCTATACCGGGTTTGGGTAATACGGGCGGTTTCTCGTTTATTTTGCAGGAAAAACAAGCAGGCGGCGATATCAAGAACTTTGAAAAAGTGCTGAATAATTTCGTAGGCGCCGTTAATAAACGCCCCGAGATTGCCCGCGCGTTCTCGTTCTTCGGTGCGCATACGCCGGCTTACCAGCTCACTATCGATAGGGAAAAGGCCAAGAAACTGGGCGTGCAGATATCCGACGTGAACAGTGCCCTGCAAACGTACATGGGTAGTTCTTACGTGAACGATTTTACTATCTACGGCCGAAACTTCAGGGTGGTAACGCAGGCCGATACCAATTACCGCACGAATATCCAGAACATAGGGCAGTACTTCGTGCGTAACTCATCAGGTGCCATGGTGCCCCTGAGTACGCTCACCAGTTATAAAGTGATTGAGAATGCGCCATTGATATCGCACTATAACCTATTCCGCTCGGCAGAGATAAACGGTGCCACCAAACCGGGCTTCAGTAGCGGCGATGCGATAAAAGCCTTGCAGGAGGTTGCCGCAGAAACGTTACCGCAAGGCTACGGCTACGAGTTTTCGGGCCTAAGCCGCGAGGAGTTGCTATCCGGCTCTAAAACCATTTACATATTTGCCTTGTCGATAGGTTTCGTGTTCCTGTTTTTGGCTGCCTTGTACGAGAGTTGGTCGGTGCCGTTCTCGGTACTGCTGGCCGTACCGCTTGGTGCTTTTGGCGCGATATTGTTCCTCTTGTTCGATAAAAACTTAACCAACAACGTTTACGCGCAGATTGGTTTGATTACGCTGATAGGTTTGGCGGCCAAGAACGCCATCCTGATAGTAGAGTTCGCCAAAGAACGTGTGGATAAGGGTATGGACCTGGAAAAGGCCACGCTGGAAGCCGTAAGGCTGCGTTTGCGCCCTATCATCATGACTTCGATGGCCTTCATCCTGGGCGTACTGCCCTTGCTGTTCGCATCGGGCGCAGGTGCCGAGGCTCGTAAAACCATAGGCTTCACGGTATTCGGCGGTATGCTTACCGCAACTTCGCTGGCGATATTCATTGTGCCGGTGCTGTTCTACATCATCACTAAATTTGCCTACGGCAAAAAGAAACTCGCCGAACTGGAGAAAAACTACAAACCCGACCCGGAGATAGACCCCGAAGCATAAAATAACAAACCTAGCCCCTTGAAAAAGGGGCTTTTTTTATCTTGTGTTGGTCGTTTTTTTAACCGCAAAGTGCGCAAAGATTTGTTTTTTGTGAGCGCAAAGAGCACAAAGATTTTTTTCGCGCAAGGTTTCCAAAGCGCGACTATTTGATAGTTCACTTTACAAGTCTTTTCATCGGCTTGCAAAGCTTTGCGCACTTTGCGAAATCTTTGCGCCCTTTGCGGTTATTTTTACCACAGCAGGGGTTCATGATGATATGGTTTTTTATTTTCTCCTGCCAATTTACCCCATCGTGGCATGAAAAACAGATGAAAAACAGCCCTCCAATTACGGCTCTTATATGCAACAGCATACAGTTTTGTATGTTATCGCCCACATAACCGCTTTGCTTTACTGTTGGCCAACAACGCTGTTTCATAAACCGCAGGCAGTAACTATGCACCCAAAAATTACCTGATTATCAACAAATAAGGGAGATGCGGAGTGCTTTTCGCAAGCAAATTCCCTTTTAATTGGCATTAACGCAATGTTAAGTTTGGCATCGTGGCAAAGTATTTGTAAAGGGGGAGGTAACACAATTTTAAATTGTATTACTAAAAAACACAACGATGAAAAAAATGACAACCTTAGTAGCCGCCGCATTTACAGCAGCTGCTATATTTTTAGGAACAAACGCTAATGCACAAACCTCTACATCATCTCCGGATTCAAAAGGATGGCGCTTTGGTATAGGTGTTGAGGCATTAGCACCAGTAGGAGACCTGCACGATTTCTCGAGCTTTGGCTTGGGCGGTACTGCACGTTTACAGTATGATATCAAAAGCAGCTTATCATTCACCCTTACATCCGGTTACTACAACTTTTTCGCTAAGGACCAGGCCGGCGTAACCAACCTACCAGACCAAGGCATAGTGCCCGTTAAATTAGGCGTCAAAGCATTTTTTGCACCAAAATGGTACGTTGGTGCTGAGGCCGGTGCCGGTTTCGAAACCAAATATGCTAAGGATACCAAACTTATCCTTGCTCCGGGTATCGGCTTCGCAGGCGATTCGGGTTGGGACATAGGCTTGCGTTACGAGCATTTCTCTGGCCAGGGTAACGGCTATGGTACAGCAGGCTTACGTGTAGCTTACGCATTTTTGTAAAAAGCAACGTATTTAGTTTTAACAGAAAACCCTGTTTGTCATCGACAAACAGGGTTTTCTGTTTTACCACCCCGTCATTGCGAGGCACGAAGCAATCTCCCGGTGAGCAGAGCAACTTTGCATATCCGCTTGTCCAACGTAGAGATTGCTTCGTTCCTCGCAATGACGATGGGGAGGGAATCCTGCTTACGCCAATTTACCCAGCGCCTCTTTTATCCTTCTCACGGCTTCTATCAGCTTATCTTCCGCCGCTGCGTAAGATATGCGTATCGATTTTTTATCGCCGAAGGAGTCGCCGCCTACGGTAGCCACATGCGCTTCTTCCAGCAGGTAAATGCTCAGCGAATCAGAATCGGTAATGGTTTTGCCATTGTAGCTTTTGCCGAAGAACGAAGTTACATTCGGGAAAAAGTAGAACGCGCCTTCGGGCAGGTTAACCGTAATACCCGGTATCTCTTTTAATAATTCGTACACAATGTTGCGGCGTTTTTCAAACTGCTCGCGCATGGCGTGCACGGTTTCCAAGCCGCCGGTGTAGGCGGCAACGCCCGCTTTTTGGGTGATAGAGCAGGTACCCGAGGTAATCTGTCCCTGTAGTTTGTCACAAGCAGCAGCAATCTCGCTGTTGCTGGCGGTGTAGCCAATGCGCCAACCCGTCATGGCGAAAGCCTTGCTCCAGCCGTTCACAATGATTACGCGATCTTTGATATAATCGAACTGGGCGATAGATTCGTGCCCGCCGATGAAGTTGATATGCTCGTAGATCTCATCACTAAGGATGTAGATATCCGGGTGTTTTTCAAAAACTTTGGCCAGGCTTTCCAGCTCGGCTTTGCCGTAAACGCTTCCGGTAGGGTTACATGGCGACGAGAACATAAATAGCTTCGTTTTCGGCGTAATGGCCGCTTCCAACTGCTCGGCAGTGATCTTGAAGTTGTTTTCAACGGTAGTATCTATAAAAACGCTAACGCCTTCGGCCAATTTCACTATTTCGGAGTACGATACCCAGTACGGCGTAGGGATAATCACCTCTTCGCCGGGGTTCACCAGCGAAAGCACGGCGTTGGCAAGCGCTTGTTTGGCACCGGTTGATACTACTATTTGGTTATCGGTAAAATCGAGGTTGTTTTCGTTCTTCAGTTTGGCTACTACGGCCTTGCGCAGGTCGGGGTAACCGGCTACTGGGGTGTAGTAGGTAAAATTCTTGTCCATAGCTGTTTTAGCAGCTTCCTTAATGTGCTCAGGGGTGTGAAAATCAGGCTCGCCGAAGCTGAGACTGATCACATCAACGCCTTTGGCCGCCAATTCGCGACCCATTTTTGCCATTTTAATGGTCTGGGATTCCGACAGGTTGTTTATCCTGTTACTTAATGCGCTCATATAAATTGTGTTATTGCGGCAAATATAGAAAAATCTATTGCTGGTGGGTGGGGGAGGATTAGATTTGTCAAATTTAGAAAGTTGACGGATCTATTCACCACATCGTCTCACCACATCGTCATTGCGAGGAACGAAGCAATCTCTACGCAGGCAGAGCCGCGCCCTATTAATCACATTTGTCATTGCGAGCGATAGCGCGGCAACCTCATAGGACAATCGAATATGCAAAGTTGGCCAGCATTAGCGGAATATCCTATGAGGTTGCCGCGTCGCTCCCGTGGCACAACTCCCGCACTGCTTCTCGCAATGACACGGCGGTGAAGGAATACGCAATACCGCTTTGCTTATCCGATTGTCCTACTTAGAGATGGCTCTCCATAGCGTCAACTTTGCACACGGACACAAGCCGGGGACGCTTACTACAGCGATAGAAATAAAACTTCGTTTTATTAATTAACCAATCCGGAATTGCCTACATTGCTTCAAAATAATACACCAATGCCCGGCTTTATAAATACCGCCTTAATCCTTATCCTGGCCATTTCGGCATGCGCACAAAAGCCCGCGGATAAAGCAGCAGCAAGCCCCAAACCGGCCGCACCAAAGCTTAAAAACATTACTTACGCCAATGGCTCAACCAAAGTAATCCACGTATTCGTGGCCCTATGCGATAACAAATACCAGGGCATAGTGCCCGTACCGAAAGCCATCGGCAACGGGCAGGACCCGGAAACCAACCTTTATTGGGGGTGTGATAACGGCGTGCGCACTTACTTCAAAAAAAGCAAGGAATGGCAGCTGCTTAAAAAGGTGAAAATGAAAGGGATGATTATGGAGCGGCTAGTGTTCAAGCACCGCAGTAAGGATGCCTACCTGGTTGCCGATGCCTGGGATGGCCGGTCCATCGAAAGGACTACCGAAGATTTCTTGTATAGCTCTGCAGGGCAATTGAAAGATACCATCCATTATAATAAACAAGTTATCGGCATTGGCGGCAATGCGCAATTGCTGGCCTATATAGGGCACGATGGCTTGATGGATTTCGGCATGGCGGATAAATTTCACAATACCGACGGGCAAACGCGCGATTGCATCATTTTGGCCTGTATCAGTAAAAGCTATTTTAAAGGCTACATAACCACTGCCAAAGCCAATCCGCTGGTTTGGACAACCGGCCTCATGTGCCCCGAAGCATACACCCTGCACGATGCCATCACCGGCTACCTCAACAACGAGCCGCAGCAAAAAATAAGGAGCAGGGCAGTGGCGGCGTATGTAAAGTATCAGAAATGCAGCGTTAATGCCGCATCGAACTTGTTGGTATCGGGCTTATAGGTAGATTGTTCGGGCTGAAATTGGTGTGCGTTTTTTGAATGATTTTGAAAGAAATTCATTAATTAGGCGGATAAAAACGATTGTTTTTTGAAGGTTTTTGATGGTTTTTTCGTAATGTTGTTAGAACCGTAGAATCGTTAAATAAGCGTTCAAATAATATTTTTTATCTTTTTTGGCTTAACGCCAATGCTTTTAATACTTATATTTATTGTAGGGATTTTTAATAATTCAGCCTGCCAAAAAAATATTGCTGATGAGTTTGTTTTCATTTTTTAGTAGTAAAAACGCTGCGAAACCAGATTGGTCGCCATTTAGCAATGCCGATAGTTTTCAGCTTTTTATGAGCATAGTGGAATCTAATGTGCGTCCTTACAATTATCAAATCGATATCGATAAGGGCGTGATAAACCTTGCACTACAAGAGGGTTACACTGCAGTTGTTCAACTACAAAACCTCGCAAAAAAGTGTTTGACCGTTCAGCCATCAGAATACGAGCGGTTAATTCAGGCTTCGATAGGTGATTTAGTGCTGGAATTTACTAAAGACGCATCCGCAGGAATACCAATTAATGAGATGATAGATGAAATCGGTGTAAGAATATTACCGGCTTACATCTTTCAAAAGATGGCAGATAAATCCTATCTCGGATTTAACATTACCGATGATTTGTTTTGCTTTTTTGTGAGGGATGGACAACAAACTGTTGTAAATATAAGTGAACAACAAATACAAGAATTGGGAATACCGCTAAGCCAGCTCTTTACTATTGGCAGAGATAATATTCGAAATAAGTATCCCTATAAAATTGCCCTTGCTCAAAAACGCATGTATTTGATTAAGGCCGACTATTATTTTGCACCAAATATTTTGCTTGATATCGGTCAATTTCCTCAATTGTTGGGTGAATACGGATCGCTTGTGATAGTACCATGCGGAGCGACGGCATTGGTCTCTCCTATAAACGATTTCGCGGTAACTCAAGACGTGTTTATGTTGTCGGCGATTGCCGATAAGTATTATTCGGACGAGTCGGACCCAGTGTCGCGCAATATTTACTGGTATTATAACGAGGAATATACGCTTATTCCTTTTGATCATCAAAAACGCAATTTCGACTCGCTACCACAAAATTTCTTGCGGCTATTAAAAACTTTAGAGCAAGTTTGAATTGTCGTTAAGTATGTATGGGGATGTTCCAAAGTGTTCCGCCCAAAACTGTAACTATTTGATAATCAATACTTATTCAAAAATAAGTGGTCCACCTGCAAAAGTGGAACACCTGCCGTTTTATCGGTTAGCGAACTCATCCAAAATCCTTAAATTCGCCCAATGAATTTTTCATCTAAGCTGCTGGAAGATGCCGTTGCCGAATTTGCCAAACTACCGGGCGTGGGTCAAAAAACCGCCTTGCGCCTGGTGCTGCACCTGCTTGGCCGCGAAAAAGAGGAAGTGGCCCGCTTCAGTACAGCGGTAAATCGTTTGCGCAACGAAATACAGTTCTGCAGCACCTGCCACAATATATCCGATAGCGCCGTTTGCGAGATATGTTCTTCCAAAAAGCGCGATCATTCCCTGGTTTGCGTGGTAGAAGACACCCGCGACGTAATGGCCATAGAAAACACTAATCAGTATAATGGCGTGTACCATGTGCTGGGCGGCCTTATTTCGCCGATGGACGGTGTTGGCCCCTCTGATTTACAGGTAGATACACTTGTGGAAAGATTGAAAGACGGTGAGGTTAAAGAAATCATATTTGCCCTTAGCGCAACCATGGAGGGCGATACCACTATCTTTTACCTGCACAAGCGCTTAAAACAATTCGATATAAATATCTCAACCATTGCCCGTGGCATAGCTTTTGGTGGTGAATTGGAGTACGTTGACGAGATTACGTTAGGAAGGTCTATCGTAACCAGGGTTCCGTACCAAAATTCATTATCCTGATAGCTTATGAAACTCTCTGTTATTGTAGTTAATTACAATATGTGCGCTTTGTTGAAGGCTTCTTTAGACTCTTTAATAAAAGCATGCAAACATATTGATTATGAACTGATTGTGATTGACGATGCTTCTGCCGACCGCTCGGTAAAGATCCTGCAAAGCGAGTTCCCCAAAGCTGATATCATCGTGAACGCGAAGCATTTAGGTACTGCCAAAAGTCGTAACCTTGGGCTGACGCAAGCTAAAGGAGAGTATGTTTTACTGGTCAGTGCGGATACAATTACCGCCAGCAATGCGCTGGAGGGCACCCTCTCTTTTATGGATAACCACGAACATGCAGGCGGCGTAGGCATCAGGATGCTTACCCCACAGGGGCGTTTCCTGCATATATCTCGCAGGGGTTTCAACCGGGCCTGGGAGGCTTTTTTTAAGCTTACGGGGTTAGCGCGACATTTCACCAAATCGAGGCTGTACAAAAACGGCAAAGATAATTGGGTAGATGAATTCGAGACCGCCGAGGTTGACGTAATAAACGGCGCGTTCATGCTGTTGCGCCGCGCCGTGGTAAACGAAATAGGCGGGCTGGACGAACGCCTGAGCATGTTCGGCCATGATATCGACCTTTCGTACCGCATCAGGCTCGCCGGCTATAAAAATTACTATTACCCCAAAAGCTATATCCTCAACTTCCGTAAACAGCAAAGCGCCAAATTTACCTGGGACTACATCAGGCATTTTTATGGTGCTATGATTATATTCGCCGCCAAATACCTGTTCCGTATGCCCGAGATAAAAATACCGGGAGTACCGCAGCTGTTTGCCCCGAACTATGAACTGGAAAAATAAGGTAGTCATCATCACCGGTGCTTCGTCAGGCATCGGTAAAGCCCTCGCCATAGAACTTGCCAGCCGCGGCGCCAACCTGGTGTTGGGCGCGCGGCACTTCGTAAACCTCTGCACCATTGCTCAAAATATCGAAAGCCACCAAAAGGTACGCGCCGTTGCCGTGCAATGCGATGTTACCGTGGAACAGGATTGCGCAATGCTGGTAAAACAGGCCATGCTTACCTTCGGCAGGGTAGATGTACTTATCAACAACGCGGGCATCAGCATGCGGGCGCTATTTAAAGATGTAGACCTGAAGGTTTTTAAAAGCCTGATGGACGTAAACTTTTGGGGCACCGTCTACTGCACCAGATACGCCCTGCCTGAGATTACCAAAACTCAGGGCAGCATCGTCGCGGTATCGTCCATAGCCGGCTATAAAGGCCTGCCGGGTCGCGCAGGTTACTCGGCTAGTAAATATGCCATGAATGGTTTTATGGATGCCTTGCGGGTAGAGAATCTGAAAACCGGCGTTCACATTATGGTGGCCTGCCCCGGTTTCACCGCATCAAATATCCGCAATACTGCCCTTGATAAAAACGGCACCGAGCAAGGCGAAAGCACGCTGGAAGAAAACAAAATGATGACCTCCGGGCAGGTAGCCAAAATCATCGCTAACGGCATTGAAAACCGCAGCCGTACCCTCATTATGACCACCCAGGGCAAACTCACTGTATTCCTAAGCAAATTCTTCCCCACGTTTTTAGATACACAGGTTTATAAGGTGTTTGCGAAGGAAAGGAATGCGCTTTTGAAGTAGTTCATAGTTGATAGTTCATAGTTCATGGTAGGAGTTCATGGTTCGTAGTAGGAGTTTCCCCCACCATGTCATCCCGAACGAGCGACGCAGGCATGTGCGCGGGGGCGAGGAGGGAACTTATGCGGGATGCGAATCACCGCTTCACAGCGTATAATCAAAAAGAGCCCCCTCGTTTACAAAAACTTGTACGTGATAGAAATTATCCGCAGATAGCTTGTATTCAAAAAACACGGTGATTTGATTTTTTCCATATTCTATAAAGAAAAAATTCTCCAATCCTTCTGACGCGTTAGTGTCCACTGTTATCTTTAAGGTTGCTCCTGATTTCAGCTCCTCATAATAAAAACCTGGTTCTAACACCACAAAAAGCAGTTCATCGGTAGTGTTGGTGAGCCTCAAATTGAGCTTCTTTACTGGATCTGTTTCCATTTTTTAAATCTAAGTTTTGTCATCCCGAACGAGCGGCGCTGGAATGTGTGCAGGGGCGAGGTGGGAACTCATACAGTGTGCAGGCCCGACAAGAAAATACCACCGTCATCCTGAATTTATTTCAAGCCCCCATCATAAAAGTGGCCACCATGCTAACGCGCTTTGCATGACGGCGACCTGCCGTGTGGGGTACCGAAACAAGTTCGGCATGACGATGAGTAACCACCTGCAAAGACCAATGAACCAGTGAGCTAATGAACGAATGAACTAACTTTACTCATATCCAGCACTATCCTTCCTTCTTCATCCCTTTCAAACATCGGCACAAATTTGGCATCCCAAACCATATCGGCGTAGGTGTAAGAAGTGCGCGAGTGCACGGTTTGCGAAAAGGTATCGTCGAAAGCTTTGAGTAGGACGGAGAATGATGCCTGGGTGCGTTCCAGTTCTTCGGCGGTGATATCGGCGAGGGGGCTGTTCTCATCCAGCGGGTGTACTATCGTCCAGTTGAGGGTGAGGATGCTTACTTTAGAGCGTTCCAACTCCAGCGGGAAGAAACGGCGGGTTGCTTTGCCATCTACGATTTCGTTGTAGGAGAAAACCACCTCCACCTCTAAATCGATAAGCACGTTCTTCCGCAGGTTCGACATACGAAACATCAGGCCTTTGCCATCGCCCCGGTAAGGGCTCACCAATAGGTTCTCGCTGTAAACAATTTTGGCCGAGGGTTTTGAGAACCGACCATACAGCAAGCCCGTAGCCAATGCGAAGGCTAACAAGCCAATCATCGATTCGATAGCCGCTACGCTGTTGGCCACCACGCCGTGCGGACTGAGATGCCCGTAACCCACCGTAGAAATGGTTTGCGCCGAAAAGAAAAAGGCATCCAAAAAATGGCCCAAGCCGTTTGTGCCGGTAGAGCCATCAAGACTATCCATGCCTATCAACGTATAAATGCTGGCAAAGAACAGGTTGGCGAACAAATAGCCGCTCAGTATGATTACCCAGAATTTCCCCCAGCTCATTTTGATGAGCGTATGGTAATTATCGGCGGTATTGAAAGGGGAGAGGCCTTTGCGCCGCACGTTTACCGAGCCATCTTTATTGATGAGCGGCTGGCTTTTAATTACCGGCTGCGGGCCGAAGCCAAGGTCGTTCTCGGGGTTTACTTTCTGCTCTTTTATCGCCATATCAATTCGGGTGCTGGGCTATGCTCGTAAAATTATCATTCTGCTTGCTTTTAGTGAAAAGTATTTCCATATTTGCCATACAAAAGAAAATGAAAGCATTGAACAACAATTGGTGGTGGCTTAACGAAAATTCGTAAGGCAGCCTCATTTTTTGTTTTTTACAGATATACAGAAGGGTTGCCGCAAGGTAGCCCTTTTTTTATGCCCAGATATGAAACAGATACTTAACCATCTATTCGAACACAAAACATTCAGCCGCGAGCAATCGAAAGAGATTTTGAAGAACATCGCGCTGGGTAAATACAATAACTCGCAAATGGCCGCGTTCATGACGGCCTATTGCATGCGCAGCATCACCGTGAACGAGTTGGAGGGTTTCCGCGACGCTATGCTGGAGCTTTGCCTGCCCATAGACCTGCAGGCGGGCGAACTGATAGACCTTTGCGGTACGGGCGGCGATGGCAAGGACACCTTCAATATCTCTACGCTGGCATCCTTCGTAGTAGCAGGAGCCGGTTATAAGGTAGCCAAACACGGCAACTATGGTGTATCCTCGGGCTGCGGCTCATCCAACGTAATGGAGCACCTGGGCTACGTGTTCACCAACGACGTTGATAAGCTGAAAACCAGTATCGATAAAGCAAATATTTGTTTCCTGCATGCGCCACTGTTCCACCCGGCTATGAAAACCGTTGCGCCTATCCGCAGGGAACTGGGCGTTAAAACGTTCTTTAACATGCTTGGCCCAATGGTAAATCCTGCAAAGCCGGGCAACCAGCTGGTAGGGGTTTTCAACCTGGAACTGGCGAGGGTGTATGCCTACCTGTACCAAAAATCGGGTATCAAATACACCATATTGAATGCATTGGATGGTTACGACGAGATATCGCTCACCTGCGATTTCAAGACCTTTTCTGCCGAAGGCGAAAAGATAAACACCATAGAAAGCCTGGGTTTCGAGAAATTACAAGAGAGCCAGATAACAGGCGGCCACACCGTGGCCGATTCGGCAGATATATTCATGAAAGTGCTTAACGATGAAGCTACCAAAGCGCAAACCAGCGTGGTGCTCAGCAATGCGGCCATGGCCATTAAAACCATGTCGCCAGGCAAAAGCTTCGCCGATAGTTTTTATGAGGCCGAGCAATCGTTGGTAAGCAAAAAAGCGTTGCAAAGTTTCAAGAACCTGATTGCCAATTAACATGAGAGTAAAAGTTTGCGGCTTAAAATACCCCGAGAATATAAATGCCGTAGCGGCGTTATCGCCGGACTTTATGGGTTTTATATGCTACAGCCGATCGCCCAGGTTTATAGGCGAATTGGATGAGGATATCCTGGCCCTGCTGCCCGACCATATCCTTAAAACTGGCGTGTTCGTAAACGCATCTATCGAGCGGGTGAACAAAACCATCAATAAGTACGATTTTGAGGCGGTGCAACTGCATGGGGTAGAAAGCTCTGAGTATTGCGCCATGCTGCGCAGCAAAGTCATTGTAATAAAAGCCTTCGGTGTAGATGAGCAATTCGATTTCGGCAGGTTGGAAGCTTACGCGAACAAGGTGGATTTTTTCCTGTTCGATACCAAAACGCCGGCGCATGGTGGCTCGGGCCTGAGCTTCGACTGGGCCGTACTGAACCAATACACCGGCGATACCCCTTTCTTTCTATCGGGTGGCTTAGGCTTGGATAACCTGCACGAAGTGGGCAACATTAAGCACCCCATGCTGTACGGGGTAGATTTGAACAGTAAGTTCGAGTCGGCACCAGCGATAAAGGACATAGATAAACTAAAAAAGGCATTCAATACTATCAAAAATATTTAAGAGCGATGAAATACGGAGTAAACGAACAGGGCTACTATGGCGATTTTGGTGGGGCCTACATCCCCGAGATGCTATACCCCAACGTAGAAGAACTGCGGCAGGAATACGTGAAAGTAATGGAAGACCCAAGCTTCAAGGCAGAATTCGATCAACTGCTGCGCGATTATGTGGGCCGCCCTTCACCCTTGTATCATGCCAAAAGGTATTCGGAAAAATATGGTGCAAACATCTTCTTTAAACGGGAGGATTTGAACCACACCGGTTCGCATAAAATAAACAATGCCATTGGGCAGATATTATTGGCGGCCCGCCTTGGCAAAAAACGCATTATAGCCGAAACCGGCGCGGGGCAGCATGGCGTGGCCACAGCAACCGTTTGCGCGTTAAAAGGCATCGAATGCGTGGTGTACATGGGCGAGATAGATATGGCACGGCAGGCACCCAACGTATCGCGCATGAAGATGCTGGGCGCTAAGGTAGTGCCGGCAACATCGGGCAGTAAAACGCTGAAAGATGCTACCAACGAGGCCCTGCGCGATTGGATAGGCAACCCGGTTGATACGCATTACATCATCGGCTCGGTAGTTGGCCCGTACCCATATCCGGATATGGTGGCCAAATTCCAGTCTATCATCTCCCTCGAAGCAAGAAAGCAACTATTAGAGCAAACCGGCAGCGAATTGCCACAATACGTAATGGCCTGCGTGGGCGGTGGCAGCAACGCCATGGGTATGTTCTACCATTTTTTGGATGATGAAAGCGTAAAGTTGGTAGCCGTAGAAGCAGCAGGGAAAGGCGTGGATAGCGGGCATTCCGCAGCTACCACTTTCCTGGGCAAAGAGGGCGTATTGCACGGCAGCCGTACTATATTAATGCAGACAGCAGATGGGCAGGTAGAGGAACCATACTCCATTTCCGCAGGGTTGGATTATCCCGGCATTGGTCCGCAGCATGCGCACCTTTATAAAATAAACCGCGCCAAATACGTCAGCATCACTGATGATGAGGCCCTGCAAGCCGGCCTGCTTTGCTCGCAGATGGAAGGCATTATCCCCGCTATAGAAACCGCGCACGCGCTGGCCTACCTGGAGAAGATGACCTTCGAGAAAGGCGATAATGTAGTCATCTGCCTATCGGGCAGGGGCGATAAGGATTTGGATACGTATATCAAGTATTTTGGGTATTAGAGATAGATGTGCAAATTTTAGATGTGCAGATTGACACGCTACACTCAGCGCCACGTCATTATAAGGAGCGGCGCGAAGCGCCGCCATCACCACCGCGTCATTGCGAGGAACGAAGCAATCTCCCGATAAGCAGGGCGACCTGCATGGCGGCTCTCCCTACGTAGAGATTGCTTCGTTCCTTACAGCAATGACGTGACGGTTAGGTGTATCATAACCGAACACTAACTGTTACGCTTACGGACAATTCTTATAATACCGATTGTTTGCAAGTTATTGACAATAAGTTACTTACAAAACTGGTATAGCTTTTAACTTTGTTAGGCCAAAATCGGCCTTATGTTAAAAAATTACTTCAAAATAGCCTGGCGTAATATCCGTCGCCATAAAGGCTATTCCATCATAAATATCTCCGGCTTAAGCGTGGGTATTGCAGCTTGCCTGCTCATATTCGTTATCCTGCAGTTCGAGCTTAGCTTCAACACCAGCTTTACTAATTACAAAAGCCTTTATCATGTGGTAACACAGCAAATGGGCGAGGATGGTACCACCTATAACCCGGGCGTATCCGTTCCTGCGCTCGATGCTTTGCGCAACGATTTCCCGCAGGTAAAATTTGCTGCGTTGAACTCCAGCTATGGCAGCCAGTTAACTGTACCGGGGAACGATCCTACCAACGCCGCCAATGATAAAAAGTTTACGGAGCCTATTGGCGTATTCTTTATGGAGCCGCAGTTCTTCGATATTTTTCATTTAGACTGGATGGCCGGCGATAAAAGCGTTTTAAAGCAGCCAAATATGGTAGTGATAGACAAAAGCACCGCTACCAAATACTTTGGCGACTGGAAACAAGCTGTTGGCAAAACGCTGAAAATGGATAACGTTTTAACGTTGAAAGTAGCCGGTATAATAGCAGATGCGCCGGAAAACAGCGATTTTCCGCTAAAGATAATGGTATCTTACATTACCTGGAAAGACCATCCGAAAGACTATAATTACAGCAACGAATGGGGCTCGTTAAGCAGCAACCACCAAATATTTGCCCAACTACCGGGAAATATGACGGCTGCAAATATGGATAAGCAACTCATAGGCTTTACCGCAAAGTACAGCGAGGATAAAACTAAAGTAACCCGCGCGCATTTTTTACAGCCTTTGGATAATATGCATTTTGATACCCGTTTTGGCAACACCATTGGCGACCATAGCACCAGTATGGCAACGTTGCGCATACTTGGGCTTATTGCCATACTTATCATCGTAATGGCATCTATCAACTTTATAAACCTGTCTACCGCGCAATCGGTAAGTCGTTCAAAAGAAGTTGGTATCCGCAAGGTGTTGGGCAGCACCCGTCAGCAGCTAATCTTCCAGGTAATAGGGGAGACTACACTTATCGTAGTATTTTCAGTTTTAATTGCTATCGCAATAGGCAAACTCGCATTACCATACCTTAAGAACATTGCCAGCGTGCCTGATGACATCGGTTTATTTAACATTGGCACCGTGCTGTTCCTGTTGTTAACCACACTGGCGGTTATCGTGTTATCGGGTATATATCCTGCGCTTATCGTATCCGGCTTTAAACCTATACTGGCTATCAAAAATAAAATCACAGCAGCTTCGGTTGGTGGCATCCCTTTACGCAGGGCCCTGGTAGTTGGCCAGTTTGTTATTGCGCAGTTCCTCATCATCGGTACGCTGATAGCTGTTAAGCAAATGAATTATGTTAACGATGCCGACCTGGGCTTTAATAAAAGCGCAGTATTGATATTGCCAGGTTATACCGATAGCATCAGCCTGGGCAAAATACAAACCTTTAAACAGCAACTGCTGCAAAACCCGCAGGTAAAATCGGTAAGCTTTGCTTCGGATCCACCGTCGTCAGAAAATAATTGGGGGTCTAATTTTTATTACAACAACGATAAAAAGGGCGCAACGTTTGCTACTTTCCTGAAATATGGCGATGCCGATTACTTTAAAACTTTCGGCTTTAAATTTGTGGCCGGTAAAGGTTACGACCCTGCCGATACCGTTCGCCAGGTGGTAGTTAACGAAACACTGATACACAAACTGGGCGTAAAAAGGGCTGAAGATGCTATTGGAAAAACGCTGAAAACAGGCGGCATGAGATCATGGGCAACTATTACCGGCGTGGTGAAAGATTTCAAAACTAATTCCATGCGCGATGCTGTTAAGCCGATAACTATTGCGCCACTCAAGCAATTCGAATCATTGGCTGCTGTGAAAATAGAAACCAGGAACCTTTCTAAAACAACGGCCGATATCAAGGCCCTATGGGAGAAAACCTATCCCGAGTATGCCTATACCGGCTACTTCCTTGATGAGAATATTGCGAAATTTTACGAACAGGAAAACAAGCTGGCATTGGTGTATAAGATCTTCGCCGGCATCGCTATTTTTATTTCCTGCCTTGGTTTATACGGCTTAGTATCGTACATGGCAGTGCAGCGCACCAAAGAGGTCGGCGTACGCAAAGTGTTAGGCGCATCGGTTGCCAACATCGTGTTTATGTTTTCCAAAGAATTCTTACTGCTGATAGGTATTGCTTTTGTAATTGCTGTGCCTGTGTCCTGGTACATGATGTCGGAGTGGCTGCAAAATTTTGCATATCGAATACCCATTACACCCGGCGTGTTCGTGCTTGCCATTGTAGGTTCCATTACCATAGCCTGGCTAACCGTAGCCTACAAAGCCGTAAAAGCCGCACTGGTAAACCCGGTGAAGAGTTTGAAGAGTGAGTAAAGTAGATTCAAGAAATTAGAGTCAAGAGTCAAGATAAAATCGGTGTTAATCGGTGAAATCAATTTAATCGGTGAAATCCGTGTAATAAAAAAACTATGATAAAGAACTATTTTAAAATCGCCTGGCGTAATTTGTGGAAGAACAAAATTTCGTCGATAATAAATATGGTGGGGCTTTCCGTTGGGATGGCTGCCTGTATTGTTATCCTGTTATTTGTATCGTACGAGAAGAGCTTTGATAGCTTTCATGGCGAAAACATTGTGAGGTTAAACGAAGTGCAAAAATTCCCGGGCATGGCGGCGTCTCAAAAAGTGGCGCTATCTATGTACCCGATGGCACCTGCTTTAAAGGCAGAGTTTCCGGAGGTGAAAGATTATACCCGTGTAAAGTGGGATGCGAAATATCAGCTTACTTACAACGAACAAAGGGTTTTTGTACCGCAGGCCTTCGCGGTCGATTCATCGTTTTTTAACATCTTTAAATT
Organism: Mucilaginibacter sp. P2_D11; assembly: GCF_056404435.1. Lineage (NCBI taxonomy): Bacteria > Pseudomonadati > Bacteroidota > Sphingobacteriia > Sphingobacteriales > Sphingobacteriaceae > Mucilaginibacter > Mucilaginibacter sp. P2_D11. Next base: position 105,577 of record NZ_JBFUEA010000013.1, read on the forward strand.
TGAAGTAGTTAAGGGCAATGCAATTGATGCGATCACAAAGCCAAACAGCATTGCTATTACACAGCAAACCGCCGAAAAACTTTTTGGTAAGGAAGATCCGATAGGGAAAATAATAAATCATTACGGGGGCGATACGGTGAAATTTACGGTAACAGCTGTTATGGCAAATATCCCCCAAAACTCTCAGCTACAATTTGATGCTTTGTACTCCTTAGCCGGCATCCATCAAAAGTGGATGGATAACTGGGGTGGTAATTGGCTAAATACCTATCTCAAAGTAACCCCCGGTACAAATTTAAGTGCGTTTGAGGCCAAGATGCCCGCCTTTCTGAAGAAACACATGAACGGCGATGGCTGGAAATATTACGAGTTGTTTTATTTGCCGCTAAAAGATGTGCACGCCGGTTCTGCAGATATTGGGCTAGATTACTTAAACTTTCAGAAGTTCGACCAGAAATCAACCAATATGTTTGCAATCATTGCCATCATTGTGTTGATCATCGCCTGCGTTAATTTCATGAACCTTTCTACAGCGCGCTCTGCCGATAGGGCTAAAGAGGTAGGTATTCGCAAATCCATCGGAGCCAACCGGCCGCAACTGGCTTTGCAGTTTTTGGGCGAAACTATTTTGTTGTCGCTGCTGGCATTGCTGTTGGCCATCGCCTTGGTAGCGCTGGCGTTGCCTTATGTAAATAACCTAAGCCTGCGTAGTATCTCGTTGCCTGTTTTTAGTAAACCATTATTCCTGCCTCTTATTATATTAAGTACCATAGGAGTAGGCATACTATCAGGCGCTTACCCGGCGTTGTTCTTGTCGTCTTTTCAGCCGGTGAAGGTGTTGAAGGGCTCGGTAGAAATAGGTAAAAATAAAGGAACGTTGCGCAATATATTGGTTGTTGCGCAATTTACCAGTGCGGTTTTCCTGATGATTGCCACGGTATTTGTAGTGAAGCAGCTGCAATTTATGCAGGGAAAAGATCCTGGTTTTACCCGTGAGCAAATGGTAACCATCCCGCTTGATAGGATTTCCGGCCAAAAGTACCAGCTATTTAAACAACAACTATCAAACAGTACACTCGTAGCCGGCGTTACCGCCTCCCAGGATCAGTTGGGGAGTCATTTAGACCAGTCGGGGGTTAACTTTAAGTATAATGATTCGCCGGTGAGGGAAATGGCTGCAACACAGCTTATAGTAGATAATGATTACTTAAAAGTGTACGGCATCAAAATGGCAGAAGGAAAGAATTTCTCTTCGGAAAAATCTGCCAACGGGCGGGAGTATATTATTAACGAAGCCATGGCGAATGAACTTTTAAAAGATCATCCTAAGGCTACACAGGCTTCTTTAATAGGCCAGCGTTTCGGTTACGATTCATTGGGTGTTATTACCGGGATATGTAAAAACTTTAATTTTAACTCCCTGCATTTTAAAGTTGAAAATTTATTTATCGTAAACCAGGATCAATGGGGGTTCCGGACTGTTTCTGTAAAAATAAAACCGGGCAAGTCAAAGGAAGCAGTGGCGTTTATAACAAATACCTGGAAGGAAATAAATCCCGATCACCCTTTTGAGTACCAGTTCCTCGACGATCATTTCGCGGAAGTTTATCGCGCCGATAACCAGGTAAGCAAAATTGTGGGCATCCTCGCCGGCTTAGCTATCTTAATTTCGTGCCTTGGTTTATTCGGCCTCGCATCCTTCTCAGCAGAAAAACGGGTTAAAGAAATAGGCGTGCGCAAAGTGTTGGGCGCATCGGTACAAAACATAGTGCTGCTGTTATCAACGCACTTTATAAAATTGGTATTGATATCAAACCTCATTGCCTGGCCACTTGCCTGGTACGCTATGAACTTGTGGCTCAAAGATTTTGCCTATCACATCAGCATATCCTCAGGCACGTTTGTTTTCGTGGCGATTTTATCGGTGTTCATCGCACTGTTAACCATCAGTTTCCAATCGGTAAAAGCAGCGATAGCTAATCCGGTGAAGAGTTTGAAGAGTGAGTAAAGGATTTGTCATTGAGTCATTAGGTCATTGAGTCATTTGGACTAGTGGCCAATAAACAAATGACTCAATGACAACGAAGTGAATGACCCAATGACAAAACGATATGATAAAGAACTATTTTAAAACCGCATGGCGCAGCCTGCTTCGCAATAAAAGCTATACTATTATCAACATCACCGGCCTTGCCATTGGCATTGCCGCTTGCCTGCTGATATTTTTGGTGGTGCATTTCGAAACCAGTTTCGATAACTATCACACCAAAAGAGACCATATCTACCGCGTAATTACCGAAAGGCATACTCCGGATGGCATCAAATACAAAGGCGGCGTACCCATGCCGGTTGCGCCTGCACTCAGGGTTGATTATGCGCAATTGCCGCAAGTGGCATCTGTTTTCAACAACTACGATTTGCAGATGAACGTTGCCGATGTGCGTACCGGGGAGGTGAAAAAATTCAACGACGATGATGTGTACTTTGCCGAGCCCCAAATGTTTAAAATATTTGATTTTGAATGGCTCGACGGTGATAAAAAAAGCGCATTAACCGAACCGAATACGGTTATCCTTTCGCAACGGGTTGCCGAGAAATACTTCGGCAAATGGCAGGATGCAATAGGTAAAACCGTGCGTTGCGATAATAAAATAGACCTGAAAGTTACCGGGATTTTGAAGAACCATCCCGCCAATACCGACCTGCCTATAGACATCGCAGTATCGTACAGCACGATAAAACATACGGGCTATCAGCAAAACCTTAACGACTGGGGCAGCAACCTAAGCGCGCATGCCTGCTTCATCTTACTGCCGGATAATGTGAGTCCCGCCGGTTTTAATAGCTTTTTAACATCATTTGTAAAAAAGTATAAGCCAGAGAAAGACAATAAGGACTTTTTGAAACTGCAGGCCTTTACAGAGATGCACTACGATAGTAAAGTGCCCATTTTCAGCGGGCAGGTATTCAGTAAAGATTTAATCAAAACCATCAGCCTCATCGGGATTTTCCTGTTGGTGATTGCTTGTGTTAACTTCATCAATCTGGCTACGGCTCAGGCGATAAACCGCTCTAAAGAAGTTGGCATCCGTAAGGTATTAGGCAGTGGCCGTAAGCAGCTCATCCTGCAATTCATCAGCGAAACTTTTATTATCACCCTTATTTCGGTTGGGTTAGGCATTGGGTTAAGTGAGGCAGTATTGCCATCATTAAACAACCTGCTGGAAGTACAGCTGAACGCCAATTTCCTGGCAAGTACCGATATCATCCTGTTTCTGATTGCTGTGATAGTAGGCGTTACGCTTTTGTCGGGGCTTTATCCAGCAGTTGTACTCTCGGGCTTTAACCCTATTGCGGCTTTAAAAAATAAGATCAGCAGTGCCAAGAGCGGCGGCGTTACCCTTAGGCGCAGTTTGGTGGTATTGCAATTTGGCATTGCCCAGGTTTTGGTTATCGCAACTATAGTAGTGATAAGCCAGCTCGATTATTTTAAAAATAGCCCCTTGGGCTTTGACAAAGAAGCGGTTATAACGGTGCCTTTAGCATCAGATAGTGTTAGCCGCCTTAAACTCGCTGCACTACGTAACGAGATTATCAAACAGCCCGGCGTGCAGGATTTTAGCCTGAGTTATGGCAGCCCCTCGGATGATAAAAATTGGGGCACAAGCTTTAAGTATAACGACGCGCAGGAAAATGCTGATTTTAAAGCCAGCTTAAAATGGGCCGATGAAGGATATTTTAAATTGTACGGAATGACCTTTGTTGCCGGTCGCCCATATGTCAAAAGCGACACGTTGCGGGAGTTTGTTATAAACGAGGCGATGGTGAAAAGCCTTGGCGTAAAAGATGCTAAAGATGTTATTGGTAAAAATATCAACATTTGGGATAGAAGAGCAGCCCGGATAGTTGGCGTGGTGAAAGATTTCAACACCGTATCGTTGCGCGACCAGGTGCCGCCGGTTATTATGGGTGCCTGGACAGACCAATACGAAGTAGCCAACATCAAGCTTAAACCCGGCAACGTCAAACAAACCCTTGCCGGTATAGAACAGGTTTGGAGTAGCACTTTTCCTGAGAATATTTACGAGTACAAATTTTTGGATGACAAGATTGCCAACTTCTATAAAAAAGAAGATCAGTTATCGGTGCTGTACAAAATCTTCGCAGGCATTGCGATATTCATCTCATGCCTTGGTTTATACGGAATGGTATCGTTTATGGCCGTGCAACGCACCAAAGAGGTGGGCATCCGCAAAACCCTTGGCGCATCGGTGGGCAATATCGTTTACCTGTTCTCTAAAGAGTTTACCCTGCTAATTGTGGTGGCCTTTGTAATTGCCGCGCCGGTTTCCTGGTACTTTATGCAGCAATGGCTGCAAGGGTTTACCTATCGCATTACCCCCGGTGCGGGGGTATTTGTACTAACCATTTCCTTATCCATCATCATCGCATGGCTAACGGTTGGTTACAAAGCAATAACGGCCGCACTGGTAAATCCGGTGAAGAGCTTGAAGAGCGAATGATTTTTTCATTGAGTCATTAGGTCATTAAGTCATTTGTACTTGCGGCCAATGACTCAGTGACAACGAAGTGAATGACTCAATGACAAAAAATACTTGTACTTGCGGCCAATGACTCAATGACAACGAAGTGAATGACTCAATGATTAAAATATTATGATAAAGAACTACTTAAAAACAGCTTGGCGCAATTTGTTGCAAAACAAAGCCACATCATTCATCAGCATAGCCGGGCTGGCAGTCGGTATTTGCTGTTTTCTTTTACTGGCAACCTACCTCATCAACGAGTTGAGGTACGACCGTTTCCACGAAAAGGCCGATCAAATAGTACGCGTTGCTTACACCTATAAATCTGCCGATGATAAAGAAGGGCGTTACCTGGCAGTTACCCAAACCGCCGTAGTACCGGTTTACAAGCAGGAATTCTCGGAGATTGCGGATGGCACCCGGATATTCAACTACTCGGGCAACGGGCCGGCTGCTGTACAGTATGCCGACAAGATATTTAACGAGAAAAGCATGCTGGCAGCCGACGCATCCTTTTTTAAGATGTTCAGCTTCAATTTCATCAAGGGCAATGCAAAAGAGGCCTTATCAGCCCCATCGTCTATTGTCATCAGCGAATCTACCGCTAAAAAGTATTTTGGCAGCGACGACCCCATAGGGAAGATACTAAAGGTAAACGAAAGCCATAACCTGATGGTGACCGGCGTAGTAGAGGATGTGCCTGCTTATTCGCAGATAAAGTTTGATATGATAGCAAACTCGGCCATTATGCCGGGCATTAAAGAGCTTAAATGGAACTCGGCAAGCAACTATTCCTACTTCTTGCTGAAACCGGGTGCTGATGTAAATGCCCTGCAGGCAAAAATGAATGCCTATATCAAAAACATCCTGAAAGAACAAAACAGGGATGCAATTACTTTATACACGCTGGAGCCACTTACCAGTGTGCACTTATACTCAAACGCACTATACAGCCTCGAAGCTGCGGGTAGCATTAAGTATATCTATATTTTAGGCATCGTAGCTGTAGTGCTGCTGTTATTAGCTTGCGTAAACTTCCTTAACCTGGTTACGGCCCGGTCGGCAGAGCGTGCGCGCGAAATTGGTGTACGTAAAGTTATGGGTGCATTACGCGGGCAACTCTTCGTTCAGTTTATTATGGAGGCCGGTATTATTACGCTGTTTTCCTTATTGGCAGGCGTGGTTTTGCTTTACGTGCTTTTCCCGTCGTTTAGCACCTTTACCGGCCAGCAATTAGGCTTTAAAACCTGGAATACCACCTGGCTGGCAGAGGCACTTGTTGCTGTATTTGTTTTGGTAACACTGCTGGCAGGTACATACCCGTCGCTGTTTCTATCGGCATTTAAGCCAATTGTAACCTTAAAAGGCAAAGTATCGGGCCAACCCGGTGGTAATATGCTGCGTAAATCATTGGTTATCTTTCAGTTTGTAGTGTCGGTGTTCTTTATTATCAGCACACTGATAGCAGGTAGCCAGTTGCGTTACATGCAAAGCTTAAACACAGGTATCAATCGCGAACAGGTGATGGTGCTTGATATCGGCGGCATCCCGTACAACAATATCGCGGCCTTTAAAAGCGAGATAAACCAGCAAACCGGGGTGTTAGGCTCAACCGCCAGTTACGACTCGCCGGTAGATGTGCGGGGTGGGTATTCCATCAACACCGCTGACGGCAAAGCTGCTGACTATAGCCTTTCGGTAACGGCCATACCTATCGAAAAAAGCTTTATCCAAACGCTTGGCATCCAACTCATCGCCGGCAGGCAATTAAATGTAGATGACGAGCTGCAGGTAATGAATAAAGAGAGCGAAAAGCGCAACTACAGCTTCGTTTTAAACGAAAAGGCGATAAAGGCGCTCGGCTGGAAGCCTGAAGAGGCTATCGGCAAAAAAATAGGGCTTAACGGGCGTATGGGTACCATTAAGGCCGTTGCCAAAGATTTTAATTTTGCATCGCTGCACCAGGAGATAACACCTATAGTGATGTTCCCCGAGTACGATTGGTTTGGTAAGCTGCTTATCAAAACCTCCGGGAAAAACACAGCGGCAACCATAGCTGCCGTGCAGGCCAAATGGAAAGGTTTTTATCCAAACAAACCATTCGATTACCACTTCCTCGACCAGGAGTTTGAAGAAATGTACAAAACCGACCAGCGTACCGGCTCCATATTAAAAGCCTTTACCATGGTTACCATATTTATATCCTGCCTTGGCTTGTTTGGCTTAGCGGTGTTCAGCACCCGCCAGCGGGTTAAAGAAATTGGCATACGCAAAGTATTAGGCGCCAATGTAATGAGCATTGTAGGGCTTATCTCTTCCGATTTCCTCAAACTGGTTTTGATAGCCGTTATCATATCATCGCCGCTGGCATGGTATGCCATGAGCGCCTGGCTGCAGGATTTTGCCTTCCGGATAGATATCCAATGGTACGTTTTCCTGCTGGCAGGAGGGATGGCCATCTTCATCGCTTTCGTAACGGTTGGCTACCAGTCGTTTAAAGCCGCGCTGAGCAATCCGGTGAAGAGCTTGCGGAGTGAATAGAAATTAGAATCAAGAATCAAGAATCAAGAATCAAGAGCCAAGAATCAAGAATCAAGAGCCAAGAATCAAGAGTTCAAGAATCAATAGGCAAAACAAGAGCCGGGATGTTATTCGTCCTGGCTCTTGGCCGTTTTAGATAGGTAACCAATGAGTCCATCGTAATTCCTGTTGTCTTGCTTCTTGTTTCTAAAAGTCTTATTTCTTTCCCAAAGACTGTATCATTACCGAACGCACGCTGTACATAAGCGTACAGTATTACGTTCGAAATTTAAATATAATATACTGATATGCAATGTATTATAACTTTGGTATGTTATTGATACTTCAATGCCAAAATCAAATTAAGAAATTGCAACCAGTAAACAATTATCCATTAATCTTAACCAGTTAAAATGTTATCACTACAGCATATTTCGAAGTATTACCAGGTTGGCGGCAACAAAAATTTTGTTATCAACGATATCAGCCTGGATGTTGATGAGGGCGAGTTCGTATCTATCATGGGGCCATCGGGTTCTGGTAAATCTACCTTGCTCAATATCATCGGCATGTTAGATGAGCCATCTACAGGCTTCCATTACTTCGTAGACCAGCCCGTTCACCAGATGAAGGAAAAACAACGCTCGGCTTTGTACAAACAATACATCGGCTTCGTTTTCCAGGCATATCACTTGATTGATGAGCTAACCGTTTACGAGAACATCGAAACCCCGCTGATATACCAGGATGTGAAAAGCAGCGAACGCAAAGCCATGGTTGCCGATATGCTGGATCGTTTTAACATCGTTGGTAAAAAGGACCTTTTCCCGGCGCAACTATCGGGCGGGCAGCAGCAATTGGTGGGCATAGCCCGTGCGCTGATAGCCAAACCCAAATTGCTTTTGGCCGATGAGCCAACCGGTAACCTCAACAGCAAACAAGGCGAAGAGATTATGGAATTGTTCCGTAAGCTGAACAAAGAAGATGGCGTTACGATTATCCAGGTAACGCACTCCGAAAAAAATGCGGAATACGGTTCGCGCATCATTAACCTGCTGGATGGAAGGGTAGAATCTTCAAAAAAATTCTGAACTACAACATACAATGCGATACTTTAAATACCTACTTTTTAGTCTTTCCCTGCTAATCCCGGCACTGGCGCACAGTCAGGTGGCCGATACCACGCTTACCCTGCAGCAATGCATAGATATAGCGATAAAGAACAACCTCGACGTGAAGAAGAGCGAGCTGGCGTTGGCAACTGCGCAGGTGAACTCCAACCAGGCCAAGGAATTTATGCTGCCCGCCATCAGCGGCCAGGTAGACCATGGCATCAACAACGGCCGCGGGATTGACCCATCAACCAACACTTACGTAAAGCAGTCGTTCAAATCGGGCAATTACAGCCTCAACGGCGACTTAACCGTTTTCAGCGGCTTGCAGAACCTCAACAACATCAAGCAAACTTCGCTGGCCTACCAGGCCGGTAAAATGGACCTGCAACAAGCAAAGGACCAGATAACCATCAACGTTATCACTGCCTATTTACTGGTACTGAACAATACCGAACTATTCAACCAGGTAAAAAACCAGTTGGATGTTTCTAAAAAACAGGTAGAACGTTTAGAGATATTGGAGAAGGAGGGAGCCAACAAGCTGCCATCAGATCTGTACGACCTCAAAGGTACCTACGGCGATAACCAATTGAATGTGGTAACTACCAACGCTACCTTAAAAACATCTAAGCTAAACCTGCTGCAGATACTCAATATCCCTTACAAGGAGAATATCTCCCTGCAGCCCATCAATGCCGACGACCTGGCCAAGCAAACCACAAACTCTGCCGACCAGGTGTATGATATCGCCCTAAACCAGCTGGCCTATATAAAAGCAGCCATCCTGAGGCGCCAAAGTGCCGAGAAAGGTGTTAGCGTAGCAAAGGGCTCATTATTACCAACCGTATCTTTATATGGCGGCATATCTACCAACTACTCCAGTGCAGCACAGCTTAACGGGCAAACCATTGGTTATTACGATCAGTTCAAGAATAACTACGGCACGCAGTTTGGCATAAGCTTAAGGGTGCCTATCCTCAACTACATGCAAAACCGCAACAAGGTGGCCCTGGCCAAAATACAGTTGCAGAACAATATCTATGTAGAGCAAACCACCAAGGTGCAACTGAAACAGAACGTAGAGCAGGCCTACCTCAACATGACCTCGGCCTACGATAAGTACAACGTGCTTACCGATCAGGTGAAAGCCTACACCGAATCTTTCCGCACGGCGGAGATAAGGTTCAATGCTGGCGTGCTTACCTCGGTAGATTTCGTGGTGGCCAAAAATAACCTCGACAGGGCAAAAATAAACCTCATCAACGCCCGCTACGAAGTTTACATTTATAACAAAATTTTAGATTATTACCAGGGAAAATTATCATTATAATAAAATTTGCTTTGTATTGTAATATTATATTACATTTATCGCAGAATTAACCCGGTACCCGGTACGCCATTGTCAACGGCGTACCGGGTATTTCCAATTCCTCCTTTTCCGCTTTTTACTGTCAACTCTGCAACACAAAACCTATATTGCGTTGTTAAACACTAAAACCGCAATCCAATGAAAAAAATCTTATTTACAGTAGCCATCGTATCGTTATTTGCATTTAAAAGTCAGGCGCAACTTTTGCCAAAATTCCAGTTTGGTGTTAAAGCCGGTGCTAACCTTACCAGCCTATCGGGCAGCAGTTCGTTAAGCAGCGATAACCGCGCTGGCTACCTCGGCGGTTTCTTTGCCCGTTTTGGCGCCCTCGGGTTCAATTTTCAGCCCGAACTTTACCTTACCAGCAAAAACGTGGATATAAATACCAGCACCAGCGCATCAACCAAAGCAAAATTCACCAGTATAGATGTTCCCTTACTTTTCGGCGGTAAAGTTGGCGCCTTTGGGTTTGGCGGCCGTTTTTATACCGGCCCGCTATTATCTTTTGCCATCAATAAAGACAAGAGTTTTTTCAACGCTGCCGGTCAGGCAGTTACTTTCGACTACAAGGACTCTAACTTTGCCTGGACGGTAGGCGCCGGGGTCGACATTCGAAAAATATCGATAGATCTGCGCTACGAGGCTGGTTTAAGCAAACAAACCTACGTAGATGGCTCTACTAATATTAAAACCCGTGTAAGCCTTTTTAATTTAAGCCTGGGCTACAGCTTTTTATAATTTAAAATGACATCAGAAAGGTCTGTGCAAATTTTGTACAGGCCTTTTTTTGTGGGATACGCCTTGCGTGTTTGAAAGTTTCTAACTCATTACTTGTCGCTCGCATATTGACTCACCCCGACGGCCCGCATGCGCGGGCATCGACCCTCTCTAACTTCGTTAAAGAGGGTGTGGAAAAAAAGTAGCTTCACCCTCTTTGCGGAGCAGAGAGGGTCGGCCAGTCCCCACAGCTGTGGGGAGGGTGAGTCCACTCGCCACGCGGTTGCCGCCATGACTCGAACACTCCTCCCCAAAAATAGCCCGATTAATTAACAAAGTATTATAATTGGTTATCTGTAGGGCACTATCTTTATAAAAAATATTGCAGCATGCTACACCGAAGAATAGGCGCTTTAATTATAGCTTTATGCCTGTCCAATTTATGTCTTAAAGCACAAACAATAACCGGCGATGCGAAAAGCCTTATCCGTTTAAATCAGGTTGGCTTTTACCCGGTATCACCTAAGGTGGCCATTGTTGTTGCGACAAAAAAGATGGAATTCCGGATTAGGGATGCGAAAGGGAAAACCTTTTTTACAGGGCAGTTGACTACTGCTGCACAGCCTGCTTTTTCTGGTGCATACACTTTTATTGCCGATTTTTCTACGTTCGACAAGCCTGGTAAATATTTTATAGAGGTTGAGGGCCTCGGTAGTTCATATGAATTTCAAATTAAGCCAAATGTGCTTAAGCCCGTGGCTGATGGCAGTCTTAAGGCTTTTTATTACCAGCGCGCATCTATCCGGTTAGAAGAAAAGTATGCCGGCAAATGGCAAAGGGCGGCGGGCCATCCCGATGATAAGGTGTTGATTCATGCATCTGCGGCATCGGATAAACGACCTGCAGGCTTCGTGATTTCCTCGCCCCGGGGCTGGTACGACGCGGGCGACTACAATAAATACATTGTGAACAGTGGTATAACTATGGCTACGCTGCTTTCTTTGTACGAGGATTTTCCGGAATATATGAAAACCGTGAAACTCAATATCCCGGAAAGCACAAACCAACTGCCCGATGTGCTTGACGAGGTATTATGGAACCTCCGCTGGATGCTGACTATGCAGGACCCGAACGATGGCGGCGTTTATCATAAATTGACCAACGCCCGTTTCGATGGCATGATTATGCCCGATAAGGCAGACTCTACGCGCTACGTAGTACAAAAAAGCACTGCCGCTTCGCTGGATTTTGCTGCGGTGATGGCGCAGGCTTCGCGTATCTTCAAAAAATTCCCGAAGCAACTGCCGGGGCTTGCAGATTCCTGCATAAAGGCTTCGGAATATGCCTGGGCCTGGGCAGAGAAAAATCCGGCGGTGATTTACAACCAGGATGCGATGAACCGGGAATTTAAGCCGGCGGTGGTTACAGGTACTTATGGCGATAGGCGCGTTACTGATGAATTTATTTGGGCGGCTGCGGAGTTGTATGTAACAACGGAAAAGGCAGCTTACCTGGATAAATTTCCAATAACCAGCAAGCGATTGTTCCAGGTACCAACATGGAGTTCGGTTAGCATGCTGGGGTATTATACGTTGCTACAAAATTCAAAAAAATATGCTGATTCGATCAGTCTAAAAACCAATATTTTAGCTTTAGCGGATATGATAACAAATGGTGTTGACAAAAACGCCTATGAAACGCCAATGACCAATTTGAACGCAAACTTTAATTGGGGCAGCAACAGCATTGCCGCTAACCAAGGGATACTTTTGATAAAAGCATACAAGCTTTCTGGCGATAAACGATATTTGAATTTCGCTCTCGCCAACCTCGATTATATTTTGGGCCGGAATGGTACAGGCTATTGTTATGTGACAGGCTTCGGCAGCAAGCCAACCATGCACCCGCATCACCGGCCATCGGTGGCAGATGGGGTGGTGGACCCGGTGCCTGGCTTATTGGCAGGCGGGCCAAATCCGGGCATGCAGGATAAAATAAAGCTGCCCTCACTTTTCCCCGACGAAGCTTATATTGATGACGACGGGGCCTATGCCTCTAACGAAATTGCCATTAATTGGAACGCGCCGCTGGCTTATCTGGCGAATGCCTTACAGGCCTTGCAAACGGGATGGAAAGCCCCCAAATAAGCAAGAAAAAGGCGATAAAAACATCCCTTTTTTGTGCCCATTTTGGTAAAAACACGGAAGTTTTAGCAGGTGTTTTATACCGATGTGAGCGCTATGATGAAAAGAAACACAAAAAAACAGGCAATTGAAGTAAGAAGGTACATCAGGGATACACCTATCATTTTGCTTACGGTACGCCAGCGACTGCGTTGGTACACCACCCTTAACGATCGGTAAACATACCACACAATGCCAACAAATGTAATCAGTTGCACCCAATCCATAACCGGTTTTTCCCAACTATTCGGCAGTATCAACTGCAGGAGTAAAGATGCCGTAAGAAACAGAAACACAAAGCAGTGCAGATGTATGGAATAGATGATATGCTCTACATACAGCTTATGATTTTTTCTGAAAGCTATCTTCAATATCAGGGCAAACAGCGGCAATATCACAAACATAATTTTTGGCGAATTATGCGTAACCGCTTCTTTAACAATTTCCTGCGGGTGCCCCTGTTTATTCCAATCGAAGCCTTTTTTAGTAATATACCGCATTAAAATACCGTTGCGTTTTTCTTCCGGCAGTTTAGCCTGTTCTGCTAAATATTCCTCATATGTTTTGGCTTTGGTATCATTGTTTATAACGAAGTTGCCGCGTTCTTCACTTTCCTCACCTCCTGCGTTTTCATGACCGGGCTTGTCTTTTACGCTGGAGTCCTGAACGGTTTTTTTTACTGCACCCGGCAAGTAGGTGCTTACAAGTCCTTTTATCTTCTTCTTCTCTTCAGGGCTTAGGCTGCCATCGTTGTTAATATCGGTAAGCAGGTTGTGTTGAATGGTATCTTTCAATTTAACCCCCTGTTCGGCTTTCTTTTTATTCTCACTCACCTTTACCACATTGTTGCCGTTCACTTTAAAAAACAGTACGAAGAAAATCAAACTGATAAAAATGTACATCTTTACCGGGTGCAGGTACTGCATCCGCCGGCCGGCCAGGTAATCAACCGTGAGCTTGCCGGGTTTGGCAAACAAAGGTTTCAGGGTATGGAAAAACTGGTAATCAAAGTGAAAGTAATCGCTTACCGCATGGTTAAGCATGTGGCCAAAACTTTCCTTCATCTGTAGGTTTTCCTGCCCGCAAACATGGCAAAAGTGGCCCTGCAAGTCGGCTCCGCAATTAAGGCAATCCGTTTCGTGCCGGTAATGCTTTTTCATAGCTTGTTGTGATTGAGGTTATTAGTAAGCTATTGTAAGATTTTTTTTTCTTGAATCTTGTTGCCTTTGTTCCCGTGTCTGAAATTAAGCATGTTCTATAGCGTGCTTTAAAGCGGCATTGTGCTTATACCTGAAAACGAATGGGAAAACGATGGCGATTACCAACGCATAGCCAGCGAAAGACAGCCAGATGTTGTGCCAGTCTTTCTCGCCATTAGGTAAAATAAAATAGTGTTGAATTAACCAACCGCTTAGGTTGCTCCCAAAAAATGCACCAAACCCGTTTACCATCATCATGAATAATCCTTGTGCGCTGCCCCGTATTTCAGGCGACGCTTGTGTTTCCACAAATAAAGAACCAGAGATATTGAAGAAATCGAAGGCCATACCGTAAACGATGCACGATAGGATGATCATCCAAAAACCCTCGGCCGGGTTGCCGAAAGCGAACAATCCGAAACGCAGCACCCAGGCTATCATACTGAAAAGCATTACGTATTTGATACCGAACCTCCTCAGGAAAAATGGGATTGCCAAAATAAATAACGTTTCCGAAAATTGAGAGATTGACATAACAACCTCAGAGTGCGTCACCGCGATCGTGTCTTTATAAGCAGGGATTTTGCTGAAATCGCCGAGGAAAGTATCGCCGTAAGCATTGGTAAGTTGCAAGGCGGCCCCCAATAACATCGAAAAAGCAAAGAATATAGCAAAGCGAGGGCTTTTAAATAGTTTAAACGCATCCAGCCCCATCAACTCTACCCACGATTTTTTTTGATTTTTTGCTGCCAGCGGCGGGCACTGCGGCAATGTGAAGGCATACACACCCAATACTAACGCTACAAAAGAAGCGATATAAAACTGATTGGCCGATTCTCCGTTATGCGTGAAGTTTATCGTCCATAGTGCGGCAATGAAACCCACAGTTCCCCATGTGCGAATAGGAGGGAATACCTTTACAACGTCTTCGCCCGATTTTTTTAATGCCGAATAGGAAACCGCTATGGATAACGACAGCGTTGGCATATAGAAAAACATATTCAACAACATCACCCAAAAAAATGTTATGGGGTTGGTAACACGTGCTATAGTAAATAGCGTAAGTGCACCTAAAATGTGTAGTAACCCGTATAATCTTTCTGCATTGATGTATTTGTCGGAGATAATGCCCGCAATTGTGGGGGAAAAGATGGAAGCTATCCCCATAGTAGAAAATATCGCTCCAAATTGAATATTACTACCCAGGTTATTAGAAAACCAATATTTGCCTATAGAAATAAGCCAGGCTCCCCAAATAAAGAATTGCAGGAAATTCATTAGTATTAAGCGGAACTTAATATTCATATAGCACAGTTTAAGATCAGTATGAGTAAAACGTTAAATTCAAAAGCGGAAATTACTGAAATAAGGCGAGATGGGAAAACGGACTCGCATAGTTTATCCAAAATAACTGAAAAGAATGGCAAAAAACCTTACCTTTAATCAACTTAAATTACAATTCATGTTAAAGTTTTTTACCCTCTTGCTGGCTTCAGCAATTCTTTCGCTAACGGCAGTTGCACAAACTAAAAATACCAACCAATTTGGCGTTAGTGCCGGATTAAACTTTGCAACCGTTACAACCAGCGCTTACACCAATAGCGATTACAGAACAGGGTTTAACTTCGGTATATCGCTTGATCATTTTTTCTCGGAAAGCTGGAGCATTAAGGGTAAATTGGCTTACGACCAAAAAGGCTGGAAAGGTTATCTTGAAACACCTACCGATCAATTTAATACTACTTACAATTTAGACTATTTAACTATCCCGGTTATGGCTAACTGGCACTTTGGCCGCACTAAAAATTGGTACCTTAATTTTGGCCCGTACGTTGGTATTTTATTGAATGCCAAAGAAACGACCGGCGGCAGCGATGTGAAAAATATTTTTAACACAACCGATGCCGGCCTTGACGTTGGCATCGGCGTTAAATTCCCTGTATCAGAAAAGGCAAAGTTCTTTATAGAAGTTAATGGGCAAGGCGGTATTGCTGACATTTTGAAGGATAATACTTATTCAGCATTAAGGAATAGTGTAAGCAATTTGAATATTGGCTTAAATTTTTAAAGATCGGTTGCCTATATATAATGGTAAGGGTATGCCGGGACCGGCAATTTTCCTTTACCATTCTTTAGGATGCTTTCCGCTTATTTAGCTCATCGCGTATTTTTGCGGCCTTTTCGTAGGCTTCCTCGGCGAGGGCCTGCTGCAGGCGGGTTTTTAGCTCGTCGTCGCTAACGGAGGTAAATGAACCCGCAGGTGTGGCCGGTGTTTTTTCTTCGGAGGTTTCGTTAATGTTCTCAAGGTACACGAAATCGTTGCCCTCTATCACGATACCCGCTGTAGAGAGGATAAACTCATAGGTGTAAATAGGGCAATCGAACCGTACCGATACCGCAATGGCATCGGAGGTACGGGCATCAATCTCTACCGTTTTTTTGCCATCGAAACAAACCAGCTTGGCATAAAATATACCATCTACCAGGTTGTAGATGATGATTTCCTGTACCGAGATGTTGAACGCCTGCCCCAGGCTCTTGAATAAGTCGTGGGTGAGGGGACGGCTCGGCGTCATTTTTTCTATTTCTATCGCAATAGCCTGTGCCTCAAAGCTGCCTATGATGATAGGTAACCTGCGGCGGCCGTTCATTTCGCCCAAAACCAACGCATACGCGCCGGATTGTGTTTGGCTATAAGAAAGCCCAACGATATCCAGCTCAATTTTTTTCATATCATTACCCATCGCAACAAAACAGTTTTTAAGCCGAAGCTTTATATTCCTTAACCGCAGCAATCAATTTTGGCAATACCTCAAAGGCATCGCCAACTATGCCGTAATCCGCAACCTTAAAAAACGGGGCCTCGGCATCTTTATTGATTACCACGATAACCTTTGACGAGCTTACACCCGCCAGGTGCTGTATGGCCCCCGAAATTCCAATGGCAATATACAAATTTGGGCTGACAGCTATGCCTGTTTGGCCAACATGTTCGCTATGTGGGCGCCAGCCGGCATCAGATACTGGTTTTGAGCAAGCCGTAGCAGCCCCAAGCAGTTCAGCCAGTTCTTCAACCATACCCCAGTTTTCGGGGCCTTTCAGTCCGCGCCCGCCTGATACCACAATCTCGGCATCGGGCAAGGAAACCTTATCCGTAGAGCGCACGATATCTTTTATCATCGCCTTAAAGTCGGACTCTTTATTTTCTATGGCAAAATCTTCCACCGGCGCATCCGCCCCGTTCGCTACTACTTTATAAGCATTAGGCGTAAGCGAAATTACCTTTATAGCAGAGGTAAACTCCACCGTGGCAAACGCCTTGCCGGAGAAGGCTGTTTTCTTCACCGTAAATTTGCCGCTATCCTGAGTTGGCAGTTCAACTGCGCCATCGGCCAGGCCGGCTTGCAGTTTTACAGCAATGCGTGGGGCAAGTCCGCGCCCGCTGAACGAGTTGGATAGCACAACAATATCCGCGCCCTGTGCTTTGGCAGCTTCGGCAATTACCGAGGCGTAGGCCTGGTTCACAAAGTTTTTCAGTTTAGCGTTGCTTACGTTCAGCACCTTTTCGGCGCCGTATTGGCCAAGGGCGGCTAACTCGCCAGCAGCCACATCGCCAATGGAAATGGCTACGACGCTGGTTTTATTCTGGTCGGCAATGGCTTTGGCGTAGCTTACCGCTTCGAAAGTTGATTTCTTGAACTTCCCGCCTGCATTTTCCGCATATATTAAAACTGACATATATCGTTTTTCTTCTTGAGGTAAAATAGGAATGATTATATAACCCTTGCTTGCGTATGCAACAATTCAACCAGTTCGGCGGGATCACCTGCATCAACCAGCGTTACCTTGCCGCGCGGGGCCGGCGTTTCATAACCGATGATGTTTGAAAAGGTTTCAACTGTTACAGGTTCAACCACCGTAAGTGGTTTGGTACGTGCGCTCATGATGCCGCGCATGTTGGGTATTTTAGGTTCGGCAACCCCCTCGGCAGTACCGGCCACAAAGGGTAGGGGAATAGTCAATACTTCCTTGCCGCCTTCTATTTCGCGCTCTACCGTTGCGGTACCATTGTCAACATCCAGTTTCTTGATGATAGAAACCGATGGGATATCGAGCAATTCACCCAGCATGCCGGCAACTTTAGAGCCGTTGTAATCGATAGATTCGCGGCCGGTAAGTATCAAATCGAAAGGGTTTGCCTTTACGTATTGGGCTATCTGGTAAGCCACGTACCAGGCATCCTGCGGTTTGGCGTTTATGCGCACGGCATCGGTAGCGCCAATGGCCAGTGCTTTGCGTATGGTGGTATCCGTTGCGGCATCGCCTACGTTAATAACGGTAACGGTGCCTTGGCCGCCGTCGGTAAGTTCTATGGCGCGGGCCAGGGCAATCTCGTCGTATGGGTTTAAGATGAACTGAACGCCGTTGGTATTAAATTGGGTGTTGTTATCTGTAAAGGTTATTTTTGTAGTGGTATCCGGAACGTTGCTGATACATACCAGTATTTTCATCATAATTGGTTTGTTTTACGGGTATTTGTTGGTGATGCAAATTTAGTTAAAAAAGAGAGAGTAAAAAATGGAGATAAGCAGATTAGATAAGCTGTTGGCATTTATACAGAACGAGCCTGAAGACGAATTTTTGAAATATGCCTTAGCCACAGAGTACCTGCGCCTTAACGATACCGAAAAAGCCCTGGGCTATTATGAGGACCTGGTGAACAACCACCCCGGTTATACAGGCACTTATTATCATCTGGGTAAATTGTACGAAGCCCTTGGCCGTAAAGATGATGCCATACGCATCTACGAAACAGGCATGAAGATAACCAAAGAGAAGCGCGATAACCATGCCTACAGCGAATTGCAGGGCGTGTATTTGGCCGCCAAAGGTTACGACGATGATGATGACGACGACTATTAACCGATAGTACATTGAGGCGCAGGGAGCTTTTATTCATCAGGGATGTATCGCTGTACACCTTTACTGCATTTGGTGGTCCGCAGGCGCATATTGCCGTTTTGCTGCGCGAATTTGTGCAGAAACGCGGTTATATTACCGAGGAGGAACTGCTGGAACTAAACGCTCTCTCGCAGATTATGCCGGGCCCATCGTCTACCCAAACGCTGGTGGGCATAGCCTGGAAAGTAGGGGGGCTGCGATTAGCCATCATAACCTTCCTGATTTGGATATTGCCCTCATCGGCCATTATGTGCATGGCCGCCATTAGCTATAAAATGTTTGCCGATAAGGAGAGATTGACCGCCAT
The DNA here is from genome assembly GCF_056404435.1 of Mucilaginibacter sp. P2_D11. Lineage (NCBI taxonomy): Bacteria > Pseudomonadati > Bacteroidota > Sphingobacteriia > Sphingobacteriales > Sphingobacteriaceae > Mucilaginibacter > Mucilaginibacter sp. P2_D11. The sequence continues at coordinate 124,496 of NZ_JBFUEA010000013.1, forward strand.
ACTGCGGTTTGTTCAACCAATGGCGGTAGGCATAGTAGGATACGCCACTTATACGTTTGCCTCTAAGTTCCTGCGCACCAAAGTTACTGTGATGCTTGCGGCCGCCTCCTTGATTGCCACACTGATATTGCAGAACCCTTACGCTTTCCCCTTGTTGATTTTGATGGGGGGCATCATTTCCTCTGCATTGGAAACGCAGCCTCAGGAAAACGAGTTGCGGGTAAAGCTGTTCAGTAACGTAAACCCAAATAAGGTTGCTTACTTTATAGGAATATTGCTGTTTTTTGCCACTTTGGGTGCTGTGGTGAGCCGTAATTCGGCCTTCAGTTTACCCATACGTCTGTTCGAGAATTTTTACCGCAATGGGATATTGATATTCGGCGGTGGGCAGGTACTGGTGCCGCTGATGTACACCGAATTTGTGGAGCTGAAGCACTATCTCACCAATTCGGAATTCTTAAGCGGATATGCTTTGCAGCAGGCATTGCCGGGGCCAACATTCTCATTTACGTCATTTGTTGGCGGCATTGCCATGGGCGATAGAGGCTACGGTATTGCAGGGCAGATAGTGGGCAGCGCGGTAGCGGTTATCGGCATCAACCTGCCGGGGCTGATACTCATCCTGTTCATCGTGCCGTTTTGGAACGATCTGAAAAAGATAACCCGCATCAAAAACTCCTTGAGCGGCATCAATGCCGTAGCGGTAGGTTTTATGGCCACGGCGTTTATTATGTTGATGAAGCCCTTCCACCTCAATTTATTGGCCTACGGGTTAATGGCAGCTACCTTTCTTTTGTTGCAGTTTACAAAGATTAAGGCACCAATCATCATCCTAATAGGCGTAGCCCTTGGATTGACAGTGTCGAATCACCCAATCAAATGTCATTTTTAAGTTGGAAATTCCTGGAAAATCATAGCTAAAATCCGCGCAAAAGTTGGAAAAAGCTGGAAATGTTTTGCTTCGCTGTAATGCACATTTAGCTATAAATTACCGTTTACGCGTAAATCCGGGAGTTTTTTATGCTTGCTCAAAAAATACCCTAAAACGCCCAAAAAGGTTAGAAAAACACCGAAAAATTGAAGAAAAGCGACGATTTTTGAAGGTGTTTTTGACGAATTTAAGCTTTCGCGAGGCAAAAAATCAGCGTAGGAATATTATCTCGATCCGACTCAAATCTCCCGCGTTTGTTAATATTCTATAAAATAAAACCTGGACAGAAGTTCCCGCTTAAGAAGCTCACCGCCCGACTTTAAAACGGTGGCTCGTCTTCCATATCGTCCATCCTTGAGGGACGGATGATGAAGTTGCTTTGCTTCTCGAAATCCTGTGACGGAGCTAAACCTGCAAAGGCGTTGCCGGCAGGAGGGAAGCCGTCCATATTGGTTTCCAAATCGGTAAATTTCACGTACTTGCCAACGAACTTAAGCCTTACGCGGCCGGTTTCGCCGTTACGGTGCTTGGCAATAATTACCTCGCCCACGCCCTGTGTTGGGTTGTTATCCTCATCCACATCCAGGCCGTAATACTCGGGGCGGTAAAGGAATAATACCATATCCGCATCCTGCTCAATAGAGCCCGATTCACGTAAATCTGATAGCATGGGCCTCTTAGAACCACCGGGGCGGCTCTCTACCGCACGACTCAACTGCGAGAGCGCAATTACCGGCACATTCAACTCCTTTGCTACCGTTTTTAAAGCGCGGGAAATACTACCGATTTCTTGCTCGCGGTTGCCACCCTTGCCATCGGCTTTGCCGTGCATCAGCTGCAGGTAATCGATGATAATCAGCTGTATATCGTGCTGAGATTTTAAACGGCGGCATTTAGCGCGGAACTCGAATATATTTAAGGATGGGGTATCGTCTATAATCAAAGGAGCCTGCTCCAGGCGGCCAACTTTCGAGTGTATCTGTTGCCATTCCCACTCTTCCAAAGTTCCCTTACGTATCTTTTCCTGCTCAATCTCAGTTTCGCCGGATATTAAACGATTCACCAACTGAACCGAGGACATCTCCAGCGAGAACACTACCACCGGCTTGTTGAAATCTACTGCGGCGTTACGCGCGCAGGTAAGTACAAAGGCGGTTTTACCCATTGCCGGGCGCGCAGCGATGATCACCAAATCGGATTTTTGCCATCCTGAGGTCATACGATCAAGCTCGGTAAAGCCGGAGGCAACGCCTGTTAGGCCGTCCTTTTTGTCCTTCAGCGCTTCCATGTCCTTTAATGCTTCATGCACAAGGTCGTCCATCATGCGCGAATCGCGGCGGAGGTTGTTCTGGGCTATCTCGAAAAGGTTCTTTTCGGCTTTATCCAGCAGGTCGAAAACGTCGCTGGTATCTTCATAAGCGGAGCTGATTACTTCGGTAGAGATGCGTATCAATTCGCGCTGTATGTATTTTTGGATGATGATGCGCGAGTGGTACTCGATGTTGGCGGCAGAGGCTACGCGGTTGGTAAGCTCGGTAACGTAGTACGCGCCGCCAATCATTTCCAGTTCGCCCTGCTGGCGCAACTGGGCAACCACAGTAAGGATATCTACCGGTGATGTTTTCTCGAACAGCACCGCAATGGCATTGAATATTTTTTGGTGGCGGATTTCGTAAAAAACCTCTGGTTTCAATACATCGATAACTGAAGAAAGGGCATCTTTTTCCAGCATCAGCGCACCCAATACAGCTTCCTCCAGGTCTAGCGCCTGGGGAGGTAATTTGCCCAGCAACCCGTTTGGTGTAGGGTTGCTGAAACGGCTTTTACGGTCGGTGTTGGTCTTATTATTGGTAGAATCGTTCTCGAAAATCATAACGAACAAAAATATACAAAATAACATGGAGGATGTTCGATATTTCGTCCACATACCAATTTAAAACTTAATGAAAACGGTATCAGCGATATAAATTTGGGGCATTGTTATCAAGGCCCGATGTTAATAACTTGTTGGGTATTTTATAATTGGCTTAACATCAGCATAATATAACAATGTGGATAAAAGTTGGCAATTGTTAACTACGGCAATGGCGTATTTGGCGAATACCAAAATGCTGTTTAGTTCAATAACCGTAAAATGAGTTTATATAGCTACTTTTGCCCCTATCCAACATACAAGAAATGAGTTATAATTCTAAGCCGGTGCGCGAAGGCAACCAAATGGTTTTTGGCATACGTGCGGTTATCGAGGCGATACTTGCCGGGAAAGAAATTGAAGCGCTTTACACGCAGCGCGGACTGGGCGGCGGCCTGCTAAATGAGCTACGCGATGTGATGAATGAGTACCAGATTACCGCGCAACAGGTGCCGGTAGAGAAGCTGAACCGCATCACCATGAAAAATCACCAGGGCGTTATCGCGTTTATATCGCCCATTACTTACCATAAGGTAGAGAACATTATCCCGGAGATTTTTGAAAAAGGGGAGGTGCCTTTGATTTTGGTTTTGGATAGCATTACCGATGTGCGCAATATGGGGGCCATAGCCCGCACGGCCGAATGTGCAGGCGTGCACGCCATCGTTATCCCGGCAAAAGGCTCGGCACAAATAAACCCCGATGCAATTAAGACGTCGGCAGGTGCGCTGTATAAGATACCGGTTTGCCGCCATGATAATTTTATGCAAACCGTTAAGTTTTTGCAAGAATCGGGCCTGCAATTGGTTTGCTGCACCGAGAAAACCAACGAGTTTATCTACACGCCAGATTATACCGCACCAACGGCTATCATTATGGGTTCGGAAGAAGATGGTATCCGCAACGAAATCATCCGTATATCAGACCATCTGGCCAAAATACCCATGTTCGGCGAGATAGAATCATTGAACGTATCGGTATCCACAGCGGTGATATTGTATGAAGCTATAAGGCAGCGAAATATTTAAAAAGAATCAAGAGACAAGAAAGCCCAGCTAGTACTTTTAGTTGGGCTTTCTTATTTTAGTCTTGTATCTTGATTCTTATGTCTTGAATCTCTTCTATATGTATTTCGCCCCGAACTTGCTCTTTACGTCGGCAACTACTTGTTTAATGTTCTGTTCCTGGTCGCGCGGGCAAATGAGCAGGGAATTGTTGCTCTCTACTACGATGAAATCGTGCAGTCCTTGCAATATCACCAGCTTTTCGCCGGGTACGTTTACCATGCAGTTGCTGCTATCGTACATAATCACCTTTTCTGATGGGATAACGGCGTTGCCCACATAGTCCTTATCGGCCAGTTGATAGATGGATGCCCAGGTACCTAAATCGCTCCAGCCAAATTCTGATGGCAGTACGTAAACGTTGGATGCCTTTTCCATAATGCCATAATCGATAGAGATATTGATACAGCGCTGGTATATCTTGTGTACGAAAGCCTTTTCCTCGTCGGTATTGTAAACGGAGCGGGCTTCGGCAAATATCTCATGCATTTCGGGCAGGTAGCTGTTAAAGGCTTTTACAATAGCCTTTGCCGACCATACGAAAATCCCTGCGTTCCACAAAAAGTCGCCGCTTTGGATAAAGGTTTTGGCAATATCCACGGTTGGCTTCTCGGTAAAGGTTTTCACTTTATGAAAATCGTCGTTGACTACCTCATCAGTGTATTGGATATAGCCGTAGCCGGTATCCGGGCGCGATGGTTTTATACCCAGCGTTACCAGGCATTGCTTTTCGATAGCTGCCTGCAACGATTTTTCTATAGCAGTAACAAAGGCAGCCTCGTCTAGTATCAGGTGGTCAGACGGGGCCACTACGATAGCAGCGTTAGGGTTAAGGCTTTCAATTTTAAAACAGCCGTAGGCCACGCAAGGCGCGGTGTTGCGCATAACAGGCTCGGTGAGTATCTGGTCGTCTGCCATATCTGGCAGTTGCTTTTTTACCAGGCCGGTATAAATTTCGTTGGTGACTACATAAATATTCTCTTTAGGGCAAATTTTAAGGAAACGATCATAGGTGTTTTGGATGAGTGTTTTCCCGGTACCCAGTATATCGATGAATTGTTTTGGATGAGAAGTCCTGCTTATTGGCCAAAAACGGCTGCCAATACCGCCTGCCATAATAATGGCATAGTAGTTTTTGTTCATGCTCGGGTCGATGAATTTTTATTTGTTAAATACTGGTTAAAAGTGTGCATTAATTTGTAAATTTAGTATTAAATAGAACTAAATATTTCAACGCAAAAAATACACTCTTTTAAATGTTTAAATAAACAAATTGTTTTCAGAAGAATAATCATTTTTATATAAAATTTTACACAAAACCCATCGTTTATTTATAAATTTTTGTTATTTTGAACCATATTTTTAAAACGTATTAAAGTACATAGATGATAGAAGCTAAAAAATCGCTTTTTGATAACCTGCAGAATTTCTTCGGGTTTGATAACTTTAAAGGGGAGCAGGAAGCGATAATTACGAACATTTTAGCAGGTAACGATACATTTGTGATAATGCCTACCGGTGGTGGCAAATCCATGTGTTATCAACTACCTGCATTGATGAGCGAAGGCACAGCGATTGTGATTTCCCCGCTCATTGCACTGATGAAAAACCAGGTAGACCAGCTAAGGGCCTTCGGTGGCTCAGACAGCATAGCGCATTTCCTCAATTCCTCGCTTACCAAAGCCGATATTCTGAGAGTAAAAGACGATGTATTGAGCGGCAAAACAAAGCTGCTTTACGTTGCGCCCGAATCATTGACTAAGCAAGAGAACGTCGATTTTTTGAGGCTGAACCAGGTATCCTTTGTGGCGGTAGATGAAGCACACTGTATTTCAGAGTGGGGGCATGATTTTCGGCCCGAATACCGCAAGATACGCCAGGTGATAAGCAATATAGGTGACGATATCCCTATCATAGCCTTAACCGCAACCGCAACACCCAAAGTACAGCAGGATATCCAGAAGAACCTGCAAATGAACAACGCTACGGTTTACAAGTCGTCGTTCAACCGCTCAAACCTGTTTTACGAGGTAAGGGCTAAGCGCACGGCTATTAAGGAAATCGTAAAGTTCGTAAAGCAAAACCAGGGCAAATCGGGCATTATTTATTGCCTCAGCCGTAAAAAGGTTGAGGAAGTGGCCGAGGCGCTTAATCTAAACGGTGTAAAGGCATTGCCATACCACGCCGGTTTAGACCCTAAGGTGCGTGCCGATACACAAGACAAGTTTCTGATGGAAGATGTAGACGTTATTGTGGCTACCATCGCCTTTGGGATGGGTATAGATAAGCCTGATGTACGCTACGTGATACACCACGATATGCCTAAAAGCATGGAGGGGTACTATCAAGAAACCGGCCGCGCCGGCCGCGATGGCGGTGAAGGTGTTTGCGTTGCCTTCTACAGCGGCAAGGATATCGATAAGCTGCAGAAGTTTATGAAAGATAAGCCTGTGGCCGAGCGCGAGATAGGCACCCAGATACTGAAAGAGGTTATCGATTATGCTGAATCGTCGGTTTGCCGACGCAAGCAGTTGCTGCATTACTTTGGCGAGAACTTTAATGAAGCCGGTTGCAATTGCATGTGCGATAACTGCTCGGCACCGAAAACCCATTTTGATGGCGAAGCGCAGCTGCATAAAGCCCTTAGCCTGATTAAACTAATCGGAGAGAAATTCGACGATTGCCATATCATCAATATCCTGATGGGCAAAGATGATGCCCAGGTGAAGAACTATGAGCACGATAAATTGGAAGATTACTTCGGCACCGGTATAGAAGACGGCGATAACCTTTGGAACTCGCTCATGCGTCAGGCTTTGCTGAACAATTTCCTTTCGAAAGATATTGATCATTACGGCCTGTTGCATTTAACCAAAGCCGGCAATTCGTTCATAGAGAACCCCTACAGCATTCGTTTCGTGTTGAACAGGGACATGGGCCCGACAGACGATGACGAGGCCGAGGACGGCCCTAAACAGGGTGGTGGTGCATTAGATACGGCACTGCTGCAGATGCTGAAAGACCTGCGCAAGAAAATAGCCAAGCAAAAAGCCTTGCCACCGTTCGTTATCTTCCAGGACCCTTCTTTGGAAGAAATGTGCACGCATTATCCGATAAATACAGAGGAACTTAAGCAAATATCCGGCGTGGGAGCAGGCAAGGCGCTGAAATTCGGCAAGCCGTTTACCGATCTGATAGAGAAATACGTGGACGATAACGATATAGACCGCCCGGTGGATATGGTTATTAAAAGCGCCGCCAATAAATCGGCTTTGAAAGTATTCATCATCCAGAATATCGACCGCCATTTGAATCTGGATGATATAGCCGCCTCTAAAGGCCTCACCTACGAGGAGATATTGAAAGAGGTAGAAACAATCGTAAACTCGGGTACCAAACTCAACCTCAATTACTATATCGACGAGGTTATTGATGAGGACAAACAAGAAGAGGTTTACGACTACTTCAAGACAGCCGAGATAGACTCCATAGATGATGCCCTGGTAGACCTGGGCCCGGATGATTATACCCGCGAAGAGGTACAGCTTATGCGTATCAAATTCATGTCGGAAGTAGGGAATTAAGTTTTACGCCGAGAGTACACTTAGATAAGCCCTTTATTTTATAAAAGCCTGGAGTTCCCCTCCGGGCTTTTTTTTGTTAGCGAGACTCAAATAAAATGGATATGTTAATAATATAATTTATGAAGGGCCTGCGGCAGTAATTTCGCGGGCCCTTTAATTATATAACTAATACCCTATTCAAGAAATTGTTTTCAGATCATTCGTTTAAGAAAACGGACCAAGTTGAACCACCGCAATCAGGTGCTCTTCTTCAAATTGTGGATGCCCGCCCCAAGCGTTAGGCTGTAGTATTGAGGAACACATCTGACAGCATGGGCCGCGCAAAGTTTCGTCAATTTGAACATTTTGTGCCCTATTTATTTACTTTTGTACCCGTTCATCCATCTTTCCCATCTATACTTTTGGCCCAGCCCAATCAATAACCTGATAGCTTTAAAAAAGAGATAATAGTTTCTTTGTTTCCGGATGGGAAGTGGGGAACACCGACATTCAATGCGGAGACGACTTTGTTAGCTATCATTTTATCTACCAATAAACCTATGATAAACCTATATTCATGTTGAACAAGACGCAAGTATTGAAGCAGGTCTGCTGCAAACCGATAATTCCCCTGATTTTGCTTTGCATAAGCATATCTGCTAACGTCACTGGTATATCTTATAAAAAGATGCCAGGGGATTGCTACTTAAGCCGGATAAAGGCTTAATGTACATCGCCGTTTGTAAGGATGATATCATAGAAGTCAAATACACTACGTTCGCCGGTTTCAGCACCAAATCCTCACTCATTGTTAATAAAAAATTGGGACAGGCCATTTTTGATGTGCGTGAAAATAAAAATCAGGTTATAATCACAGCTGCCAGGTTAAAAGTTAAGTCCATTTCTAAAATATGAGTCAGTTTTACCTATATACGCCCTCAATGAGAAAAATTGTTTACCTGTCCGTGATTTTATGCCTTATCAATATAGTAATCAGCAAAAAAACTTTAGCGCAAGTTGTTAATCGTGATAGTAGTTCACAGCAAAATGCCTTTGATAAGGCGGTAACGTTTTATCATTCGTCGGTTGGCAAGCAGGCCGATATATTTAATGGAATTGAATACCATTTACACGACCCACTAGCAAAGGGCAACGCCTATTTTTTGGATGTAAACTCGTTTACTCCCGGATCGGTTTATTACGATGACGTTTATTACGATGACGTACCTATGCTTTACGACTTAAATACCGACCAAGTGGTAGCGCTTCTATATAATCATTATTCTATGTATTCATTAGTTAAAGAAAAAGTAAAAAGTTTTAATTTCTTAAACCATCATTTCGTCAATGTAAAAAGTGATGCCCCTGGCGAAAAGGAAGGTTTAAAGCCGGGTTTTTATGATCAATTATATCTCGGTAAAACTGAAATTTTGGTAAAACGAGAAAAAACAATTCAAACAAACAACTGGGCCGAAAGCTATTTCTCGGAGTCCACAAAGTGGTTCCTCCAAAAAAACAACGTTTTTTATAGCTTCAATAATCAGGGCGAACTGTTGGAGCTTTTAAAGGATAAAAAAAAGGAATTAAAGCAATATATTAAAACCAATCACATTCAGTTTCGGGCTAAACCAGAAGAGGCAATGGTCAAAATTGTATCTTTTTATGACCATTTAAGCAATTAATATGAAAAGCCTTTATCTTGTTATTTTTTGTTTGGTCTTTCTAGTCCGGGTAGGTTTCGCGCAGCAAAAAGATGTAAAGTTGATTAGCGTGAATTTCGAAAAGGCAACAATTGAGCAATTTGTGACTGATTTGGAATCGAAATCAGATTACCATTTTTTTTACGATGCTACGCAGTTCGACAGTTTAAAAATCACCCTGCAGGTAACCTATAAACCGGTAACAAACATTTTAGACATAGCGTTCAGCAATACCGATTATCACTATGCTATTGTCAACCAGCAAATTTTTTTAGCTAAAGGTAGAGACATTAAAAGCGAATTAGCGTCTGATTTTTTGGAAACACCGACAAATAATCAGCAGGTGACACAGCCCCCGGCAATAGCATACTACACCGACGATCGTGATAAAAAAATACCCGAGGCCACAACCGAAAACAAGGTTTACGAAGTCGGCTTAAAAACAAACGTCATAGCACCGGGCAATGCAGTTTTATCAGGTTACGTACGCAATATTAAAACGGGCGAAGCGGTGGCTGGTGCAAGTATTTATGTTGAAAGCACTAAAGCTGGTGTAGCTACTGATCAATTCGGATATTTTGCCCTTACAATGCCTCGCGGACGGCATTTGTTAAATATTAGAGGGATGGGAATGCGCGATACCCGCCGGCAGATAATACTTTATGCCGATGGCAAATTAAATATCGAAATGCAGGAGCAGGTAAACAGGTTGAAGGAGGTTAAAATTTCGGCCGATAAGGTGGCAAATGTACGCGGTGTAGCCCTTGGTGTAACGCGGATCGATATTAAAAACATTAAACAAATACCAACCGTTTTTGGCGAGGCCGATGTACTGCGGGCAGTGCTTACACTCCCAGGGGTTACATCGGTTGGCGAAGCTACCACCGGTTTTAACGTTCGCGGGGGGGCTGCCGACCAAAACTTGATTTTATCTAATGGTGCTACTATTTATAATCCGGCGCACTTTTTTGGCTTTTTTGCAGCATTTAACCCGGATGTAGTAAAGGGTATTGAACTTTATAAAAATAGTATCCCCGAAAGATTTGGCGGGCGTTTATCGTCGGTATTGGAAATCACCAACCGCGAAGGCAATAAAAAAGTCTTCACTGGTTCGGCAGGGATTGGCTTGTTAACCAGTAGGTTTAGCATTGAAGGGCCGATTGTTAAAGATAAAACCTCATTTATATTTGGCGCACGTACAACCTATTCCGATTGGTTGCTGAGTTTTTTGCCCGCTGCGTACAAAAGCAGTTCAGCTTCTTTTTATGATGTGAATTTTGATGTGAGCCATCAAATAAATGATAAAAACAACCTTTACCTATCAAGCTACATCAGTGGCGATAAATTCCGGCTCAACAGTGACACTGCTTATTCGTATAGCAACAAGAGTATTGTTTTAAAATGGAAACATAATTTTAACAATAAACTATATAGCGTTTTGTCTGCCGGGGTGGACAGGTACCAATATGAAATAAGAGCCAGTGCCAATCCGGTTAACGCGTTTAAATTGGGCTTTAATATTAACCAAAGCAATTTTAAGGGCGTTTTTACTTACTACCTCAGCAATAAACACACCATTAATTTCGGGCTAAGCTCTATTTTATATAAGGCCAACCCCGGCGGTTTCGAACCCTACGGCAGTAGTTCGCTCGCAGCGCCCGATGTTGTAGCACCCGAGCATGCCTTGGAAAGCGCATTATATTTAGGTGATAAATACGATATAACATCTAAATTATCGGTTAGCGCGGGTGTAAGGTTTAATATATATAACTACCTCGGTGCGCAAACGATAAATTATTATGCCGCCAATTTGCCAAAAGATGCAACAAATGTAATTGACAGCACCATTTACAAAGGCGGGCAGATTATTAATACTTATGCCGCGCCCGACATCAGACTATCGGCCAGGTATTTGATTAACGACGATTTATCGTTAAAAGTGGGTTACAATACCATGCACCAATATCTCCATTTGCTTTCAAACTCTACCTCTATTTCGCCAACCGATGTTTATAAATTAAGCGACCCTAATATTAAACCTCAATCTGGCGACCAGGTTTCGCTTGGTATTTTTAAAAACGTAAAATCTAATACCATCGAATTGTCGGCCGAGGTGTATTATAAACGCATCAATAATTATCTCGATTACAAAAGCGGCGCAAACCTTTTGTTAAACCACCATATTGAACAGGACGTAATTAATACGCGGGGAAAAGCCTACGGTGTTGAGTTTTTATTAAAGAAAACCGAAGGGAAATTAAACGGATGGCTGAGCTATACCTATTCGCGCACGCTTTTACGGCAGGATGACCCCAACGCAGGAGAGTTAATAAACGGCGGAAAGTACTACCCGGCTAATTACGATAAACCACATTCCTTTAATTTTACGGGGAATTACAGATTCACTCACCGCTATAGCGTTTCGCTCAATATAATTTACAGTACCGGCAGACCAATTACTTTGCCAGTATCCGAATTTGAATATTCGGGCTCCGAAAGGGTATTTTATTCGGACAGAAATGCCTATAGAATACCTGATTATTTCAGGTCCGATTTTTCGATAAACATCGAAGGTAACCATAGGGTACATCAACGCTTCCATGGTTCATGGTCTGCAGGAGTTTACAATTTAACGGGCCAGCAAAATGCATATTCCACCTATTTTGCCGAACAGGGCGGCGTAATCAGTGGGTATAAATTATCCATATTCGCGGCCGCCATCCCATTTATAAACTATAATATACGATTTTAAGCAATATGAATAATCAATCTGCTTTTTTGAAAACGGAAAAAAAAATGATAGTAAAAGTTTTTACCTGGAGTTGCATTTTATTTTTCATAGTGGTATCACAGGGCTGCAAGTTGCCCTATGACCCGCCGGCGATTGCTTCGCCAGGCAGTTACCTGGTGGTTGAGGGAATGATAAATAGTGGTACCGACTCTACATTTATAAAACTTAGCCGCACGGTTCCCCTTTCGTCGGGTAATACTCATAAGCCGGAGTTGGGAGCGCAAGTAGTTGTAGAAGGCGATGATAGTTCGAAATATCTTTTAATGGATTTTGGTAAAGGCATGTATGCTACACCGGCGCTATCACTTGATAAAACACATAAATATCGTTTAAGGATAACAACATCCAACAATGAATCATATCTTTCGTCGTATGAGGCAGTATTAAATAACCCGCCTATCGACAGTATCGGATTTACTGTACCCGATTACAATACCGTACAGATTCATGTAAATACGCACGATCCGGCTAATGTGGTAAATTACTATCGTTGGGATTACGCCGAAACATGGAAGTTCCACAGCCCCTATGAGTCGGCGTTTGTTACCAACGGACGGGAAATAGTTCGAAGGACCCCCGCCCAGCAGGTCTATTACTGCTTTGGCCGCGATTCATCAAGTACCATTATTTTAGGCTCATCGGCCTCGCTAACACAGCGTGTAATTCATCAAAAACCAATTGTGCACGTGTTGGCAAATACTGAAAAACTCCAGGATAAATATAGTATTGAGGTAAACCAATACGCGCTATCGAAAGATGCTTATAATTTTTGGGTTAACATGAAAAAGAATACCGAACAATTGGGGAGTATATTTGATGCCCAGCCATCAACTATCAATGGAAATATACAATGCCTGAGCACACCATCGAAACCAGTTATTGGGTTTATCGGTGTTTCAAACGTTCAGCGAAAGAGGATATTTATTACCCGGTATCAATTACCCCGTGACCTTAACTACTTCACCTTTCCGTACACCTGCAAACTAGATACGGTATTGTTTGATTACCAGTCGCCAAATGGAGGGCCGACTGTTAATCAGGTAGCCGGTCGTTTAATACCCCTCGGCTCGCAATCTATACCATTGGACCAATTATTAGACAGTTCCGGGATTATTGGATATACGGCTTCGAGCCAGGTATGTGCGTCTTGTACCGAACGTGGCACCACAAAACAACCACCATTTTGGCAATAATATTTTGAGGGTTTAAGTTTCGAAGTGTAAAAAATAGAAAAACACTGAAAAAAAGTTGAAAAGTTTGTATCCCAATTAGTGAAGGGCCATACAACGAATAAATATTTGATCATGAGAAATATAATGAAAGTCATCAGGTTGACCGTTTTTACGATGGCTCTATTTGCCTGTTACTTCAATAGTAGCGCCCAAACTATTAACGAGGTTCAAAACAGTTTTAACTTATATAAGCAAACCACTTTGCTCGAAAAGGTTTTCGTACACACCGATAAAACCGTTTATGTGCCAGGCGAAATAGTTTGGTTTAAGGTTTATTGTGTAGACGGTAACGATCATAAACCGCTCAATTTAAGTAAAGTGGTTTATGTTGAAGTGTTGGACGACAGGCAAAACCCTATAGCCCAGGTAAAGGTTGCAATGAAAAATGGTTTTGGCGATGGCTCTGTTTATGTGCCGGTGACTACAGCAAATGGCAATTATAAATTGAGGGCCTACACCAACTGGATGAAAAATTATAGTCCCGATTTTTATTTTGAAAAAGCAATAACACTCACTAATCACCCCTTAAAGTCTCCTGGTCCGCTTAAAGAAACAGCTTTAAAATACGATGTGCAGTTTTTCCCCGAGGGAGGAAATCTGGTAAGTGGCCTTGAAAGTAAAGTTGCTTTCAAAATAACCGCATCAGATGGTAAGGGTGTTTCCGCAAAAGGAGTAATCGTAAACCAACATAACGATACGCTGACAAAATTTCAAACACTAAAATTTGGGATGGGGTCTTTTTCGTTTACACCCAATGTAAATGACACCTATAAAGCCATAATTTATATAAAAAACAATGCACCACTAATTAAGGCCATATCCGAAATTAAGGCGCACGGTTACGCTATGAAGCTAACAAAAACCGAAAACGGTCAGTTGGATATTACAGTACATAGCGACAACATAACAGGCGAATCTATTTATCTGTTTGCGCATACAAGGCAGGAAATAAAAGCCGCCGCAACGGCAGTAAGCACTGATGGTATTGCCCACTTTTTTATTGATCCCAGTGTTTTGGGAGATGGCATTTCACATTTAACTGTTTTTAATGGCCTAAAACAAGCGGTTTGTGAAAGACTATATTTCAAAAGCCCCGAGCGGCAATTATTTATTGATGCGGCAGCCGATCAGCAACTATATGGGCGGCGTAAAAAGGTTAGTATAAACGTTGCCACGAAAGACAAAGGAGGCAAATTGCAAAATGCAGAATTATCTATGGCGATCTATCAAGTCGATTCTCTGCAAGCGGTTGACAAAACTGATATTTTTAATTACCTGTGGCTTAATTCGGATTTGAAAGGCTTTATTGAATCGCCCGACTATTATTTTAAAAACAAAGATGCCGAAACATCCGAAGCTTTAGATAACCTGATGTTAACCCAGGGTTGGCGCAGGTTTGAATGGCAACAGGTGCTGGCCAATAAACCCGCCAGCTTTACTTTCGTGCCCGAGTATAACGGACATATTATTTCGGCCAAAATAGTTAACACTCAAACTGAAGCGCCTGCCAAAAACATCATAACGTATTTGGGTGTGCCCGGGAAGAGGGTGCAATTATATTGTTCGCAAAGTGATTCACTGGGCCATTTAATTTATAACACCAAAGATTTTTTTGGTCCGAATGAAGTTATCGTGCAAACAAATTCACTTAAAGATAGCATCTATCGTATTGAGGTATTGAGCCCATTCTCCGAACAATTTTCGAAAACAATATTCCCAACGTTAGATTTTAATTCAACAACGGCCAAAGCGCTTCAGCAGCGCAGCGTTAGTATGAAGATATTGAATATTTATTTTGGTAGTAAATTGCGGAATTATTATGAAGCAAAGACCGATAGCCTCCCCTTTTATGGCAGGCCGTATAAAACCTATAAGCTCGACGACTTTACGCGTTTTACAACGATGGAAGAGGACTTAAGAGAATATGTATCCGAGGATTATATTGTGAAAAAGAAGGGACATTTTCATATCGTCGTATTAAGCGGTAATGGATTTTTAGATGACGATCCGTTGGTATTGCTTGATGGTATCCCTGTTTTTGATATCGACAAAATATTTGCTATCGATCCCTTAAAAGTAAAAAAACTCGAAGTTATCCCGTTCCGGTACTTCCATGGCGTAGTTGAACATGAAGGTATATTTAGTTTCACAACTTATAAAGGCGATTTGGGCGGTATCGACATCGATCCTAAATCGGTGGTGCTTGATTATGAAGGATTGCAATTGCGCCGCGAATTTTATTCGCCGGTTTATGACTCCGACACTAAAACAGCCACTCGCTTACCCGATTTCCGTAACGTATTGTATTGGACACCTTCGGTGAACAACAAAGGCAATGATATTGTATCATTTTATACATCCGATCAACCAGGAAAATATGCGGGCGTTATACAAGGAATCAACACTAAAGGCGATGCCGGAAGTCAGTATTTTTCGTTTGAGGTTAAATAACAAATGATTATATACTTTTCAAGGAGCGGCTATTTAGCAATTATCTTAAACTCCGTCCTTCTGTTTTTGGCGCGGTTATCTTCTGACGTGTTGGGCGCTATCGGTTCGGTTTTGCCGTAGCCTTTGTAAACCAAACGGGCCGGGTTTATATTGCTGGAGGTAAGGTAAGTATATACAGATTTTGCCCGGTTTTCTGATAGTAACTGGTTCGTTGCGTCGTTGCCCACATCATCGGTATAACCGGATATTTCGATACGGACGGTAGGATTAAGCGTTAAAAACTCAATGAGCTTCTGGAGTTCTGCTTTCGATTCTACCTTCAGGTCGAACTTATTGGTGTCGAAAAAGATGTTCTTCAATATTACTTTGCCCCCAACTTCTATTGGCGATAGCAATACCGATATATTGAAGGCTGTTTTTGGCGCATGGCCTATCAATGAAAAATTATCCGAATAGAACAAATAACCTTGCCGCGAAATATTGAGGCCATAGTTTTTGCCAGCGGCCAGCGTGGCTAAAAACTCGCCCGAATCCTCGCTGCTATAATCCTGGTACACTGGCATATTCTTCTCCAAATCCACAATTTCGATGATGGCCTCTAAGGGTGCCCGGGTTTTAATGTCTTTTATATTGCCCTTTACGTAAGTAACGATATTTGGTCTCAGGTTTAGCGGCAGCTCGAAGGTGTAAATATCATAGCCGCCAAAGCCGTTTAAGTTATTGGATGAGAAAAAGGCGTAAGCACCGTTTGCTGTGAGGGTGAGGCCATTCTCGTCGCCGCTGGAGTTGATGGGCGAACCCAGGTTTACCGGCTTTTGCCATTTACCGTCTTTAGCCATCCGGCTGATGAAGAGGTCCCTGCCACCCATGCCCGGCCAGCCGTTGCTGCAGAAGTAAAAGGTGCTGTCATCCGGGTGTATAAAAGGCGACTGCTCGTCGTAAACGGTGTTTACGTTTGGCCCCATGTTCTCGGGGTTGCCCCAGCCTTTATCGGTAAGGGTAGATTTCCAAATGTCGTAACCGCCGTAACCGCCTTTGCGATTGCTTACGAAATAAATAGTGCGCCCATCGGCACTGATGCTTGGCTGGGCTTCCCAGCCGGAGGTGTTCAAGGGCGAACTCAGGCTAAAAGGCTTGCCCCAGTCGTCGCCTTTGCGTTGCGCTATATAAATATCGCAGCGGCCCTGGCCATCGGGCCGGTTGCAGCCTGTAAAAAACAGGTATTTGCCATCTTGCGATATCGATTGCGCCCCCTCGTTATAAATAGGCGTATTGATGGCATCGCTTAAGTAAACCGATGTTTTCCATTTGCCGTTGAGCTTATCGCTCTTATAAAAATCTTCGTTGCTGTTTATTTTTCGGGTAAATATCAGCGTGCCTTCGTCGGCCGTAGCTACGGGCAGATATTCGTCGGCAGCGGTATTTATCTCTGGGCCCATGTTTATGGGTAAAAAAGGCACGGGGTGTTTAAGTGCATCTATGGCAAAATCGCAATCGCGCAGCAATTTGCGGGCGTAAGCTTCGTCTCTACTAACCAGGTTTGGATAGGTGATGTATTTTTCCAGGTGCTGCTTGGCCGAAATGTATTGCGCCTCGCTAACTTCGGCATCGCCCACGCGTAAATATACCGAACGCGAATACTCAGGCGAAAGTGCTATCGCCTTTAAATAGTGTGGTATTGCGGCCTTGTTTTGCAAGCGAGAGTGCAACACGTCTCCCAACAGGGCCTGGGCCTCTATAAACTTGCTATCGTTATCTATAGCTTTTTGCAATTGGGCAATGGCATCGTCGTACAAGTGTTCGTCCAGGCTTTGGTTGGCCAGCGCAAAGTTTTTAATAGCCTCCTTATCCGTAGTAGAATATTGCCTTTGCTGGGCAAACACATACACGGGGGATAGTAACACGAAGACGGCAAACAGGTAAAAAATGCGCATCGCTTGTTGATTCGTTAATCAATAAGCTAAGTTACACAATTAAGGGATATTTAAGTATTTGTGCGTTTGCAACGAAACCTCCCATTGAGGGTTATTCATCACATATTCTACAATTAGCGGTGCCATCTCCTTGTTTTTGCTCCACTCGGGCTGTAGGTACAGTTTGCAATCGGGCGCAACCAGTTTGGCGTTGTGTTCGGCAAACTCAAAATCCGATTTATTGAAGATAATCACCTTTAGCTCGTGCGCCTTATCGGCCACGTTTTGCATGGGGGCCTTGAATTTTTTTGGCGATAGGCATATCCAGTCCCAATCGCCCGATAGGGGATACGCGCCCGATGTTTCAATGAACGTACGGATGCCCTCGTTATGCAGTTGGGCGGTGAGGTAATCTAAATTGTAGATGAGCGGTTCGCCGCCGGTTACCACCACAGCTTTGGAGGGGTGCACTTTGGCGTTGGCCACAATAGTATCGGCAGAGGTAAGGGGGTGCAGTTCGGCATCCCAGCTTTCTTTAACGTCGCACCAGTGGCAGCCCACATCGCAGCCGCCCAGGCGGATAAAGTAAGCGGCTTTGCCGGTGTTGTATCCCTCTCCCTGTATCGTGTAAAATTCTTCCATCAAAGGAAGCAATGTGCCGTCGTCCGGAACCTGGTGTGCCATAATAGGGCGCAAAGGTAGGCTTTTATGGGCAAAGCTTAAAGCGCGAAGGCAAAAGGTGATATTACAGTGATATGGTGTGTTATCAAAATATGCTATTTAATTGGTTGATGCTCTTTTATATATCATTATTTGGCGTTAGCTTTATAGGGTAAACTTTACCTGTCCCAGGGCATGAAGAAATTATACCTCCCGTTTATATTCTTCCTTTTGTTTTGCCTAAGCTCCTGCGTAGACATCGAAGAACGTTATGATTTCAAGGCAGATGGATCCTGCAACGTGCTTTACGGCTTTGATATGGGTAAAGCGGTTTCGGTTTTGGCCAATTTGATGACCGATTCGGTACGTGAAACGCCGCAATTCAATCTGGTGAAAGATACTACACTCAACTTTTACAACGCCCTGCCCGATAGCATTGCCAATAAAATGAATGCCGAAGAGATAAAGATGGCCCAGGGCAGCGACCTGGCCGTAAAAATGGACCTGAAGCATAACATTATGAAAGTGAGCATAAAGCATGAGGCTAAAAACGCGGCCGACCTGCAATATTACCTGCAGCACCTCAATAATATATCAATGAACGGCGACCTGAGCCAGATGACCAAAAACAAGCAAGTAGGCGGTTTTGACCCGCAGCCGCTTATAAACGGACAAAGCTACTACAACTATGAGATAACGCCTCATCGGTTTTACCGCATTATAGACAAGGTGAAATTTGCCGCGTTCTTAAAAAAGACGGGAGCCAAGTTTGCTATGGCGAAGGCTATGCTGATAGATATGCCTTACAAAGTAGTGCTGAAATTTGCCAGGCCCGTGAAGAAGATGAACGGGTCTAAAGCCGTGCTTTCTGCCGACAGGCATACCGTTACCCTGGTTACCAGCATGGATGAGGTGATGAAGAACCCCTCGCTGATGAATTTGAAGATTGATTTTTAGGTTATAATGAAGTGGTACCCTGTTGAAGGCGTTGCGCTTAACGGCGAGCCATTCATCAAGAAAATAAAACTAGCCGGAAAAAGCATATGCCTGGTAGGATATGAGGGCAATTTGTTTGCCCTTGGCGCCACCTGCCCGCATGCCCGGGAAGATTTAAGCCGTGGTTGGTGCGCCAATGGTAAGCTGGTTTGCCCTTACCACCGTTTCAGCTACGATTTGCAGACCGGCAAGGGCAGCTCCGGCCAAAACGATTATGTGGATAGCTATCCGGTTAAAGTGAAAGGTGAGGAGGTTTATGTGGGGATAGAATCCTTTTTTGATAAACTAAAACAAGCCTTCAAATAAATGGAAACCAATGCTATCGACCTGCTTACCTATGAATTGTACCATACGCTCAGCTTCCGTAATTCTAAACTGCCTAAAACGGCCGAGTTGCGTAAGTTTTTTTACGAAGGCGGCGTACTGATAAACAACACTTTTGACGAGCCTATAGCGTTTAGCACGGCGAGTTACCTTAAGGCGCTCGAATCGCAGATTGCTATTGGCAACCTGAAGCAATTTTTGCAGCGGGAAATAAGTTCCAAAACCGAAGTATTTGGCAAGATAGCCCAGCGCACCAGTGTTTACGAGTACAGCTTTGCCGAGATACCGTCCCGCAAAATGCCACGGGGAATTAACTACATGCAATTCGTAAAAGATGGCGACACCTAGCGCGTAAGCTCTATGGCCTGGAACGACGAGAACGAAAATCACCGGATACCGATGGAGTTGGTGGCTTGATAGCAGGTGAGTGGTTGATTAGGTGAGTAGTGAATGGTTTACAAACTATACAACCACTCACCACTCACTAAGAATAAACTTCCTTATTGGCAGAACTCAAAGTATTCTTCAGCAAGCCGATAATGGTCATCAATCCAACGCCGCCTGGTACGGGGGTTATCCATGATGATTTTGGGGCAACATTTTCAAAATCCACGTCGCCGAAAAGTTTATAGCCTGATTTGGTCACAGTTGAGATTTCGCGGTTCATGCCCACGTCAACTACAACAACGCCTTCTTTCACCATATCGGCAGTGATGAAATTCTTTTTGCCGATGGCTACGATAAGGATATCGGCATCCAGCGTGAATTTTTTAATGTCGGGTGTTTTGCTGTGGCAAATGGTAACGGTGCAGTTGCCCGGCTGCGTGTTGCGCGCCATCAGGATGCTCATTGGCGAGCCTACGATATTGCTACGGCCCACCACCACGCAATGCTTGCCTGCTGTTTCAATGCCGTATTCTTTCAGCATCAGCGTGATGCCGTAAGGGGTAGCAGGGATAAATGACGGCAGGTTGCGCTGCATGCGCCCCAGGTTCACGGGGTGGAAGCCATCCACATCCTTGCGGTAGTCTATGCGCTCGGTAACTTTTTCCGGGTCGATATGTTTTGGGAGGGGTAACTGTACGATGATGCCATCTATGTCCGCATCGGCATTCAGCTCGGCTACTTTGGCAAGCAATTCTTCTTCGGTAACATCATCCTCGTAGCGCACCA
This sequence comes from Mucilaginibacter sp. P2_D11, assembly GCF_056404435.1. Taxonomy (NCBI): domain Bacteria; kingdom Pseudomonadati; phylum Bacteroidota; class Sphingobacteriia; order Sphingobacteriales; family Sphingobacteriaceae; genus Mucilaginibacter; species Mucilaginibacter sp. P2_D11. The sequence continues at coordinate 145,206 of NZ_JBFUEA010000013.1, forward strand.
GAGAAGATTTAAAACCCACCTTTTCGCAGTTCTTCATCTTGCTGGCCACGTAGGTTTCGCTGCCGCCATCGTGCCCAACCAAAACAGCAACCAAATGCGGTTTGCGGCCGGTGCGCTCCAATATCTTAGCCGCTTCTTCGGCTATTTCTACCTTAAGTTTTTCTGATACGTATTTTCCGTCGAGTAATTGCATTTGAGAGTCAAGATATAAGAGGCAAGAATTAAGAAAGCTGCAGGACAATTCCTCTCTTGCATCTTGATTCTTGCCTCTTGATTCTAAATTAATCTAATTTCAGCACCGCCATAAACGCGCTTTGTGGTATCTCTACGTTGCCTACCTGGCGCATGCGTTTTTTACCGGCTTTTTGTTTTTCTAACAGTTTACGCTTACGCGAGATATCGCCACCGTAACATTTGGCGGTAACATCCTTACGCATAGCTTTAACAGTTTCGCGCGCTATAATTTTAGCGCCGATAGATGCCTGTATGATAATCTCGAACTGTTGGCGTGGTAATAGTTCCTTCAGTTTTTCGCAGATTTTTTTACCGAAATCGTAAGAATTGCCACGGAATATCAATGATGACAATGCATCAACCGGTTCCGCATTTAGTTTAATATCCAAACGAACAAGATCCGACCTGCGGTAACCTATCTGGTGGTAATCGAACGATGCGTAACCTTTTGAAATGGTTTTCAGCTTATCGTAAAAATCGAATACAATCTCGCCCATTGGCATCTCAAAGGTAAGCTCGACCCTGTCGGATGTTAAGTACGACTGGTTCATGATCATCCCGCGTTTCTGGATACAGAGCGACATTACCGGCCCCACAAAATCAGATTTGGTGATGATGGTGGCTTTAATATATGGCTCCTCCACAAAATCTATCTTGCTTGGATCTGGTAGATCTGATGGATTGTTTACGATGATAGATTCACCACGCGTGTTGTAAGCAATGTATGATACGTTCGGAACGGTGGTAATCACCGTCATATTGAACTCACGCTCCAAACGTTCCTGGATAATCTCCATATGCAGCATCCCCAGGAAACCGCAACGGAAACCGAAGCCTAAGGCAGCAGATGATTCCGGCTCGAAAACCAGCGAAGCATCGTTCAGTTGCAGTTTCGCCATCGATTCACGTAGCTCTTCGTAATCCTCAGTATCCACCGGGTAAATGCCCGCAAATACCATAGGTTTTACTTCTTCAAAGCCTTGGATACCGCCTTCGCAAGGGCGGGCAATGGTGGTGATGGTATCGCCAACTTTTACCTCGCGCGATTCTTTTATACCCGAGATGATGTAACCAACATCCCCGGTTTTAATAACATCTTTTGGTGCCTGTTTCAGTTTCAGCGTGCCAACTTCTTCAGCAATGTACTGCTTTTCGGTAGCGAAGAACTTTACTTTATCGCCTTTGCGTATCTCCCCGTTAACTACTTTGAAGTATGCTACGATACCACGGAAGGAATTATAAACGGAGTCGAATATCAATGCCTGCAACGGTGCATCCGGGTCGCCTACAGGGGCGGGGACACGCTCGATAATGGCACGTAAAATATCGAAAACGCCCATGCCGGTTTTGCCGGATGCTGCTAAAATCTCTTCGCGTTTGCAGCCGATCAGGTCTACTATCTGGTCTTTCACTTCCTCGGGCATAGCGCCGGGGAGGTCCATTTTATTGAGGACGGGAATAATCTCCAGGTCGTTCTCCAGTGCCAGGTACAGGTTAGATATGGTTTGTGCCTGTATACCCTGTGCCGCATCTACTATAAGCAATGCGCCTTCGCAGGCAGCTATAGAGCGCGAAACTTCGTAAGAGAAATCTACGTGGCCCGGGGTATCAATCAGGTTGAGTACGTATTTCTGCCCATCGAGTTCGTATTCCATCTGTATGGCGTGGCTCTTGATGGTGATGCCGCGCTCGCGCTCCAGGTCCATATCGTCAAGCAATTGGGCCTGGCTTTCGCGCTGGGTGATGGTGTTGGTGTATTCTAACAACCTATCGGCAAGGGTACTTTTGCCGTGGTCGATATGCGCTATGATACAAAAATTACGTATGTGCTTCATTCAACCGCAAAAATAACTTTTTGCGCGGATAATTTGGCATGCTTTGGGCGATTTGCTAACTTACTGATGGTTAATACACATACCTGATGATACATCAAGCGATTGCCGCATCAGCGGAAACGATATTGTCCGAAAAAATAATATGCGCAGAACCCGTACCTGGCGGGGATATTAACGAGGTGTACCGCTTGCAAACCAGTGGCGGGCAGTTCCTCATCAAAATCAATTCTGCGGCGCGTTTCCCGGATATGTTTATCAGGGAAGCAGACGGATTGGCGATCATTGCCAACACCGGCGCCATCAATGTACCGCAAGCGATTGCTGTAGGCGAGGCAGCAGGGTTTAGCTTTTTGCTGATGGACTGGGTAGAGGCCGGGCAATCAGGCAATACAGGCATGGCAAAGCTGGGAGAGGGGCTGGCAAACCTTCACCGTAATACGATGGTCTTGTTTGGTTTTGGTGAGGACAATTACATCGGCTCTCTGCACCAAAGCAATAGGATACACGGAGAATGGAGCGATTTTTATAGAGAGGAACGGTTGCAGCCGTTAATGAAAATGGCAGTAGATAGCAGCAAGCTGGAACAGGCAGACACACTACAATTTGAAAGATTGTACACCAAATTGCCCGACCTTTTCGAACCCGAACCACCGGCTTTACTGCACGGCGATTTATGGAGCGGGAATTTCATCGTCGATAGAAACAACCGACCATATTTAATCGACCCGGCAGTGTATTACGGCCACCGCGAAATGGATATAGCCATGACGATGCTCTTCGGCGGTTTCGGGGCGGCGTTTTACGATGCTTACCAATATCATTATCCCTTAGAGAAAGGCTTTGAGCAAAGGCTGAAGCTATGGAGCCTTTACCCGCTGCTGGTACACGTTAACCTGTTCGGCGGAGGGTATGTACAGCAACTGCGGAATTACGTTAAAAGCTACCTATAACGTGCTAAAGCAATTCGAAAAGGCAGGCGGTTAAGTTAAAGCAAAAGTGGAAGAATATGCCGTACCAAAGGGTATGCTCTTTCACACGCATGTAGCCAATGAAAAGGGCAAAAGGTATGAGCCAGAAAAGAGAAAGGAAACTCAGGTGAATTATGGCAAACAGGAAAGCAGATATGTAAACAGCTTGTTGTTCGTCGGCAACCTTTAGCAGTATTTGCAGCAGGTATCCTCTAAAACCTAATTCCTCGAAGAGGGCCGGGGTTACGGCCGTGAAAAATATCAACAGAACTTTAGCGTAAGGATATCCAATAAACCCCCATATATAACTTTCCTCTTTTGAAAAAATGGTGGTGTTTAGCCATGTAACCGAGTAATGTACCAAAAATGCACCGCCCATAGCTATACCGCAATAGAGGGACAGCTTTTGGATAGAAAAATTAGGCCAGTGTAAAAGTCTTTTATTCTCTTGCCAGCCCGTGGCGAAAAATGCCACCGTGCCGATCGCCAAAAAGGCGTCTATTATAATGAATGACGTTAAATTCTGAAGGGCATCTACAAACTTAGCTAAACAACAAACTATTAAAGTTAACCCGAAGAATACGCCTCCTTGTTGCAAAAGCTGCCATTTTTCCGCAGTATTGAACCCTTGGACCTGGGTTTGCCTTGCGCCGCAACTGTTGCAAAATTTGCAGTCATCATCAATAAGCACGGTGCAGCTGATACAGGCTTTTTTACCCAGCAGCGGTACTGGCTCGATAACTGTTTCCTCGGCAAGCACAGCTATTCGATATTATGTTCTTTTTTAAACTGCTCATAATCGAGCGCAGATTTTATCCCTTTTATAAGGTAACCGATAATGATGATCTTAAAGATAATCCCGCTTACGATATTGATAGGGTTATCAATGGCAAGCAAAACTTGCACAATAATATATAGCACCAACCCGGAGACAAGGCATACAAGCGGCTTTTTAGAGCTATAAGCGCCAAGGCCAAGGAATAAGAATGCCAGAATGAGTATAATGATCACTTCTGATATCGTATCGGGATTGTCTTGAAATCTAAAATAATTGATAATTGCGCTGAGGGTGAATATACCCGCCAGGTAATATAGGCTATTACCGGCTTTTTTTATTTGCTGGTTAAAATCGGCATAGTCGAGGTTGGTAACCTCCTGATGAGCAATAAAGCTGCGTTGTTCGCTTTCGGTACCCTTTAACGGGTAGCCACAACTGGTGCAAAATACATCTTCGGTGGCAACTTTGGTAAAGCACGACGCACATTTAGCGTCGGTTTCGGCTGTGATAGCGGCTGAATTTTCCATTTGATAATCTAAGGTTCAAGATAGTCTAAGATAATCACTTTATATGATATACACAAAGCACTCAAAAAATATATCGGGAGTAAACGCAATTAATGACCTAACTGCAAGAATAGTGGTGTTTCACTTATCTGCAGGGTTAGCTTTCCGTTTATAGCTTTAACAATGCTTTGCGCCATGTTCTCGGCACCGACTTTAGGTTTGTAAACTCCAATCGTTGTTTCGGTGCCGAAATTCAGCGTATAGGTGCGCACCTGCCCGGATTGCTCGGGAATGGTAACAGCGTAAATTACTTTACCATTTTGTTCAAATTTATCTATTAGCGGGTTTTGGCCGATAGTACCCGTATATACATAGCCATCTAACAGTTTTCGGGTTTGTAAAATATAGTCGGCGGCAGGGCGGCGTTTGGGGCTTTGCGCAAGGCCCGAGGTTGCATACTGCTCTGCCTTATCCGGAAAGGCATCGAATAATTGATAAAAGAAAAGCCTTTTTACGCCATGCCTGGCGTAGAGCAGCGAGCTGCGCAATATCCAGTCGGCCTGTGTTTGGAGTGCCGATTTATTGCCGATGGCGGGCGCACGCTGGTAGCTGCCGGGGTTAATGTCGTATCCTGTTTCGGTTACCCAAACTTCGGGTTTGCCGGGCAGACTATCGGCATATTTAACAAAGCTATCGGCAACACGGCCGGCATCAGATAGTTCCGGCGCAATGCCCGTAGTAGCCTTGGTATGCGTAAACACGCTGCCATCATTGGCATAAAGGTGATAGTTGATGATATCGAAGCACAGGTTTATGCTGCCATCAGGTTTATAGCCGCGATTGGTTTTGCACCAGGCTACCATCCGTTTTACATAGTTCACATCTGCGGTGGCTAAGCCGGTCATTACTACCTGCATAATAGGGTCGGCGGTTTTAACCCCCGCGTTATTGCCCAACGTGCCTTTGTGGCCATCGTAAAAGGCGGATAGGTTTGCAGCATATTGCTCAGGTGTTTGGGTGGCTTTGTCTCCTTTCCACCAGCGGTCGTTCTCGTTGCCGCATTCGATGTATTTGATAAGGCCGAGGCCAATTTTAACCTCATTGGGTTTATCGCCTGTCAATCGCGGGCGTGTATCTACCTTAACCAGTTTTGGGTCAATAGCCTTATTATAGCCGTACCGGGCCGCAAACTGGAACGCTGTGCGTGCCTGCACAACATAGGAGGCGGGCTTGCTAAGGTCGGCACCATAAAAAACGGGTACGTTTTCGTCATCGCGCTGGTCGGTAGGGTAGGTGTCCATCATCCATACGGGTAGGTTTTTCATATCGGCTAAAACCAGTATACTGTCTTGCTTGCAGCGTGTGTATATCACGTCGTAATCCCAGCTGTCATTATTGGTGGGATTGAAGGTGTAATCGCCCTGCGTATTTTCCAGCTTGTTCCAGTTCATGTAATGCCGCAGCGCACTGAAGCATTTGATGAGAGCCATGTTGTCCTTGTAGATGTGGTCCCGCTCATTCGGCGCGGCCGGGTTTTCGAGGAAATTCCACTCGTAACCGTTGATGCCGAACATGTTGCGCAGGGGCACGCCCTCAACTTCGGCAAGGGAATCCTGTAGAGTTATGGTGGTACCTTCCGGAGTAACCGCAACCGCCGGGGCAACTTTTGCAGGCCCGGTACCGCAACGAGAAAACCCCATCATCAATATGAGGATGGGGATTAGCGCTTTGTTTTGAAATGATAAGTTCATGCCGATAGCAGCGGGTTACGTGGTTTGGTTTACGTTATGTACCGCGAAAACGGCTGGTCTTTATTTTTCATTGGCCGCTTTGTCCAGACATTCTTGCAATACGCGGGCAAACTGCTTGTCATTCGGCGGTGCAAACATGGTGTTGTGCTCGCCGGGCATATCGTGTACATTAACTCCTTTAAGTGCATAGGGAGTCCAGCCAAGGTTTTTAAAATCGTCCATGTAAAACGTTTTTTTTTTGGCACGGAACAGCTCAATTTTTATATCAACCGGGGTTAGCTTGTAGTTGCGTTGCGCAGTTTCACTTTTCTCGTGGATATCATCTGTATAAGCGGCAAAACCCACTTTCTTTTTTACCATGTGCGGAAATGCCTTTTTATAAGCTTTAGCAATACGGCGGCCAATTTCGCGGCTTTTGTATTCAACGGCACGTTTTGGGCCTTCTATGAACAGGATAGGGGTGTAAGCTACCTGCTTTACAAAGAACCAGGCACCGCTCAAAAAGCGTTTTAAAGGCGGGATGTGTATTTTAGTTTGGTTGGCGTAGGTATCAAACATGGCCAGCATTTTAACATCCTTACCCATGGCCAGCATTTGTTTTGCCATTTCGTAAGCTATAAGCCCACCAAGTGAATAACCCGCCACCGCATAGGGCCCAACCGGGTTGTGGTTGATGATCTCTTCCACGTAGTTGGTGGCAATTTCTTCCATCACATCAAGCGGTTCATCAATACCATTAATGCCTTTCGCCTGTAAACCGTAAACGGGTTGTTCATCATCCAAACCCATGGCCAGGGCATTGAACAGCAATACGTTTAAGCCTGCACCGTGTACGATGTATAAAGGCATTTTGCTGCCCATCGGCTTAATTGGCACTAAGGAATCCCAGGTTATTAATTCGGGATTTATATTCAGCCTTGCAGCCAATTTCTCTACGGTAGAATGCTCGAACAAGGTAGCCAACGGCAAACGTTTGCCTGTTTTCTCCTCCAGCTTGGCCATTATCTTTACGGCCACTAAGGAACGCCCGCCCAATTGAAAGAAGTTATCTACCATGCTTATCTTGTCCAGCCCCATCATTTCCTGCCAGATGCCGGCCACCAACTTTTCGTTGCTGGTTCGTGGTGCTACGTAAGCTTCAGCGCGTACAATGTGGCTGTAATCCGGTTTCGGCAGGGCCTTACGGTCAATTTTGCCATTGGGGGTTGACGGTATTACGTCAAGCAGCACGAAATCATCGGGCACCATATATTCCGGCAATTCGGCAAGCAGGGCGTTTTGCCATGCATCCTGCTGTTGTGCAGACGGGTACCCCGTTTCGCCCGAATGCAATAGCAGGTAAGCCACCAGGCGCGGGTAGCCGGCTGTATCTTCGCGGGCTATTACCACCGCTTCTTTCACATCTTCCTGTTTACCCAGGTGAAACTCTATTTCGCCAAGCTCTATACGGTAGCCGCGCACCTTTACCTGGTGGTCTATACGGCCAAGGCAAACTAATTCGCCATTGGGCCTTAGCTTCCCCAGATCGCCGGTGCGGTATATCTTATCGCCTGGGATGTTAGAGAAAGGATTATCTATGAATTTTTCGGTAGTAAGTTCTTCGCGGTTCAGGTATCCCCATGATACGCCGTCGCCGCCGACGAGTATTTCGCCTATTTCGCCATCGGTAAGGTCGTTCATAGCCTCATCTACGATATATATCTGCGTATTGTCTATCGGCCAGCCAATAGTAACATCCTCGGCATCGGTTACATGCTTTATAACCGAATAAATCGTGGTTTCGGTAGGGCCGTAAAGGTTCCAAACCTCGCTGCTGCGCTCAATCAGTTTTGCCGCAAGGTCTTTAGCCAGCGCCTCGCCGCCGGTGAATACCTTTATGGGTAGTTTCTCGTTCCAGTCTACCTCCAGCATCATGCGCCAGGTATAAGGTGTGGCTTGTAGTATGGTGATACCCTGCGTGCGCACAATATCCAGCACGGCACGGCCATCTTTGGCGGTGAGCGAATCGGCAATAACCAGTTCTGCGCCAACGCTTAGCGGCAGGTATATATCCAAGCCGGCAATATCGAACGATATGGTGGCAACAGCCAGGGTTTTATCAGCAGAAGTAATGCCCGGTTTCTTTTGAAAACTCAGGACAAAATTCACCAGGCTGTGGTGGGCAATCTGCACGCCTTTTGGTTTGCCCGTAGAACCTGAGGTATAAAGAATGTAGGCTAAGTTGCTGCCTATAACGCCCGCCGGTGGTTGCTCGGGTATCATGGGTGCAGAATCTGCCAGCGCTTGCTCTATCAGTATTTCGGTTGTATTTGCCGGATAGTGGCCCGCGTATTTTGCCGATGTGATCAATATTTTTGCGCCGGAATCTTCCAGCATGAATTCTATGCGATGTTTCGGGTATTCCGGATCGAGCGGTACATACGCGGCACCCGATTTCATGATGGCCAATAAGGAAATAACCATCTCGGGCGAGCGATCTAAAGCCAACCCGATAACATCGCCTTTTTTTACGCCTTTTTGAAATAACAGAGTAGCTATCCGGTTGGCTGTATTGCTCAACTCCAGGTAAGTTAAAGTACGGTGGTGAAAGCTGATAGCAATTTTTTGTGGGAATGCCCCGGCGCTCTCGTTAAAAAGGCCAAACAACGTTTTCTCTTTCGGGTAATCTACCTGGGTGTTGTTTACCAATGTTGCTTCCATATTATCGCTTGGCTAAGCAGGGGGGGCTTTTGCTAAACCTAATTCTTTTAGTATTAATGTGAGCTATAAACAATATAGGTGCGTATTTAATTGCCGGATGGACTATGTGGCGTGTGAATAAATTTCTTATTGGCGCCCTTTAATTTAAATAATAATGTCAGCATGGTAAAAAATATCAGTGGTATTTTTAAAACCGCGCCCAATAATTTACCATTGAAAAACTGCCCGGGCACAGCCACCAAAATGCCAATGTAGCAAAGCGCTGTTGCCGTTAGCCACATTTGCCATGACGGGCCAACACCCGGTGTTAAAAGCGATACGATGAACATAAAAGGCATTAGCCCTAACATTAGTATGCGCGGCAGTATGGCGGTTTGGTATATCTCGTTAAAATAATCAAAGTTGCCGCGTGCAAACAATTCTTTAAAACCCGTCATTCCGTAGGTTTTCAGCAGGTTAAATTGTGCCGATAACCAGCGGCGGCGCTGTTTTTTAAATACCTCGGGGTTGCTTACTTTTTCGTCGTAAATTAAGGCAGCATCTGCGTAGGCCACGTGGATGTTTTGGCGGGTAAGCACAAGCCCCATCTCTTTATCAAAGCCGCCAACCGCATCTATCTGCGCCATGGTATCCTTAAACAGCCTGTACTCGAGCGCCATGCCAGAACCAATTATAGCTGCCGAAAGGTTGAAAACACGTTGTGCCTTGCGAAAAATGTGGTTATTTATTTCCTCGCTTATGGCATCCAATATTGCAACGGGGGTCTCTGTGTTTTTGGCTACGCGATGGCCCTGTATCACCCTGTCGCCGGCATGGATGTAGTTATTAATATGGTGCAGGTAATCGGGCGCGGCAATGTTATCAATGTCAAATACCACAGCAGCATCAACATCATCATACGTAGCGGCAATGGCGGCGTGCAGCGCCTTTGATTTTGTGCTGCTCTCAAACACTACCTCCACCACCTGTAAAGGCATTTCCTTTAGTTTTGCGATGGTTTCCGGCTGCATCGAATCGGCTATAACGCAAACATGGAATTTATCCTTAGGATAATCTATCGTAAGGGCCTGCGCGGCGGAGTTGAGGATGATAGCATCCTCTTTATAAGCACAAATGTATATTACAAATTTGCTGTATGCCGATGCGGCGGGGGGCGCCTTTTTAATAATGAGTTTGCCTACAACCGAAAATACAAACAGGTAGAGGCTATAAATGCCCAGGTAAATAAATACCACGGTGAAAATCACTGAGAAAATAAATTTTATAAATTCCATTTTAAGCCTTTAATTAAAAGTTAACTACCCGTTTTGTTTTTTTGTGCCAATGCCGACGATAATAATTCTTTGATATCGGCAATTCTATGCTCCCATGTATTGTTTGCTGCAATACTTATACGTTGCTCAACTTTTTCGGTTGCTTGTGCATCTATCAATGCATCATTTAATGCCTCTGTAAATTCATCCGCGGTAGCGCAATAGGGTATAAGCCCGCTGGTAAAATCCTGCAGGTCATCATTAAAATCGGTTGATACCACCGGCTTGCCGGCCCCTAAATACTCAAAAAGTTTTAGCGGGAAAATATTATTGCTCACTTCGTCTTTTTTAAAGGGGATAATGCAAACATCAAATCCTTTTAAAACAGAGGGCATCTCCCCGTACGGCACAGGGCCGGGCAGGTAAAGGTTGGTCGCTGTAAAATCGCCTTCGCTGATGTAATCCTTATTAACCGGGCCTACAAATACAAAGCTTTTATCGGGGTTGGCGGCAATCACCTTTTTTATAAGTGTATAATCTATACGGCGTTCTATCGCCCCAAAGTAGCCCACCACCGGTTTTTTTATGCCCGATAGCACATCAGCTACCGGCAGCGCAGGGTCCAATGCTTTTTGGCTATGCGTTATATTGGCCGCATTGGCCACAAAGTACGAGTTGCGGTTTAGGAACGATTTTTTGTTACGCAGTTCGCGGCTGGTACAGATGATCATATCCACACTTTTGGCCAGTATTTCCTCGTTATGTACGCCGTGTTTTAGCTGGTAAGCCTCAATAATAGGGTCAACACAGTGGTAAACGGTTAGTGCCGGCTTGGGCTCTAATATTTTATGCAACTGCGGGTACGAAAAACAGTACGAGTTGATGTAAATATAATCGGTAATGCCCTGTTGCTTAAATACTTTTTTTAAGCGCGTTGCTACCATCCACTCGTTAAACCTTACTGCAAGGCGGTAAGCTTTCCCTTCGGGGATTGTGTTGATCGATGGCACGGGCGGGCAAATGATGATCTTAAAGTTGGGAAGGCCGGTTTGAATGATGCTGTTCTTCCCATCGAAAAAATGCGGCTTTCGTACACGGTATGCTTCGGTATCCCTAAACTTAAAGTAATCCTTCCAGGTAAAGGGCCTATCAACAAAATACACATAGTTGTCCTGTGCCAGCAGGCGCGACATGGTGTATATGGTAGATTCCAGGCGCCCGTCGAATTGCATCTGCGAAAAAACAACGATATGTTTACCGGTTAAGTTCATTCGTTTTGTTTTTCGGGGTTCTTATGCAACATATGATTTATCACCCCTTTTACCCCTCCAATGCCCACGGTGAACAAATCGCGTAAACTGAAGCGGAGATGCTTTTTTAGTTGTATGTAACCGAAGATGAGGCCGGAGTAATAAGTAAACAGCGATGCTATGGCCACGCCATATAAGTTATGGAAAATTGCAATGCCGGCAAAATCGGCAATAACGTTCACCGTCAGCATCAGGAAAACCTTCAGCATATTGAGGTGTGGTTTGTTAAGGATGTCTAAGGTGATCCCGAAGAACCTGTCCATAGGCATAATGATCGCATAGCAAAGAAAGATGCGGAAGATATCGAACGACTCGCCACCAGCGTATTTTTCGCCCGAAAGGAGTTTAATTACCAACCCGCCCAGCAAAAAAGCGACTGTAGCTATTGGGATCAATAGTACGGTGAGTAGCGATCCATATTTTTTCATGATATGGGCAACGGCGGGTTTGTCGCCGCGTTGTGCAGCTGCCGAAAGTTCGGGCAGGGCGGTTGACACAAAACTCCGCATCGGGATCTCGAAGAACTCCATTAGGCGTTGCGGGATATAATAAACACCAACCAAATCTTTAGGGAACATGGCAGCTATGATGAAAATATCAGAACTGCGCAGCAGGGTAGAGCCTATAGATGTGCCCACGCCGTATTTACCAAAATTGGCCAGTTCCTTCATCGACTCAATAGTCTTATGCTTAATGGCATGCACCTGCGACCAGCCCATAAAAATGCAAAGCAGGCTAGTAAAAATATTTGTGGCCAGGTAGCAATAGATAACAGTTTGGAAATGGATAACCTTGAAAAAAACTATAGTAAGTACAAGTAAAAGAAAACCACCCTGATTGATGATCTGGATGATGAACATTTTATCGAAACGTTGTTCTGCCTGTAAAATCCAGCCTGCAATAGCTGATGGCAGTGTACAGATGTAAATGATGCCGAACCATTTAATTGTGGCTTGCACATCGGGATTTCCACTTTTGAAGAAGAGGTAGAGCAAAAGATCGATGAAAGCAAGCCCGAAAGTTAAAATAAAACCAACACTCCAGGCCGACCCAGCAACCGTTACAGCACGGTCTTTAGTAGCACCTGCATAAAATTTTATCAGCGAGGTTTGTAAAAAGCCGGTGCGAAACATATCGGCCAGCAAAAAAATGTTCAGAAAGAAGATGTAATTACCAAATTCGGCCTTGGTAGGAAAATGCCTGGTTAATTGCGATATCACCAATAACCCGATAACAGGCATTGCTGCGCTGCTGGCCAAATTGATAGTATGTTTGTTTACGATTTTTTTTAAAAACGACATAATATCCTTTGGCGTTAAAGTTTTTCCCAGATACCGGACTCGAAATTATACTTCTTGATCACTTTAGCGGGGTTACCAACGGCTACACTATATTCGGGGATATCTTTTGTTACCACACTGCCCGCGCCAATAACAGCGTGCTTTCCAATGGTAACGCCTGCAGTAATTACGCTGTTTGCGCCTATCCAAACGTTATCCATTACAGTAATTTGTTTAGTTACCACTTTCTGTACACGAGGCGGCAGGGTAACATCCTCGTACCCGTGGTTTAAGCCCGATAACACAATGTTTTGCGCCATCATTACGTAGTTCCCCAGCGTTACCGGGCCAATAATGGTATTAGACAGTCCCACCCCTACATGGTGTCCTATCAGTACATCGCCCACGCCGTTGTTTATGGCTGCAAAATCCTCTACAATGCTATTTTCGCCAAGGGTAAAGTTATTAAAAGGGAATACATCCATCCGTGCGTAAGTGCCTACTATCGAGCTCCATGCCCGTTTATGGCAAAACGGGTTTACAAACCAGCGTACCCAATACCGTGGCCTGGAATGGCCCGACCTTACTATAAGCCAATGCACAAATTTTTTTATACGGGGATGAGATTTGATTACCGAAAGTAACGACATCTATAAAAAATTAATTATGCTTTAATTCAGCCATGCCTATATCCCCCTGTGCTTTTCGCTCTGCAACATCTAACCTGTAGGTTACGTTGAGCAATGCAGTTGCAAGATAAAATAAAATGTTAGAAGGATACTGTACCAATGCCTGTTGCGGATAATTGCCAATATTAAATATAAATATGGTCAATAACATCGCTAAACAATAAACCTTCAGTTCGGGGTTCTTGATCAGGAAATAATAGTTGATCCCCGTATATAAAATTACGAACATTAAAGTACAAAACAATAAGAGACCTATCCAGCCCATTTCTACTGCAACACGCACGTACCCGCTATCGGGCGGAAATTTGGCCAGCATGGAGTTGGGCGCAAACCGGCGCCCCCAAATACCTACCGAGCCAAGCCCGCCACCAATAGGGTGCGATAGTATATACGGTTTTATTTTATGCTGGTTTTCTGCGCGTACGTTAAATGATGCATCGGCCGACGGATTGAAGGCCGATTGGAAGCGTTTGATAGTGGCGTTGGATGTTGGCATAAATATTACTACGACAAGCATAAACCCTGCCGTAAGTACCGAGAAAAGTATCTTGCGGTTGAATTTAAGTATAGCTAAAAGCACTAAAGCGCCGGGCAGCAGCACATATGCGCCCCTGGTGCCGCTGTAGAGCATGGTAAGCAGGTAAAATGGTATTAAACACCCCAGTATTATTTTTTTTGTTTTGCTGATATCGAGCATGAAAAAACAAATGCACATGGCCGATGCCACAACCATATTGTAGGAAAAAGTAACCGGATCTGGGAAAATTGCCACCTTACGCAAATGCCCGTTGATGAAAAGGAAGCTTAGCCTGAGCGGGTCTGATGCGTACCAGGCTTTCTCGAAACCAAACAAGCCGATATTCTCTTGCTGGAAACCCGACAAGGCCGCCAGCAGGCACAAAAAAAGCCACAGCTTAAATAAAAACCTGATGTACTCTATAGTGCGTATTTGATAAAGGAATATGAAATACATTAGCATAATAAAGCCAACAGTGCGTACGGTGTACACCCAGGCTAATATGGATGGCGATGCCGGATTTACGGCCTCTAAAAAATTATACCCAAGCCATGCGAGTACTAAATAGGTGATAGGGTTTTTAAAATCATCCCAACTGGCGTCATATTTCTTTTTTACGAAGAAGCCGAAGATGAGCAGGTACGTAATGGCATCGAGTAAAATGCCTGTAGGCTGATCGCTGGGGAAGATGGACGAGAAATAATTGAGAATGAAAGACACCACCACCAGTGCGGCAATGCCGAATTTGGGGTAAGCAATGATGCCATAAACAACAGGCAGGCCAACAACAATGGCCATAATGCCTGCGGCACCCATAATGCCCGTTTTTGCGACTACCACGCTTACAAATACAGCGGCAGGCAGCATCATCACTATCATTCTGTTAGTTGATAAGTTGTTAAGCTGCAGCTTATTGCGCAGGTAGGCTTTTAAGCCGATATTTCTTACTTGTTTATCAGGCATACGCGGGGCCCGGTTTTATGCCAGGATCAATATTTTAACAGCCCACACAAAAACTCCGGCAAATACAAATGCTATGGCAACCTTGCGTGTTTTATTTTCAAGTGGGCTAAGGCCTGCATAAGGGTCTGCCTTTATTTTGGTGTTTGGCGTTATTTTCATGTCAGGGAATCAAAGTGCGTAAAAAATTAAAGACACAGGGCCGTGGTTAGTCTTCGGGGATGCTGGCCTTGTTCAATACCCAACCTGCAAATTTCCCGTTCATGGCGCGCAAATACTCTAAATCGGCCTTTTGGGTTTTCTTGATGCCTTTGTTAGCTTCAAAAACACCCACCACCTTATTGGCAAACAACATCCACTCCTTCGATTTATTTAGGGTAGATAGTGCCGGGGTTTCTATGATAATGATATCGTACTTCGTTTTCAGTTCGTTAAAACGGCTGCGGATAAAGTTTTCGTCGCTTACTTCCAGTAGCGTAACATCGCCGCCGTGGTTGCCCAAAACTGTGGTAGCGCCCGAGAAAGCCTCGTAATTATCGGGATTGTTTTTAAAATAATCCTCGATATATGAACGGGGCTTTGCGGTTTCGGTGATGGTAGGGTTGGTAAAGTTACCATCTATCAACAGCACCTTTTTGTTTATCATGGAGTAGGAGTATGCCAGGCTGATGGCCAGCACGGTTTTACCCTCATGGTGGGCAAGGCTGGTGATGGCCAGTACTTTTTCGCCCTTCATTTCCTGGTCAATCTCGAAGCGAATGGAGCGTATAAGCTCTTTAAAGTGCCGCATTTTTTCGCGGTGCTCCACATCCCAAAGCTTCCTTAAATCCAGCGAACCACCAGCTATGGTGTTTAAATACCCAAGCGACGGCAGGCCGGTTTGGGTAACCAGTTCGGCAGGCTGTTTTATGGTATCATCAAAAAAGTATATGGCAAACAGAAAAACAACACAAACCGCAAAAGACCCCATACCGGCAAGTATGATGAGCAGCATTTTCTTAGATGGTTCGGCAACATCTGGCGTAGCATAATCAACCTGCCGCAGTTTGATAGCGAGGGTAGATTTAATGTTGGTTTCGTTATATCTTGTCAGAACCTCCAGGTATTCTTTACTGGCAATATCCAGCTCGAAATTGTAAGTTTTTACGGTAGCATCAAAAGGTACCAGGCGGTTAAACTTAGCATTTAGTTCTCCCAATGTCCTGTCTATAGCCCGCAGGCTGTACTTGGCAATGTCGCGCGATACTTCAAGCGCTAGCTTTTGCGTAACTAACGCATCCTTACCCACCAACGGGTTGGTAATGTATTTATCTGATGTGAGGTTTAATTGCTGCGTAAGTTGTTTGGTAAGGGAATCTATTTGCCCTTTATACTGCGGCGAAAAATTGCTTCGCACGTACTTGTCGGTGAGCGCGTGCAACTGCTCCTGTGTGTTTACAATGGCGACATTGTATTTGTTTGTCGTAGCTTCCAGGTAGATGCGGTCTTTAGGGTCAAACCTATTGTTGATACTGGCAATTGCACCATCGTAAGAGGCTACATCCTTTTGAGCCTGCTGTTTATGGTCGCCGTAAATCATTATTTGGCCGTAAATAGATTTTGATTGTTCTTCCAGGTTTATAACACCGTTGCGTATTTTGTAATCCTGCAGCTGCGCTGTTTTTTTATTGAGGGCCTCGCGCTTTTCGTTCAGCAGTTTCGCCAAAAAAGCAACCGCATCGGTTTCATTTTGTCTTATGGTATAGGTATAATAGTTAATAAATTGGCGGCACAATTCATTAACTACAAATGCCGAAAGCTGCGGATTGTCCGACTTGTAGTACACCGAAATAAAATCGCTGTCCTCATTGCGATATATCGCCAATTCCTGGTGCAGGCTACGTTCGTCGTACCCCATCGATCGCATCAAGTCGTTCAGCCCGTTCTCATCCTTGTTGTAGTAATCCATGGGCTCCATGCGCTTTAGCTTCTCCGTAAACAATTCAACGGCATGTTTTCTGGCCGCGGCGTTCATGCTTAAAAATAGCTTGCTGTGCGGTTTATAGGGCCAAGCGCTGGTAAGATCGTGCAGGATGAGTTGGTACGATACCTGGTTAACGAGCTTTTTAAGCTTCATTATCTCTATCAGGTTGCTAAAACTTTGGTTTATTTGTTGCTGCTGTACGGAGCCATATTTATCCTGATCAAGCAAATGGCTCGATTCATCAACGATACCCGTTGCTATCTGCGATTGGGATACGTATTTATCGGCGAGGTTTTTTACGAGAAAATAGGAGATAATTATAGTAACCAGCGGAATAATGATCAGCAGGTTTTTATGTTTCCATAAAACTTTCAGAAAATTTACTAACTCCATTATTTATTTAACCTCTTCTAATTTAACGCCTAAAACCTCCTCAAGGTTGGTTTTTGCTGTTAACATCGCCAACTCGGCCGACACCTGATACCCACCTTGTTGATAAAGGCTTGTTAGTGCCTCATTATAAACCTGAAATGTTGTTTCGCCTTTTTGAAACGAATACTTTAACTGCTTAACCGCGGTTTGCCCGTCGATAACGGCACCCGAACGTAAACGCAGATCTGCCTGTGCCGCCAAATACTGGAAGTATAGGCGTTTTACGTTTGCCTCAAGGCTGAGGTTGTATTCCTGCTGCTGAAATTCGGCTATGCGTACGTTTTCTCTGGCGCCACGCGATACAAAAGGCTTCGCCAAAAACCGGCCAATGTTTATAGAGATGCTTAGCTGGTAGCCATTAAAAATGGTTGGCTGTATGAGGTCGATGGAACTTTTTGGGCTATAGATATAAGACGCAGTAAATGCATCCAGCCACGATACATTGGCCTGGTGGTATGCAGCTTTGGCAAGGTTTACCTGTGCCTGGCGCAGCTTTATCTCCGGGTAGTTCTTCTTAGCGGTAGCGATGAGTTTTTCTAAAAAAGGGTAGGAGATATCCGGTATTAACGATTCTTGCGCACGTAAGCCCTGCGTATATAATAAGGCAAGCAACAAAAGGCCCAATAATTTGAATCTGATAGCCATAGTGATTAAACTTTCTCTTTTTGAAACATAGCAGGTATCGTACCCAGGATGATTTTAACATCCAGCCAAAATGAGTACTTCTGCGCATAAAAATTATCCAGTTTTTTTCGTTCGCGTTCGCTCATATCTTCTTTTCCGCGTTTGCTTATCTGCCAAAGGCCGGTTAAGCCTGCCGGGCCCAAAAAACGCATCGACCACTCGTTGGAGGTTAGCATCTCAGCCTCATAAACCGGCAAGGGCCGGTTACCCACTACAGACATATCTCCACGCAGGATGTTGAACAACTGCGGTAACTCATCTAAACTGCTGTTACGCAGAAAATTGCCCAGCTTGGTTACGCGCGGATCATTCTTTATTTTCACGAAGGCCGACTTTGTAGTGCCCGCTTCTTCGGCAGCGTACTGGTTGTTAGTAACAGCCATTTGCGCCAAAAGTTGGTCGGCATCGGTGCGCATCGAGCGGAATTTATAAAAATCGAACACTTTATAGCCCGTGCCTACGCGCTTGCTCTTGTAAAATATGGGCCCTTTCGAATCGAATTTTATAGCAATGGCTACCAGCAACATCACCGGCGACAGGCAAATAAGCATGCATATCGAGATGAATAAATCCAGAAAGCGCTTGCCCGGAGGCATCTTGTAGGTGGTATCTACTTCCTTAGATAGCTCCAGCAGCTTTGGTTTTATAAGCTTAAATCTCACCAAAAAGTTGAGGCGTTCGCGCAAATCTGATGTAGAGAAAGGATAGGTGTAAAAATCATGCAGCTTCAGCTTCATGGCCAATTGTACCAATTTTTTATCGGCACGGGTAGATAGCATCACGATGATGAGCCCGTTCAACAAGAAGTTATCCCTTAACTGCTCTACCATTTCGAAGCATTTCTCATCCTTATCTACCTCTACCAAAATAATTTCGGGGACGGTGAGGATAGATTGGTCGCCCAGGTAATCGTCCAGGTCTTTAAGTGTGTCGCTGAACGAAATCCGGAAGTTACCGCTTAGGTCGTTAACAATAAGGTCCTTCAGTTCCAGCCCTGCGTAGGCTATCCTGATTTGCGAACCCGAATTTTCGTTCCAATCAGTTGCTGTCTGACGCGTCATAAACTTGTAGGGCTTGGTTAATGGCTGTTTTTAAGGTTGTTGGATTGAATGGCTTGTGGATGTAGGCTTCTACCTTGAAGGGCATATTGGCTACCTGCTCTTCCAGGTCGTAAGCTGCCGATAACATGATAACCGGTATATTGCGGTAAAAGCCACTTATTTTTACGTTTTTGATAAAAGATTGACCATCGAAATACGGCATCTGCAAGTCAGATATGATCAGTTTGGGCAGGTTGCCGTCTTCCAGCCAGCTAAAGGCCTCTATACCATTGTTCTTAACAACTATTTCGTAGTCTTTGCTTAAGATAAAGCTGAGCAGTTTCAATATACTCAAATCGTCATCAACAATTAATAGTGTTTTCTTCATGCCGATATTATCGTGTTTCTGCTATAAATATGGTGCTTTTAAATCAAAAAACGGTAAAAAAATATCTTACTAACGAATTTTGGGTAATTAAATTCATTCTCAAATATTTATAAAACTGGCCAATACACTAATTACCCTACGGGGTGTTTTTTTAAATGTAGAGTAATTAATTTGTAAGTGTGCCCGCGTTTTACCGTTAATTCTCAAAATGTTGACAAATAATGCTAATGTGGAATACTTAATGCAATAACTTAGCCAGTATTTACTTTAGGCCATTATCTGTTTGCAACTTATGCAAAAATACTTCATAGGGATTGATTTAGGTACAGGAAGTACCAAAGCCGTGGCTGTGGATGAGGCGGGCAAAACCCTTTGCACTGCACAAAAGCATTACTCCGCTTATAGCCCTCAACCCGGCATCAGCGAGCAGGATGCCACACAAATATGGGACGCATTTCTGCTATGCCTCAAGGATATAACCGGCCAAATGGGCGCGGCACCTGCAGCGGTTAGCTTCAGCGCGGCTATGCACAGCATTATGCCGGTAGACAGCAAGGGCAAGCCCTTAGCTAACGCAATGCTTTGGGCCGATACCCGTAGCGGCGATATTGCCCGGGCCATTCGGGGTAGTGCCGATGGTGAGATAATTTACCGCAATACGGGGACGGCAATCTACGCTATGTCGCCACTGTGCAAGCTAATATGGCTGCGCCAAAACCAACCCGCGTTGTTTGCAGAGGCCCATAAGTTCATCTCCATCAAAGAATATATATGGTACAGGCTTTTCGGCGTATTCGAGGTGGATCACTCTATTGCCTCGGCTACGGGCTTGCTGGATATATTGCTGTTAGATTGGTACGAGGGTTCGCTAAGCCTTGCTGGGGTTGATCGCGACCGGTTGTCGCAACCGGTAAGTACCGGGCATGTCCGTTATATAGATGCAGCGAACGTTTTGGCACAGGGCGTTGATGCGCAAACTGCCTTTGTTATTGGTGCCAGCGATGGCTGCTGCGCCAATTTAGGCGGTAATGCCGTGCGCCCGGGCGTAGCGGCGCTTACTATTGGTACCAGCGGCGCGGTTAGGGTAGGGAGTATCCAACCTGCGTATAATTATCAAGCCATGACCTTCAATTACCTGCTGAACGCCAATACATTTATCTGTGGCGGGGCAGTAAATAACGGCGGCGCGGCGGTTGATTGGCTCATCAAAAGTTTTTTGAAACTAAGTATTACCGACGAAAATTACGCGATGCTATTCGATAAGATAGATACCGTGAACGCCGGCAGCGACGGGCTTATCTTTTTACCCTACCTGTACGCCGAACGAGCCCCGGTTTGGGATGCCAAAAGCTCCGCGGCGTTTTTGGGCATTAATTTCAAGCACCAGCAGCAACACTTTATGCGCGCCGCCTTAGAGGGCATCTGCTTTGCCCTGTACGACGTGCTGAACGCCGTTGAAGCATCGTCTGCCGAGCCGGTGAAAGAGATAGTGGTGAGCGGAGGCTTTATCAATTCGCCGGTATGGGTGCAGATACTGGCCGATATTACCGGCAAGAAACTGGTACTACTGCAAGGCGGCGATTCATCTGCCATGGGAGCCATATACCTGGCCATGCAAGCACTTGGGATAGATGTACAGGATATCCTCGACACAGAAACCTCCAAAAGCGCCACGGTTGAGCCCGATGCGCAAAGGCACCATACCTACGGGCAAATATTCCCCATCTATAAAAAACTTTATGGCGATTTAAAGGATAGCATGCAGTTGATGCGCGATCTTAACTTATAGAATCATCACCCCCGGCTTATTTACCAAGGGTAGCTTGATGAAGTTACCATCTACGATACTTTCCGGCAGGAAGATGAATTTTTTATCGAAAATATCCTTGCCGATGTAGAAGCTGAGCCAGTACTCGTTGCTGAGGCCGAATGTGGCTTCGTCTATCGGTTCAATCAGCTTATAGGACTGCGGAGGTATCAGTGGGAATGCATGGCGTAAAATAGAAGTTTTTACCTGCTCGCCATTTTTTTCGCCATAGCCTTTAGAGGTAATCAGCACGGTCTCCAGCGGCACATCTTTCTTGTTGATGAGGTAAACGTACCATATTTTGCTCTCGGGCGTTTCGCTCTCGAGGGCAACAGCAATGCCTATATCTTTTACTACGTTTTGGGGGAGGTCTTTTATCATGTCTATTGTTGTAAAGTTGGAACGTTGTAAGGTTGAAAAGTTGCTTTTCGTTATTTAACCTTTCAACTTTCCAACTTTAAAACTTTAAAACAAATTACTTTTTCTTCGCCGCTGCTTTCTTCGCCGCTGCTTTCTTCGCCGCTGCTTTCTTTGCCGGGGCTTTCTTTTTTGCCGGTGCCGCCTTTGCTGCAGGTGCCGCGGCCTTGCCAAAGCGCCCTTTCTTGGCATCCTTAGGCATAGCATCAGCCAGGGCCTTACATTCTTCAAACGTTAAAGATAGTGGCTCTTTGTCCTTAGGTATCTTAACGTTCAGCTTGCCGAATTCTATATAAGGCCCCCAGCGGCCGTTCAAAACCTTTACGGTTTCGTCCTCTGGGAATGATTTTATCAATTTTTCAGCGTCTTTTTTGCGCTTGGCTTCGATTAATTCTATCGCTTGCTCCTCGGTAACGTCCAGCGGATCTATCTCCTTAGGCAACGATACGAACGCGCTGTTGTGGCTGATGTATGGGCCGAAACGGCCAATGGCAACCTTCATCGGTTTGCCTTCAAATTCGCCAACTACCTTAGGTAGCTTAAATAATTCGAGCGCTTCCTCCAGCGATATGGTTTCGATGCTTTGGCCAGTGCGCAGGCTTGCGTATAGCGGTTTTTCTTCGTTTTCGTCGCTTGCGTTTTCGCCCACTTGTACAAATGGGCCGTAGCGGCCTATGCGTACCGACATTTTTTTTCCGCTCTCGGGGTGTACGCCCAATTCGCGCTCGCCGGTGGCTTTGTCGGCCGTTTCTATGGTGCTTTGTACGTCTTTATGGAAAGGGTCGTAAAAAGAGCGGATCATCTTGGTCCAGTCCTGCAGGCCCTGCGCAATCTCGTCAAACTGTTTCTCTACGCTGGCCGTAAAGTTAAAATCTACAATACCCTGGAAATGCTGCACCAAAAAATCGTTCACCACGGCGCCAATATCGGTAGGGAACAGCTTGCCGCGCTCGGCACCGGTGTTCTCGCTTTTCTCTTCTTTGGTAATGTTTTCGTTCTTCAGCGTAAGCACTCTGAAGTTGCGTACGCGGCCGTCGCGTTCTTCCTTCACCACGTAGCCGCGGTTCTGGATGGTGGAGATGGTAGGGGCGTAGGTAGATGGCCGGCCTATGCCCAGCTCTTCCAATTTCTTTACCAAACTCGCCTCGGTGTAGCGGGCAGGGGGGCGACTGAAACGTTCGGTAGCCGTCATTTCCTGCAAGTCCAGTACCTGGCCTTTGGTCAACGGTGGCAGTATGGCGTTTTCGCCGTCGGCGGTTTGATTATCGTCTTCATCGTCGTTGCTTTCCAGGTAAACCTTCAAAAAGCCGTCGAATTTCATCACCTCGCCATTGGCTGTCAAATCTTCTTTGCGGGTAGAGATGCCTATTTTGGCAACCGTTTTCTCAAACTGCGCTTCGCTCATCTGCGATGCGATGGCGCGTTTCCATATCAATTCGTAAAGGCGTTTCTCACCCGATTCGCCGTTAATGGTATGGTTGTTAAAGTACGTAGGGCGGATGGCTTCGTGGGCCTCCTGCGCGCTGGCGTTCTTGGTTTTGTACTTGCGGCTCTGGTGGTACTTATCGCCCCAGGCCGATACGATTTCGCTTGCTGCTGCTGCGATTGCGGTGTCTGACAGGTTAAGCGAGTCGGTACGCATATAAGTAATATGCCCCGCTTCGTACAGGCGCTGCGCCACCTGCATGGTACGCGCAACCGAATAACCCAGCTTACGGCTGGCTTCCTGCTGCAGTGTAGAGGTAGTAAACGGTGCCGCAGGCGAACGTTTTGTCGGCCTGGTCTCCAGCGATTTGATGTCGAAGATGGCCTTTGCGCAATCCTGCAAAAACTTTTCGGCGTCGCCTTGTTGGGTAAAGCGTTCTGCCAGTTCGGCTTTAAAGACATTTTTACCCTTGCCGAATATGGCTACTATCTTAAAAGCGGCTTCTGATTTGAATTTATTTACCTCGCGTTCGCGGTCTACAATCAGGCGCACGGCAACAGATTGCACGCGCCCGGCAGAAAGCGACGGTTTTACTTTTTTCCACAACACGGGCGATAGCTCGAAACCCACCAATCGGTCTAAAACGCGGCGTGCCTGCTGGGCATTCACCAAATTGTAGTCTATTTTGCGCGGATTATCAATGGCGCGTAAAATGGCGGGCTTGGTTATCTCGTGGAAAACAATGCGTTTAGTGGTGGCATCCTTCAAGTTCAGCGTATCGAACAGGTGCCAGGATATGGCTTCCCCCTCACGGTCCTCATCGGACGCTAGCCAAACCATGTCGGCCTCCTTGGCTAATTTCTTCAATTCGCTCACTACCTGCTTCTTATCAGCAGGTACTTCGTATTTTTGCTCGAAGTTGTTCTTAATATCGATGGCGTCTTCAGACTTCACCAGGTCGCGAATGTGGCCGTAGCTCGATTTTACGGTAAAATCCTTGCCCAGGTATCCTTCGATGGTTTTGGCTTTCGCCGGAGATTCAACTATGAGTAAATTTTTAGCCATTTAACAGGGTTGTTTTTGCAAAGAAAACATAAAATGCGGTAGAAACGCAAATTATTATATGGTTGGAAAGTTGGAACGTTGGTTTTTGTTGTTGAAAGGTTGGAAAGTTGAAAGGTTGAAACGTTAGTTTCTTCGGCCGAAAAGCCTTAAAGTTATAGTGAATTTAAGTCGCTTATTTCCTCAACTTTTCAACCTTCAAACCTTTCAACTTTACAACAACATCTTACAACAAAAATCCACCACCCAAAAGGTCATTCCCTTCGTAAAAGACTGCTGATTGGCCCGGGGCTATTCCCGATACCATATGATCGAACGATACTTTCATATGGTCGCCAATTTGAACGATCTTGCTTTCGGTACCCGCATCTTTGTAGCGTATTTTGGTGACAGCGTCAATCGGCTCGGGGATGCTTTCGTATTTCACCAGGTTAAGGTTGCGTACCCAGGCTTCTTTCTTTTCCAGTTCTTCTATGGTACCCAAAATTACGGTATTGGTAACCGGGTCTATTTTAGTAACGAACATAGGTTTGCCCAAAGCAATGCCCAGGCCCTTGCGCTGGCCGATGGTATAGAACGGATAACCCTGATGCTTGCCCACGATGCTGCCATCGGTCAACACGAAATTGCCGGGGCCTACGCGCTCGTCCAGGTCTTCCACCTTATGGCGCAGGAAAGCGCGGTAATCGTTATCGGGCACGAAGCATATTTCGTAGCTTTCGCTTTTGCCCGCCAGTTCCAGTTGGCCCATATCTACGGCCATCTGGCGTATTTCGGGCTTAGAGAAACTGCCTAAAGGGAATTGTGTACGCGCCAGGTTTTTTTGCGAAACGCCCCATAGTACGTACGATTGGTCCTTGTTTTCGTCTTTGCCTTTTGATATTACGTAACGCCCGCTATCCTGCTGGCGGATGTTGGCGTAATGGCCGGTTGCTATGAATTCGCAATCCAGTTTATCGGCACGTTTCAATAAAGCCTCCCATTTGATGTGGGTGTTGCATAGCACGCATGGGTTAGGGGTACGACCGGCCAGGTATTCGTCAACAAAGTTATCGATAACGAAATCACCGAACTCGTTGCGGATATCCAGTATATAATGCGGGAAACCGTAGCCAACGGCCAAAGCGCGGGCATCATTGATGCTATCCAAACTGCAGCAGCCGGTTTCTTTGGAACTGCCGCCGGAAGAGGCGTAATCCCATGTTTTCATGGTAAGGCCTATCACCTCGTAGCCCTGCTCGTGCAGCATTACTGCCGCTACCGAACTATCAACTCCGCCGCTCATCGCTACCAATATCCTTCCGTGCTTACTCATATTGGGCGCAAAGATAAGGCTTTACGGCGGATATTGGTGATAAGCCAGGTCAGGCAAGGGTAAAAACCATTAGGCGAATGGCGACGGCGCCCTGCCAGTCAATATCCTTTCGAGTATTTGCTTGCGGGTAAATAGCAACTTTTTGAAATACATATTTTTGAAATATGGGAAAAAAATGATAGCCATTGCCGATGGCAACACCAGTAGGAAAAAAGCCCCCCGTATTAGCCAATACAGTTCTGCGGGAGGGCTTATCAGTAAATTGTTGTATTGGGTATCGGGCCCAATTGTGGCACGAAAGGCTGCACGAAGTATAAGGAGGAAAAACCACAGGCCAAGGCCAATTAAAAGGTATTTAGTAAATATAGAAGTTCGGGTTGGCGGTGCTATCAATCTCGATACCGGTTTAGTCCCGAATAATTCGCCGGTTCTACCATTCATGAAAATCTCATACTCTTCTTTTTCATAGCTGTATTGGTAGGGCATGTATATAAATGGTATATACAGTAAACTCGATTTACGGTTTTGATAAGTTAGATAGTGCTTGTATTTTTTAGCGGCATCCTGAACAGTTAGTTTTTGATATACTTGTTGGGCTGCGCGCAAAACTCCTAATTCTTCCCACATGCTTTCGCTATCTCGCGTATGGCTAATCGGAATTTCATCGTCAGAAGACGGGATGGCATCTTTTAAATTAATTTGGGGTAAAAAATCTTCTAATATTTTTTGTTCAACCGCTGTTCCTAAACCGGCATATTGCACAAACTCATACTTACCACTTATCGGTATGTTTTCGGTAATGATGGTATCATCAAGAGCAAGCGTGGTGTATTTGCCGAAATATTCACCGGAAAAAAAACAAACAGGAATATATTTTTTTCTAAAATGGTACTTAACGCCGGAAGACAGCATATCCGTAGGGGTATAGTCGCCTTCGGTTAACCATTTTTGCACTTTTTCTTTAAATATATCTTCCGCGAAATAAAAGGGTATATAGCTTGTGGCTATTTCCACTTCGTGCTCGTTTTCTGTAGGTTGTGCAGTAATTACCGGGAATTCGTTGCCGCAATACTCACATTTATTACTATTGGTTTTAAAATCGAAGCTGAGTTTGCCACCGCAACTTATGCAGGTGTTTATTGAGGTTGTTTGTGAAGTTGGCATAGAAAAAAATAGCAGTACTAATCTGCTGTAATATAGGGTATCTTTTTATTTAAGAAAAACAGAGGGGCGTTTTTTTAAGTGTTATGTCGCACATTCTGCCTCTAATCTCTAATCACCAACTCTTCCTTGCGGTGCTTTACGATACGTTCGCGATGCTGCTCGCCCCATTCTTTCAATGCTTCTATAATAGGGCCTACCGAATCGCTGTAGGGCGTAAGCTCGTAAATTACGGTTACAGGGACGGTGTGGTACACCTTGCGCACCACAAATTCGTTCAACTCCATCTCGCGCAGTTCCTTGGAAAGTACCTTGGGGGTAATTTCGCCCAGTTCTTTCTGTATTTCGTTGAAACGGCGCGGTCCCTCGCGCAGGGCTATGATGAGCGGCAACTTCCATTTGCCGTTCAAAACATACAGGGCATCCTTAACCGAACCCATGGCCGATTTGCATGCCTCGTTGCTGAGTTTTCTTGTCTGTTGCATATTGCAAAGGTGCTAACTATCCCAAAGGATACCGCTATCCTTTGGGATAGTAGTATCTTTTTCATAGCGAATGTACATAGGTTTGCTTCACATTTAAAACATAAGCACATGAAAATATTACATTTGATTACCAGCCCACGCGGCACCGAATCTGTCAGCAAGAAACTTGGAGACGCTATCGCAGAAAAACTTCAAGCCGCAAACCCCGGCAGTACCCTGATCACGAAAGACCTTGCCCACAATCCCTTTCCACACCTGGAAGAGGTGCACGTCACCTCGTTCTTTACACCGGCAGAACAGCACTCGCCCGAGCTGGCGGAAGCCATCAAGCATTCCGACGAAGCCATTGCTGAATTGATGGATGCTGATGCTATCGTGATAGATGCACCTGTGTACAATTTCCAGATACCATCTACCCTTAAGACCTGGATAGACCATATTTGCCGCGCCAACAAAACCTTCAGCTACTCAGAAAACGGCCCGAAAGGACTAGTGAAAGGCAAAAAGGTGTATGTGGCCATATCATCCGGCGGTATCTATTCAGAGGGACCGATGAAAGCTTACGACTTTATAGAACCCTACCTCCGTGGCCTGCTGGGTTTCCTGGGCATGACGGACCTTACCGTTTACCGCGCAGAAGGCCTCAAAGTACCCGGCGTGGGTGAACACGCACTGGAAAACGCCATTGATAGTATTGCGGTGTAATAAGCTCCACAAAAAAAAGACAACGTCATGCCGAACTTGTTTCGGTACCCCACACGGCAGGTAACGAACTATGCAATCGCACACTTTTATGATGGGGTGCTGAAAAAATTTCAGCATGACGTTTTAATTATATCTTATTTATACTTATCAAATATCGGGGTATCTGCCGGTGTCCATAAGCAGGCTTTTTGGCCGCAGCTTTTGAGCGCATTGTTTGCCCAGGTATTGCAGGTGAAAAAGAGGTTGTACTTGCGGTGGGCTTCGTAAAAGGCATCTTCCTTGCTGTAGTTGGCGTTGGTTTTGATGTTGATAAAATGCCCCGCGCTGTCGGTCTTGAAGCTTTCGGTAACGTAAGTGATCAACCGGGCGTATTGCGCTTTGCTGATGATTATTTTCTTACAGGTAGCGCTTTCTACCAGCTCCTTATGATAAGTAACGTGCATGGCCGAAGTGCTTAACGCAAACGCCGCTTTGAATGCCGTGCTGAATTTCAAATCGGCCCAGGTAGGGGTGTTGAGGTAAAAGCCTTTATCGCCCCAGCCCATGCCTACATAGCTGGCCACGGTATCTTTGCCTACGGTGTTCTCGAATTTAAGTTCCTTGCTCCAGTCTATCTGTTCGTTCCTCACGGGCACTACGATATCGGTATGCACGCCGTTGGTGAGTATATAGATGGTGACATCCTGCGTGGTTACCGGCTCTGCCGAAATAGTTATTTTGGATAAGCTCCATGCCGAGAACAGGTACAACGCCACAAATGCGATGAAGCCGAGAACTACGCGGAGGGTTATTTTTAGGAATTTTTTCATGCGGGTTTAATTCAGGTTCGGTTTCATATTAATAAGGGGAATGAGGAAAGGTAACCCTTTTAGGTGAAATTCGGCGCGATAATAATTACATACGTTAATTTTATACCTTTATTGGCAAGTTTAAAACATCCGCTCCATAGCCAAATTATCCAGCACTTATATGGCCACAAACCCCGATACCATCGCCCTCCACGTCACACTCGAGAAACCACCGCTAAACACGGTTTATTCCCTGCAAAAAGGCTCCGGCTCAAATTACGAACCCGTACAGGTGCAGCCATCACGGGGCGGCGACCTGCAATTTAGCTTTTCTGTAGAAATCAAAGGCACGCCGCAAACGCTTGCCGCGCCGGATTTTCGTGGACCCTTCGTACAGGGGCCGGTTGGCGGCAGATTTATTTACCTGGATATCGGCTCATACGCAGGCGGAGGAGGCTGGAGCGGCAGGCTTAAAATACCGTTGACGGGTATAACCTGGGAGCAGGTGGAAAGCGGAAAAGAACTCTCAACCACAGTACCCGGCACCGGGAAAAACGGGATGCCTAATTGTGCTACAGTGAAACCTTTTGCGGGGTGGGCTGCGAGAGATTAATACGGGTGAACTCGAAACTGTTTTTTAATAATTAGTCGCATGTCAAAAACTTTTGTTGTGGGGGATATACACGGTTGTTTTGATGAATTGATAGCCCTCACGGAAAAAGTGGGGCTAACCGAAAATGATTTACTCATTTCCGTAGGTGATATTGTTGACCGTGGGAATAAGTCCAAAGATGTTTACGAGTATTTTCGTAACCGCCCAAATTCGGTGGTGCTGATAGGTAATCACGAACGGAAACATATTAACGGAGTGCTTACCTATGCGCAGGATATTGTTAAACTGCAATTTGGCGAGGAATATAAAGCATTTATCGAATGGCTTAACACATTGGCTTATTATTATGAAACCAATGATGCCATTATGGTTCACGCCGCTTTGGAAAACGGTAAGACATTGCCGCAGCAAAAGCCGGAGGTACTTTGCGGGTCAACATCAGGAGAAAGGTATTTAGAAAAAATTTATGGGCCGGATGCGCATTGGAACGATCGCTATGACGGCGCTAAGCCTGTTATTTATGGGCATCGTGTTGTTGGCGACTATCCGGTTGTGAAAAATAATACTTACGGAATTGACACCGGAGCCTGCCATGGTGGATATTTAACGGCAATAGAACTGCCCGGTTTTATTGTTCACCAGGTTAAAGCGAAAGAGGACTATTGGAAAAGCGAACGGAAAGTTTGGCAAACGGCGGTGCTGCAGGCTAAGGATTGGCAAAACATGGATTTCGACGCAATCAACAAACAATTGGAGAAGCTATCTTTTGTAGATGACGGAGATGCCGCCGCATTTTTAGCCAAACTTAAAAATTGGTCTGAAAAACTTCAAGCCATGTTTCCGCTGCTAAAAAACGCAATAGATTCATTTACAGAAGAAATTAAAAACCAAGGGCCGGATGACTTCAATGCGATTGCCAGTGGATACGCATTCAAGACATTTATTTTTAAAAGCCGAGCGAATAATTTAAAGTTAGAGGACCTTCAAAAAAGCCTCAATACCCCTCAAAAAATAATAGCTATAGCTGAGGAATTAAATGTATTTATCGCAGCAAGCCTTTAGTCCCTTATTACTTCCTCACCTGCCCATCACCTCTCACCACCCATTTATAACTCGTCAGTTCTTCCAAGCCCATCGGCCCGCGGGCATGTAGTTTTTGGGTGCTGATGCCAATTTCGGCTCCGAGGCCGAATTGTGCACCATCAGTGAAGGCGGTGGAGGTGTTAACATACACCGCTGCGGCATCCACCCGGTTCAGGAAGGTTTCGATATGGGCAGCATCTTCAGATACGATAGCTTCGCTATGCTTGGAACTGTTGATGGCAATGTGCTCCAACGCTTCATCCAGGCTGCTCACGGTTTTAATAGCCATCTTCATGGATAAAAACTCGGTACCGAAGTGTTCGGGCTGTGCAGCGTGCAGAAGAGCGGCAGGGTAGGTGTCCTTCAAAACGGCGTAGGAAGGGGCATCCGCAAATATCTCCACGCCCTTTTCGGCTAATGGCTTGGCTAATGTGCTAAGCTCCGGTAGGCGGGTGGTGTGGATAATCAAACAGTCCAGCGCGTTGCAGACGCTTACGCGGCGGGTTTTGGCGTTATCTACAATAGCGGTGGCTTTTTCTAAATCGCCGGTTTCATCTAAATAGGTATGTACGATGCCAGCGCCGGTTTCTATGACCGGCACTTTGGCGCTGTTGCGCACATGGTTGATGAGCGACTGGCTGCCTCTCGGTATCAGCACGTCTACGTGGCCAACGGCGTTGAGCAGGGCCTCCGTAGCTTCGCGTTCCACAGGCAGTAGGGTAGCTGTATTTACATCGATATTGTGCTTCGATAATATGCTATGGATAATGCTGATGATGGCCCGGTTAGAGTAATCGGCATCGCTGCCGCCTTTTAATACGCTGATGTTGCCGGTTTTAAAGCATAGCGTAAATACATCGAATGTAACGTTTGGCCTTGCCTCGTATATTACGCCTACCACACCCAGCGGTACGCGTACCTTGGTAATGTGCAGGCCATTCGGCATAGTTTTATCAGACAGCACCCCACCCAGCGGACTAGCCAATCCGGCTACGCTCTTGATATCGTTCGCAATATCCTGTATGCGTGCGGCGGTGAGCTTCAGGCGGTCGTATTTTGGGTCTGCCGGATCCATGCGGTCCAGGTCTTTCTGGTTTTCCTGCAGCAGGTAATCGGTTTGCGCTACGGCGGCTTCGGCCACATCCAGCAGCACGGCATCTATGGCGGCAGGGGCAAGGCTAAGGTTGCGGCC
Source organism: Mucilaginibacter sp. P2_D11 (assembly GCF_056404435.1). Taxonomy (NCBI): domain Bacteria; kingdom Pseudomonadati; phylum Bacteroidota; class Sphingobacteriia; order Sphingobacteriales; family Sphingobacteriaceae; genus Mucilaginibacter; species Mucilaginibacter sp. P2_D11. Next base: position 176,548 of record NZ_JBFUEA010000013.1, read on the forward strand.
CGCCTTTACGGCATTATCAAAGTATTGTGTGTATCCCATTTCTATCCCTGTAAATAAAGATAATCATAATGTACCAGCGCACGCTGGTTTTTTTTGCCGGTAAACTCGCGGGCCTTTTCGGCACCGTACTCGGCCAGGCCGAGGCCTATCAATTTATTGCCTTCATCAACTATTTTGATGATTTCACCTTTCTTGAAATCGGCCAGCACCTTAACAATACCTACCGGCAGCAGGCTGGAGGCTTTGCTGGAGATAAGCACGGTTTTAGCGCCCTCGTTTACCTGTACTGCGCCGGTGGCGGCGTTTTCGGAGTGGGCTATCCATTTCTTTTTGCCCGAAGCTTTTTTGGTGGGCACGAAGCGTGTATGGATTGCCTTGTTGGCTAATACATCGGTTAAGATATCATCTTTGGTGCCGTTGGCGATGTGCACCGCTATGCCCAGTTGCGCCGTTTTTTGCGCCATGGTAGATTTGGTGATCATACCCCCACGACCGAACTGCGAGCGGCCCGTACTCACGAAGGATGAGAAATCGATGTCGCCGGTAACTTCTTGTATTACTGCCGAGCCGGGGAGTTTGGGGTCGCCATCGTAAATGCCGTCTACGTTGCTCAGGATGATGAGTGCCTCGGCATTCAGCATGGAGGCGATGAGGCCGGCCAGTTCGTCGTTATCGGTAAACATAAGTTCCGTTACCGATACCACGTCGTTCTCGTTCACTACGGGGATAACCTCGTGCTGCAGCAGTATTTCGAGGCAGTTGCGCATATTGAGGTAGTGCAGCCTGTCGCGGAAATCTTCCTTGGTAACCAGTACCTGCGAGCAAAGGATACCGAATTTGTCGAACAGCTGCGAGTAGGTGTTGATAAGTTTTACCTGACCAATGGAGGCCAGCAGCTGGCGCGTAGCCACGGCATCGTTCTTATCGCTCACGGTAATAAGGCTGCGGCCGGATGCCACTGCACCCGAGGAAACCAGAATTACCTGCTTGCCCTGTTTTTTAATGGCGGCAATCTGGTCTACCAAATGAGCTATGCGTTCCGTATCCGGGAAGCCATCGGCCCTGGTAATAACGTTGGATCCTACCTTGATAATAACCCGCCGGTAATTGAATGACATTAATGTAGATTAAATTAGTCGTCAATAATAGGGAATTATAGGGGAAAAGCGGCGGATTATGTTAAAAAAACATGGGAGCTACGGTGGGGACACCGTAGCGTAGCCTCACCCCAAACCCCTCTCCAAAGGAGAGGGGCTTAAAGTCCTCTCCCTTGGAGAGGATTTAGGTGAGGCTTTTTAAGCAGTTAAGTAAAGAACACCGAATATCCAATATCGAATGATGAAGTAAAAGCCACAAAGCCGAAGTTCACTTCGATATTGGATATTCGAAATTCATCATTCGATATTATTCCTGCCACTCACCGCCGCCGCCTTTTTCACCGCCCTCGCTAAAATATCTACTGCCTCTTCCAGTTCCTTTACGTTCATGGAGGCGAAGCCCAGCCGTACGAAGTTGTGGCGCACCAATGGGTCGTGGTGGTACTCGCAGCCGCTGCCGATGGTGAGGCCCATTTCGGCAGCTTTTTGGGTCACTAACAGTCGGTCAACGCCGTTTTTGTATTCCATCCAAACGGCAAAACCGCCGTTGGGGATAGTGAAGGCTACCTGGTCGCCCAGTTTCTCCTGCAGTAGGCGGCAAAGTACGTCGCGGCGTTCCTGGTAAAGCTTGTTGGCTTTTTTTAGGTGGCGGCCTATATCGCCGTTTTTGAGCAGGTTGGCCATGGCTTCTTCCAAAAGCTGCTCGCCCTGCCGGTCTATTAGCCGGCGCAGGCGGGTAGCTTGCTTAATGAGGTTTTGCGGGGCTATCATAAAGCCTATCCGCAGGCCCGATGCGATGGTTTTACAAAAGGAGCCTACGTATATCACGCTGCCGTAATCATCGGCACTGGCCAGCGGCAAAATAGGGCTGCTGGAGTAATGGAAATCGTAGTCATAATCATCTTCCACAATAGCAAATTTGTAGGTTTTGGCCAGCTCAAGCAGACGCATGCGCCTTTCCGAGCACAGGGTTACCGTAGTAGGCTGGTGGTGGTGCGGTATCACGAACAACATGCGTATCTTTTGCTTTTTGCAGAGGGCCTCCACCGCGTTCAGGTTTATGCCGAACTCATCTACCGGCACCGGGGCTATTACCGCACCGGCCTGGGTAAATACCTCGTTGGCCATGCTGTAGCCCGGGTCGCCAACGATAACGGTATCGCCTTTATTCAATAATACCTGCGCTATAATATATAGGGCCATCTGCACGCCTTTGGTAATGATGATATTATCGGGACTTACGTGCAGTCCCCGTGTTTCCGAAAAGAATTTGGCCAGTTCTGTCCGTAAGTTCTCGGAGCCTTGCTCGGGGCCATACATCAGGTATTTGGTATTGAATTTATGCGATGCCAGCCGGCGGTACTCGCGTATCATCAGTTCCAGCGGGGCAATGCGGGTATCAGGCGAGCCATTGTTAAACACCAGGTTTCCATCGGGCGGGGCAACAAACATATCCTGGCAAATAACGCGGGCATCATCAACCTCATATAAGGTTTCCTGCGAAAAACCTGTGCGCGGCGGGGTAGCAACCAATGCCCTCGGCGCAACGTTGGGCAGGTTTTTGGCCACGAAGATGCCTTTTCGCGGTAACACGTCTACCCAGCTTTGGGCATACAGCTCATCATAAGCCGCCACCACGGTTTTGCGATGCAGATTCAACGACTGCGCCAGCACCCTGCTGCCCGGCAGTGCTGCCCCCGGTTTTAAGATGCCCTTACGGATAGAGCATATCACATCATTGGCCACCTGCAGGTACACCGGCGTGGGTAGGTTTTTATCAACGCAAACAAGGCTTTCTAATAATTCCATCTGGACTATGTGGATTGTTAATTGTGGACTATGTGTATAGTCCACCAAGTACGTAATTTTATATCATTAAAACAAATCACATCATGCAACTCTCCGGAAATTTTAAAGCCCCTTCCGTTTTTCTCAGGATAGCCATCGCTGCCAGCTACCTCTGGGCATCGGCCGATAGGCTGGGCATTATTGGCGCGCATGGCCAGCCGCATGTGGGCTGGGGCGACTGGCAACACTTTATGGATTATAGTAAGCAAGTAATGGGTTTTTTACCCGATGCATTTGTAGCACCTTTAGCCGTAATGGCAACCTCGCTCGAAATAATTATTGGCCTGCTGCTTATCCTCGGTCTGTTTACACGATACGCCGCGCTGGGCAGCGGTTTGCTAAGCCTGAGTTTCGCTGTTTCTATGGCGATATCATTTGGGATAGAGGCGCCGCTCAATTACTCGGTATTTACAGTTAGTGCCGCCAGCTTCGTGCTGGCTACCGCACCCTCATACGTATGGAGCCTGGATGCATGGCGGCAGAAGTATTGCTTTGGGCGGCTGGATTATTACGGGGGTAACCATTTGATAGATATCATCAGGTAATGAATTACGCCTCACCCTGCCCTCTCCAAAGGAGAGGGTAGTAAGAATTTTAAAGTCCCTCTCCTTTGGAGAGGGGTTGGGGTGAGGCCTCACAATACATATATAAAACAACATACAATGGAAACGAAAGCAACCGGTAAACCCTCCACCTTATTAGTAGTAATTGCATTTGCTGCGGTGTACGTGGTGTGGGGTTCTACATACTTCTTTATACAAATGGCCCTGCATGGCGTACCGCCCATGATAATGGGTGCCATGCGCTTTATAGCAGCGGGCATTTTGCTGCTTACCTGGTGTTATTTAAAAGGCGATAAGATATTTGATAAGGCAACCATCAAGGCATCGGGCGTAAGCGGCCTGTTTACCCTTTTTGTAGCCAACGGCATTGTGATATGGGTAGAAAAATTCCTTCCCAGCGCTATGGTGGCCATTATGGTATCGGCAAACCCTATCTGGTTCGTGGTATTAGATAAGGCCAACTGGGGTATTAACCTTAAAAGCCGCAGCACTATCTGGGGGCTTATTGTCGGTTTCGGCGGCGTGTTGCTGCTATTTGGCGAAGCATTCTCCAAATCGATTGCGGGAGGTATCGATACCCAGCACCTTATCGGCCTCTTGCTGTTGATCGTAGGTCCTATTGCCTGGTCGGGCGGCTCGTTGTACTCGAAAAAGACGGCAACCGGCGCACCTGCAAGAGTAAATACCGGCTGGCAAATGATGGCGGCAGGCCTGGCTTTTATCCCCGCGGGGTTTATCGATAACGAATACGCCACTTTCCACATCAGCGCGGTGCCGTTTCAAGCCTGGATGGCCGTGCTGTACCTCATTTTCTTTGGGTCGATAGCGGCATTCAGCGCCTACGTTTGGCTGCTGCAAGTGCGGCCGGCCACGCAGGTGAGTACGCACTCGTACGTAAACCCGGTTATTGCGGTGCTGCTGGGCGTGTTATTCGCGGGTGAGATCATCAGCTGGATGCAGGTAATAGGCCTGGTTATCATTTTGCTGAGCGTGCTGTTGGTGAACCTGAGCAAATATTCGGTTGGCAAGCCGAAGGTTGTTAAAGCAGATGAACCCGTGCCCATAAAAAAGAGCGGGCTGGTACTGGCCGAGAAACTTTGCGCATAATAAATTTCAGATCAGTTTTGTTTAATAGTTCGAAGGGCTGGTGGCTGCAAAGTTGCCGGCCTTTTTGTTTTTCGTCCAAAACAATGCTGTACGCAGCGTGTCTTATCTAAATATAGATTGGGTTCTCAATTGGTATAAAAGCTAAAAATATTAGTATTTTAGCTTTGCGTTTATTATTTTTGACGATAAATTACCCGGTTATGGAACATACAAACGACACAGAGCAACTGAGGCAATACCTGGCCGAGGCCGTGGAAATGCTGGACGACGTAAAACCCAAGCTGGCGTTATTCGAGAAGCAACGCTATTTCCGCTTAAAAGCGGCACTGGAGAAGTATATTCAAAAAAATAATGAGCCGGATGCTGGCCCGGAACAAATAGGGTTGGTGTCGGGCTTATAAGTCAAAGTCTGAAGTGCGGTGCAGGATTCAAATCAGGCCACTTCGACGCATTTCTTCAGATCGCGCAAGCGTTGCCTTACATTATTGCGCAAATTGCTTTTGATAAATATACCCAGCAGTGTAAAAGGGAAACGCAGCCGGTAAGTGTAAAAGAACGTAACTTTAGATTTGTCTGCCTCAACGGTGCTGAACGTCCATGAGCCGGCGAAAGTTTGGAACATATAAGGGCCCTTCGTCATTTTTACGGCGGTGGTGCGGGGGCGGCTGTAGGTAACGTAACGGGTTTCCATACCGAAGCCATTACGCGCTACGCACCAGGCTTTCACGCCTTTATCCGGTTCGGTGGCACCGTTTATCAATTCTGCCTGTTTCAAAAAAGTATCCCAATCCAGCCGTTTGCCGTAGTCTTGCGTGTAGTCAAAAATCACTTCGGCGGGCTTGTTGATAATAATCTTCTCGGAGAAGTGGTAAGAAGCCATATGATGATCGTGTAGGGTTGCCATAAAGTTAAGCTTTTAATGCAGGTTATCAGAATTTTATGCTTATAAATTTAAGCATTTGTTAGTATTCTTCAAAGCGCTTTATCATCATCTGCATATCCATCATTTGCACATCTGCACATCTAAACTTATCTTGTAGCCCGAACCGATTATTTTAAACCTTCATGAGCAAACCCCATTACCCTATACTGGATGGCCTGCGCGGTACCGCCGCGCTTTTAGTAGTGATTTTCCACCTGATGGAAGCCTACTTCGGCGAACCGGCTACTCACCCCATGCATCACGGCTACCTCGCGGTAGATTTTTTTTACCTGCTATCGGGCTTCGTGGTGGGCTACGCCTATGATGATCGCTGGGCCAAGGGCATGACTGTTGGGCAATTCTTCAAGATAAGGCTCATACGCCTGCATCCCCTGGTGATATTGGGGACCATAGTAGGGGCCATCTGTTTCTGGTTCGACCCGTATAAGGATATGCAAATCGTCGATATCGGCAAGTTCGTGGCGGTGATATTATTCGGGCTTACGCTGCTCCCTGCTACCACAGACGTACGCGGCTGGGGCGAAACCCATCCATTGGATGGGCCCTGCTGGAGCCTTTTCCAGGAATACCTGGCCAACTTCCTGTATGCTATAGTGGGTCGCAAGCTAAGCAAAACGGGCCTATGGGTGCTGGTTATCATCAGTGCCGTGGTGCTCACTGTGGTGTCGGTAGATCATGGCGATTTGGGCACCGGCTGGGGTTACATGAAAATAAAATCAGCCTTTATTGCTGATTGGTTCTATGGCAAAGGCTCGCAAGGCTACCCCAACATATGGGTTGCGCCCGTGCGTATGATGTTCCCCTTCTTTGCCGGTTTACTATTATTCCGCACCGGGAAACTCATCCGCGTACCTATGGCATACACCCTTTGTTCTTTGCTATTGGCGGCTTTATTCTTCTTCCCTTACTATAGCTGGAATGGGTATTTCGACGCGCTGTGCATCATCATCTTCTTCCCGCTTATCGTGGCGGCAGGGGCAGGGGGGCAGATTGCCGGCCGCTGGGCGACGCTGTGCAAATTCTCGGGCGATATTTCATACCCCATTTACATTATGCATTACCCCTTTATATACGTGTACACCTTTTGGATCATCAAAACCAAACCTGCGCCCAACACCGTCATCATGGTAGCAGTTGGATTGTTCTTCTTCTTTATCCTGTTGGCTTATACGGCGTTGAAATTATATGATGAGCCGGTGAGGAAGTGGCTGAGAACCGGGATTAAGCGGATTTGACAGATTCTCAGGATTTTGATTTGCATGGTGGCAATACGATTTTTGATTTGCAAGTGACGATTGGATTTTGATTTCAATGAAGCAAATCAAAATCCAAAAAATCGCATAAATCGGCTCAATCCCGGTTCACGTCTGCAAATCAAAATCGTAAAATCGCATAAATCCGCTTAACGGCGAAGCCCTCTTTAACACCGAAAAAAACAATCAAAAAGTTAAAAATCCGGGTTCAGACTTATTCCCCAAAAACGCTTTGCAGATCGATCATCTGTGCGCTTACGTATCTGTTGGTAATACGCGATGCGCCGCCGAAGGCCACCAGGTACCGCCCCTGTATAATGCCGGCGGCAGCGTGTTTGCGAGGTTTAAGGTTGGATTTTACCTTGGTAAAGGTATTATTGCTGGTATCATAATAACCGAGGAAGGTGTCATCATCATAATTGCCGACGATAAATATCTTGTTGCCGAATACAGCAACATCTGTAGCGGATACATTCACAGGCAGTTTCCCAAGGGATTGCCAGGTGTTGGTAGCGATGTTGTAAGCCGAAATGAAATTGAACGCTTTATGCTGAAAAGGGTCGTAACCGCCAAAAGTATATAGCAGGCCATCGACTATAGCGCCCGAAATTTCCGCCGCGTAGGGCATGTCGGCTAGCTCGGTAAGCTTTTCCGTTTCCGGATCGAACCGGTATAGCGAGTTATAAGATGCGCCTGTTGAAACTATACCTTCCAGCGGTTTCGTTTCCAGCCTGAAACGGCTGCCGCCAAAAAAGTATATTTGGTTATCCCAAACCGCGCTGCCGCCGGCCATAGAGGGCATGGGATTGGTCACTTTAATTTTTTTTACTTCGCCGGTACCCACGTCTACGCTTTCGGTACTTTGATTGATCTCGTTCGAGGTATTGAGCCCGCCGATAACATAGATTTTGTTGGTGGATGGCGCGTACGCTGCCGAAACATCCATTTTGGGTGTCAGCCGCTGCGTAAGGACCGACCATGTGTTAGAAGCAGGGTCGTATTTCAAAACGGCCTTGTCAAGCGCTCCGGTACTTACGCGACCGTTTACAGCATAAATATATCTGTCGTCGGTAACAAAAGCGGTATTGGAAAGAGCTGCCGGCAGGTTGGCAATGTCGGTAAATTTCAAATAGATGCTTTTGCTGCCGATGGTGACCTCCTTCAGTGCTTTTACGTCGTCGTCCATGGCGTAATTTACCTGAGTGGTTAGCCCTGCCTTCACGGTTACCTGCGTATTGATACGGATTTTGCCGATATTGGTGATCTGCAGGCTCACGGTTCCTTCGGGAACGGCAGGCAATGTGAATGCGCCGTTTTTATCGCTTTGCGTTCTGGCCACCCCCATAATACTGATGGTCGCGCCTGATAAGGGTTTGTCATCTGCGGCGGTTATGGTGCCGTTGATGCTCCCGGTTTGGGTTTGAGCTGATGCAATTGAATTAAAACAAAGACAGATTAATAACAGGCCGACTACAGTTTTAATTGAAAGCATAAAAGGAACTATTTTCTTGTTTAGACTCTACTAACTTAAAAAAGTCAAATCCAATAAATCGCATAAATCGGCTTAACGGCGAAGCCCTCTTTAACACCGAAAAAAACAATCAAAAAGTTAAAAATCCCGGTTACAGCTTATTAAACCACCCCTTTTTCCAAAACACGAATAACAACCCTGCACCAATGCCGAACATGAGTATCAGCGCGTACACATAACCGTGCGGCCAGTATAGTTCGGGCATGTTATCGGGTATCAGGTGGCCATGATCATCCTGTCGGCTAAAGTTCATACCGTAGATACCGGCGATGAAGGTAAGGGGAATAAAAACCACCGAGATGATGGTGAGCACTTTCATGATCTCGTTCATGCGGTTGCTTACCATGCTCAGGTAAAGGTCGATGATACTGCTGGTTACCTCTTTGTAGCTCTCTACCATATCCATGGCTTGTATGCAATGGTCGTAGGCATCGCGCAGGTATATCTTTACGTCTTTGGTGATGAGTTCGCTTTCGCTACGGATCATGTCGTTTATCTTGTCGCGCTCGGGCCAGCAGGAGCGGCGGATGATGATGAGCGTTCGCTTCAGTTGCTGCGCCTCAAACATGATGCTTTTATCAGGGCGCTCGTAAAGCTTATCTTCGGTTGCGTCGATGCGGTCGCCAAGTTGCGATAGCACCACGAAGTAGTTATCCAGGATGGTATCGGTTAGGGCGTAGAAGATGTAGCCCGGCCCGGCGGTTCGGATGATGCCTTTTCCGGCCTTTAAACGGGTCTTTATCGGCTCGAAGTAATCCAGATGGCTCTCCTCGAAACTGATGATGATGTTATCTTTTACAATGCCGCTAAACTGGCAGTTAACCAGTTCGCCTTCGTCGTTAAAGTAAATAATACGGCTGGTGCCGAACACGTAACCATCGTATTCATCAAATTTCGGCCGTTGGTGGGTATTCACCACATCCTCCAAAACCAGCTGGTTTATGCCCATAAAGGTGCCGATGTCTTCTATCAGCGTGGCATCGCCAAGGCCATTTATCTTTATCCAATGGGTATGGTCGGTGCATTTTTTTAGCTGCTGCGTTATGGTTTTCATATCGCAGCCCTTGCTGGTTTGCAGGTCGGTTTCGTTGAAGGAATAGATAACGATTTGCGGTTTCAGTGCATCCTCGGGTATATCTATAGTGCCGGGGCGGGCACCCACCTCAATCTTATGTTTTTTGTTTTTGAAATGTATCCGTTTGGTGAAATTGCTCATCTACAAATAATTAACAGCCTGCGGCCCCTGGTTAAATAGCAGGTCGACGATGCTCTGGTTCTTCAGGAAGCCCAGCCGTTCCTCAAAAACCTGAAAGTAAGGTTTTTGTTCCATTTCTACAGGGGTTTTTGCGCTCATGGTATAACGAAGGTCGGTAAGGGTAGGGTATGCGGCCTCGTAAGTTTCGGTAAATTGCAGGGGCAATTTAATTTTCAAAAAGCGCAGTAGCAACTCAAGCAGCTCGCGGTTATAATCGAACAGGTAGGGGTAGTGCTTTTCGTAAAAAGGGGCAAAGTCGGCCTCGTAATACTCAAAATAAGCCGAGCTGCGGTAACAGGTTTGCAGGCTAAGCCAATGCACCCGCTGCCACCTGAAATCGTAACTTATTTTTACATCCTTCATTTTGGTGTGGTTCTTGGCACCTTTTATCACGGGCACGGTAAGGGCCAGCGAGCCGTCGGGCGAGTAGATATTGGCCCGGTTGCGGTAGGTTTGCTTGGGGAAATGTTCTTCCTTCTCTATCAGCACGTTGGGTTTGTGCTGCTGCAGCAGGGTAAAGTAGGCTATCGGCGGCAGGTAGAACATCGGGAAAACAGCACCATTCTCAATCATATATATTTTTTATGTTTGTGGCAAAATTGGTTAAAATAATGTTAAAAAAAGTGGCAGACGGCATAGGTATATTTTTTTGGTACCTGTTCTCCTTGCTTCCTTTTTGGTTTTTGTACCTTTTTTCCGATTTCCTTTACCTTATCATCTATTACGTAGTAAAGTACCGCCGCCGCGTAGTGCGCGATAACCTGCGCAACGCTTTCCCCGAAAAAAGCGATGCTGAACGCCTGAAGATAGAGAAGGATTACTATAAATACATGGCCGATTTGCTGGTGGAGACCTTTAAGATGGTCAGTATATCCGAGAAAGAGTTGCGCAAGCGCATGCACATGACCAACCCCGAAATCGTTGACCATTACTTCAGCCAAGGCAAAAGCATCATTGCTGCGGCCGGGCATTATGGCAACTGGGAGATGTCGGCACTGGCGTTTGGCTTGCTTACGCCCAATAAAACCATCATTGTTTACAAACCGCTTACCAATCCCACTTTTGATGCGTTTTTGAACAAGCAGCGGGCGCGCTTCGGTTCTATGCTGGTTACCATGAAGCAAACCCTACGCACCATCATCGGGCTTAAAAATGAGCGCATCGTGAGCGTGCTTGCATCAGACCAAACCCCCGGCGTAAACGAGGTGAACTACTTTACCACTTTCCTCAATCAGCCCACGGCCGTGTTTTTGGGGATAGAAAAGATAGCCAAAATGACGGATGCCGCCGTGGTGTTTTACCGCATAGAGCGTGTAAAACGCGGCTATTACACCTATACGCTGGTACCGTTGATAGATAACCCGAAGGAAACCGCCGAATACGAGATAACCAATACGCACGTGGCTTATTTGGATAAACAGATAAAAGAAACGCCGCAATACTGGCTTTGGAGCCACAAACGCTGGAAATTTAAACCGGAGGACTTTGCAAAATGATGCCCAAGCCAAAAGTTGCCGTAGTAATATTGAATTGGAACGGGCTGCAGCACCTGCAGCAGTTTATGCCATCGGTGCTGGCCTCTACCTATCCCAACCTGGATGTGGTGGTGGGCGATAATGCCTCTACCGATGGTTCGGTTGCTTTTTTGCAGGGCATGTACCCATCCGTAAGGATTATTGAGAACGATGAGAACTACGGCTTTACCGGCGGCTACAACCGCGTGCTGGAACAGGTGGATGCCGATTACTACGTACTGCTGAACACCGACGTGGAAGTTACCCCCAGCTGGATAGAGCCGGTAATAGCCATGATGGAGGCAGACGAGCGCATAGCCGCCGCCGGGCCGAAATTGAAATCGTACCACCAAAAGACGCACTTTGAATATGCTGGCGCAGCCGGCGGATTCATGGATTATTTTGGCTATTTGTTTTGCCGCGGGCGGATATTCGACGTACTGGAAGAGGATAAGGGGCAGTACGATACACAAAGCGAAGTTTTTTGGGTATCGGGCGCGGCGCTGTTCATCCGGAAGGAATTGTGGGATGCTGCCGGCGGCCTCGACGAAACCTTTTTTGCGCACATGGAAGAGATAGACCTTTGCTGGCGGCTGAAGAATATGGGCTACAAGATTATGTATAGCCCGGCATCAACCGTTTACCACGTAGGCGGCGGCACGCTCAACGCCGAAAGTCCGTTTAAAACTTATCTCAACTTCCGCAATAATCTGCTGATGCTGAAGAATAACCTACCGTTTTGGAGGGCGTTTTGGGTTATCGGCATCCGCTTTTGGCTGGATCTGCTGGCCCTGCTCAAATTCCTGATGGAGGGCAAGCGCAAAAACGCCTGGGCCATCAGCAAGGCGCACCAAAACTTCGTACGCAGGCTGTTCTGGAAAACTAAAGGCCAGGGGCAGCAAATAAAACGTGCCGGCTGGCAAAACCTTACAGGCTATTATGCCCGCAGCATCGTATGGGATTTTTTCGCGGGTAAGAAAAAGAAATTCAGCGATTTGGATGGTAAGGCGTTTAGGTAAGACTCACGGTTTGTTGGTCACAAGACGAACAAAGGCGAAAAGTAAGACCTCACCCCAACGTCATTGCGAGGAGCGGCGCGGGCTAAGAGGGGGGCGCGACGTGGCAACCTTCGGCAGGCAGAGCCGCTCTGCAAATCGGACCTTCTCACCGATGGTTGCCACGCTATCGCTCGCAATGACGTGGTGATTTTTTGCCGTTGTTGGTATTGTGACAACAACTTACTTCACCCTACTTTTAGCATACGCAACATAAGCCTGCTGCTCCCTCGGTGGTTTACTCGCCAGGTATTTTTTGTAATACTTCAGCGCGCTTTTCTTATCCTTCAAATTCGTTTCGTATAAATTAGCCAGCGAGTAGTATATCATTGGGCTATCGTCAAACTGTAGGCCTTTTTGATAGGCCTGCACCGCCTTTTTGTATTGGGCAAGCTTCTCGTTGCTATCCGCTATTTCGCCGTAGTACGACGCGATGCTTTGCGATATGCCCTCTTTGATGGCTTTTTGCAGGTATGCTACCGCCTGTTTATGGTCCTTCATGGCTTTGTAACACATGGCGGTATAATAATAGGTGTATTCGTTCTGCGCGGGCTGGGCTATGCTGGCAAAGGACTCAATAGCACAGGTATAATTTTTTAAGTTAAAATACGATATACCCAGCTTGGTAAGCATGCCGCTGGCGTTGTTACCCGCTTTGATCAGCTTATTGCAAACATCAATGGTTTCCGGCCATTTCTTTTGGGCAAAGCTCAGTTTCATCAGGCTTTCTAACAATACCACGTTTTCTGCGTCGGCAGCTATGGCTTGGGTAAGCACCTTTTCGGCCTGCGGCAACAACTTTATTTCGATATAGCGGTTGGCCAGGTCTGATGCTACATCAGGCTCGGCAGGGTTTATCTTGTTTGCCCTTTGCAGGTAAGCGATCTGTGAGCCGAAGTCGGCTTTATCCAGGCTCAGTTGTGCTAGTTGTTTGTAAACCATAAAGTTGGTGCTGTCGCGGGCGGCTATACGTTTATAATACAGCTCGGCTTTTAGGGAGTTGCCGCGGCGCATATTGATGTTGCCCAGGCTGAACAGCGTGCCCAAACGGGTAGAATCGATATCATAAATACGTTGGTAATAGGCCTCTGCTTCGGGCAGGCGACCGGCCATGTTGGTAGTGTAGGCCAGCTGGGAGAGGGCCTTGGTGTCGGTTATGGGTTCAGCGTAAACAGACTTCAGGTAATCGGCAGCTTCGGCGAAGCGCTGGTTTTGGTAATAATCTAAAAGCAGTGCGTCGTCGGCTTTATTTTGTGCAAAAGCACTTATTTGCAGGCAGGTGAACAGGAAGGCAGAGAGGATGTATTTCATATAACTAAATTATTAGTTATAAACTGAAATTCCAAATGCTAAACAAATTTATCTTTTTGGTGTTGGATATTTAAACATAAAGAAAATATTATTATGGATAAGTTAAAGAAATTTGGGTTGATGGAGAAGATAGTCCATGAGTTGGAAGATTTGAAGAATAGCCAGCAGGCAATCATCCAAAAACTGGGCAAGATAGAAGTGGATAACATGGACCTGGGCAACAAACGCCTGGAGAAGGACCTGCCCGATATGCACCAGCGCGTAGCCGATAACCTGGATACCATCGCCAGCATCCTGGAAGATTTTGCCAACCAAACTGAAGAATTCAGCGATAAGAACAATATCGCTGCCCTGAAAGAACAGGAAACGATAGACAATTTATAGTAGCAAAATACTACAACGTAAAAAGCCCCGGATAGGGGCTTTTTACGTTTAAAAAATAATATCGAATGATGAATTTCGAATATTGAATGATAAAGTAGGAGCAAAGTTGAAGTTTTTTTACTCCATTATTCGACATTCGGCGTACGGCGTTCGGTATTTATCCAGGGCAAACGCATTAAAATTTAAGGAGCATAAGTAAGTATTTGAAATCCCAGGAGGCGATGTTCTTTTTCCTTCTGATGCTGATATTCTTTGTGAGGTCGTTTTTAAGGATATTTAGGGCAACTTTGTTGATCAGGGAAAAGTTTTGGGCTGCATGCTTATTTCTTTTCCTATCGGCGTCTTCGTGAAAGGCTACGTCAAGCGTCCAATGCAACTTGTTTTCTATAGCCCAGTGCCCTCTGATGTTTTTTTGGTAGAAAGCAGCATCGGCATGTTTGCTTCCGATATAGTAACGTATCGATTTCTCGATTTTTCCGGTGGCTTTAAGGCATCTTTCACTCTCCATCTTTATTAAAACATTCAAGTTTTTCCACCTTCCGGGCTCTTCGATATGTGATAAGTCGGTTATTATAGTGCATTTCCTGGTTTCTATCCGGCCATGGTCGCTATCAATAGTTTCATCATCGCCCGTTTTTTTCAGGAACCGGAACGAATCTTCGATGTTTTGGTATAATGAAGCCTGATTGTTTTTTACGGCCAGGAGATAATCCCCTTTCCCATCCACGATGCACTCAGCAATAGCTTCCTGGCAACCCATGGCATCTATGCTGATTACACAGTCTTTTATGAGCAAGCTTTTTAATAGTTCGGGGATAGCGGTTATCTCGTTTGATTTCTCATTTACTTTTACCTGCCCTAATACCATGTTACTATCCCCTGCCCAGGCACTTACCATATGGATAGGCGACTTTATCCCGTGGTTTTTAGCGCCGCGTATCGTTTTCCCATCAACACTGATTTGCTGGCCCGTATGGCTTTCAAGGATGGAATTAACCCAATTCCTGAAACAGGCTTCGAATTCAAGGGGGGCCATATTAGCGAACACCCGGTTAAAGGTGTCATGCGAGGGTATCCCATTGGGCAATTCCAGGAAGGTCTTAAACCAATCTTCCCTAACCACCCCAAAATCTTCAATATCATTATAACTTTCAATGCCGCATAAAGCTGCCGCGATTGTTATCGTGATGATATCCGTAAGTAGGTGCCGCTTCTTCCTGTCTATCCGAAAATCCTGCATCTCGCTGAAATAAGCAAAAATGCTGCTTGTGCTGTTTTTTGTATCCATCTGATTGTCAGATAAATATACAAAAAATAAATAGAAAAAACAACTTAAATGTCTAATAATCAGCTGTTTACTAAAGCCAGGATTTGTGAATTATTTTAATGCGTTTGCCCTG
>NZ_JBFUEA010000014.1:0-181609 GCF_056404435.1 Mucilaginibacter sp. P2_D11
AACGTATCTCACCTGGTTTCCCTTAATCAAAATGGACTGCAGGTTATGTTATATATGACATTGATAACCAGTATGCTGGTGTTGATCTACAAAAAAGGGAATAAACAGGGCTATAAAACTTCCAAAAGACGATTTGCTATGGAAGTCAGAGACTTGGCAATCGCTCTGATCGTTATACAATGCGGCGGTGATCCAGGCCTCTTTTTTAAAACATAAAAAATGGCCGGAATTTCTTCCGACCATTCGTGCGTAAAACGGAGCCTTTTCAAATATTATCGTGGTGTTGCTTTATACCGAGAAACTTTCGCCGCAACCGCAGGTGCGTGTTGCATTAGGGTTGTGGAAGTTGAAGCCTTTGCCGTTTAAACCGTCGCTGAAATCAAGCTCGGTACCGGCAAGGTACAGGAATGATTTCATATCCAGCGCAAAACGCACGCCGCGGTCTTCGAAGAACTGATCGCCCTTTTTTTCCTCGTTATCAAAATCGAGGTTGTATGATAACCCCGAGCAGCCACCACCTTGTACAGACACGCGCAGGAAGTAAGAGGCATCGAGCCCGCTATCCTGCATCAGGTTGTCTATTTTAGCTTTTGCTTTATCTGTTACAGTAACCATAGTAGTAGAATCAAGATTTTAAGAGTCAAGAATCAAGAAGAAAAACACAAATCGTCTTGCTTCCTGGTTCTCAATGTCTTGCATCTAATTAGTGATGTGATTTTTCGAGCACTATTGGCTCCATTCCGTTTTTCACGCGGAAATCGTTAATGGCTGCTTTAATCGCATCTTCTGCCAAAACAGAGCAGTGGATTTTAACCGGTGGAAGGGCAAGCTCTTCTACGATATCCATATTGTCTATCTTCATGGCATCATCTACGCTTTTGCCTTTAAGCCACTCGGTAGCTAAAGATGAAGAAGCAATAGCCGAACCACAGCCAAATGTTTTGAATTTTGCATCGGTGATGATGTTGTTTTCATCAACCTGTATTTGTAAACGCATTACGTCGCCGCACTCGGGCGCACCAACTAAGCCGGTACCCACTTTGTGGCTGCTTTTATCAAGCGTACCCACGTTGCGGGGGTTAGTGTAATGGTCGATAACTTTATCTGAATAAGCCATATCCTTAAATATTAAGTCGTAAGTTATAAGTTCTGAGTCCGGTAAATCCTAAACTCTAATTTCTAAATCCTAAAAGTTTAAACCCTAAAATCTAAACCTCAAATTCTAAATATCCGCGCATTCTTCATCTGCATATCTGCAAATTTGAAATCTGCACATCTAATTAGTGTTCTGCCCACTCAATCGAGTCCAGGTCGATACCCTCTTTAAACATCTCCCAAAGCGGCGACATGTTACGCAGGTTGGTAACCGCTGTTTTGGTTACTTCAACTGCGTAATCAACTTCTTCTTCGGTAGTGAAACGGCCAAGGCCGAAACGGATAGAAGAGTGCGCCAAATCATCCGACAAGCCAAGGCTTTTCAGCACGTATGATGGCTCTAACGAGGCCGAAGTACAGGCAGAACCAGAAGATACTGCAAGGTCTTTCATCGCCATCATCAAGCCTTCGCCTTCTACGTATTTAAACGAGATGTTGGCTACATGTGGTAAACGGTGCTCAATGTTGCCGTTTACGTAGCTTTCTTCCAGCACGGTTAAGGCGCTTTCCAGTTTATCGCGCAGGGCAGATAAACGGATCGCTTCGCTTTCCATTTCCTGGCCGGCAATCTCGCAAGCTTTACCTAAACCAACAATACCCGGTACATTAAGTGTGCCGGAACGCATACCACGCTCGTGACCACCACCGTCCATCTGGGCGGTAACTTTAACCCTTGGTCCTTTACGGCGTACGTATAATGCGCCAACGCCTTTGGGGCCGTACATTTTATGTGCCGATAAAGCCAGCAGGTCGATGCCATCGGCATTTACGTCTACCGGTATTTTACCAACTGCTTGGGTAGCATCTGTCATAAACAGCGCACCGTATTTGTGGGCAATTGCTGCAATTTCTTTAACGGGCTGTATGACACCAATCTCGTTGTTACCATACATGATAGATACCAAAATGGTTTCTTTGGTCATGGCAGCTTCTAATACTTCAAGATCTACCAGGCCGTCTTCTTTAACCGGAAGGTAAGTAACCCTGCCGCCAAGCTTTTCAACGTGCTTGCAGGCATCCAGTATCGCTTTATGCTCGGTAACCGCAGTAATGATGTGGTTGCCTTTCTCTTTGTACATTTCAAACACGCCTTTGATAGCCAGGTTGTCTGATTCGGTTGCGCCCGAAGTGAAGATGATTTCTTTTTCTGAAGCGCCTATCAGCTTGGCTACCTGCTCGCGTGCGTAATCAACGCCTTCCTCTGCAACCCAGCCAAAAGGATGGTTACGGCTTGCCGCATTGCCAAATTTTTGGGTAAAGTAGGGCAGCATGGCTTCCAGCACCCGGGGGTCCATTGGCGTGGTAGCGTTGTTATCTAAATAAATTGGGATGTTCATGGTCAATAATTAACAATACAAATATAGGCAAACTTTTACTTTAATACTTTGCATGCCCTGTAAATTGCATTTTGGTGCCAATAATTTACAATATTTGGACATGAACAAGATAGAGCACATCGGCATAGCGGTAAAAGATATGCAGGCAGCCAAAAGTATATACGAGCTGTTGCTGAATACCGTTGTCTACAAAACCGAAGAAGTGCCATCAGAAGGGGTAAATACCGCCTTTTTGCAAAGCGGGCCCAATAAAATAGAACTGCTGGAAGCAACCTCCGCCGACAGCCCTATAGCCAAATTTCTGGAGAAGAAAGGCGAAGGGATACACCACATAGCCTTTGATGTGCCTGATATAGAAGCCGAGATTGCCCGCTTGAAAGCCGCGGGTTTTGTATTGCTGAACGATGTGCCAAAAAAAGGGGCTGATAATAAGCTGGTTTGTTTTGTACATCCGAAGAGTGCGGGTGGAGTGTTGGTGGAACTTTGCCAGGAGGCCCGAGCCCCCGAGCCCCCTGAAGGAGGAGCAGAAGTTTGAAATCTTCTTTAAATGACCACAACAGATATTTATTATGAAACATCTCTTAGTGTTAATTTCGATTGTGTTTGTCGCATGTTCTGTTACAAAGAATAATTATACCGCTAATTTAGCTCAGTATGACGGTTATACGGTTTATAAAATAGATTCAGTTAAAACGGTCTATTTCATTTATGCTAAAGACAAAAACAACCAGGTTTATAAAATATTATCATCCAAAGACGATGAGGCCAATGGCGAGGTGATTAGACTAAATAAAGCTTATTCGTTTGTGTTAGAGACTCTTTGGACGATGAAAAATGAACTCGTTACCGGCACCTATTTTCATGATGTTCCGGTATCGGTCGAGGGTTCGGGGCGGAGTTTATATACCGCGCATAACATTCGTGGATTGAAATTTATCCGAGAATTTTGACCGGGAACGGTCGCTTAATAATCGAACCCTGCCATATAAGGCCATTAAATAATTAAATCAGCTGTTCATCCCGCAATAGCGATAGCAGCGGATACAGGCCATCGTGGCTAAGGCTCGTGCAGTATGAGCGTATAGCGTGGCCCGAAGGGATTGCCATTATCAGCATAACGTTCAATGCTATAAAAATCTTAGTAAATAACATTCCCCTCAACAAAACGTATTATAGCAGCGTTGCAGAAATAGAACATTCGGATTATAGCTATTAATGTATTTTGTACATCCAATTATTTGCAGCCTACCCAAGTTTTTACGAATGGGAATCAAACATTATATAATGCGCGTAGTTGCGGTTGTATTGGCGGTATCATTATTAATGACGTGTGCCAAAAGGGTTTATAAGAAAGAAACGGGGGGTGTTACGCCGGGTAAGACTGCCCGGGTATGGGGTAAGCCCGATGAAACCGTTGTTGCCTGCACCTATACCGTTAAACCTTCTGAATGGTTTGTGGATGGTGCCACTATACCCGCAGGGTCAACCATCTGTATTCCCGCTGGCACACGAGGCGCACTGTTGCTCAAAAATTTAAAAGGAACTGCAGCAAACCCAATTGTTATTGTAAATAAAGGTGGCAGGGTAACTTTTACTGAACCTGCTACCGCTTCTTACACCTTTAAAACACAAAACTGCCAATATTTTAAGGTAACAGGCAATGGCGACCCTTCTACCAAATATGGGTTTGTAGTTAATGGCGGCAACATCGGCATGACGATGGATGGCCTCAGCTCGGATTTTGAGATATCCAATGTGGAAGTGCGCAATAGCGCATTTGCCGGCATTATGGCAAAAACCGACCCAACCTGCGATGCAGCAACACAGCGCAGCCACTTCACTATGAGCAATGTACTTCTACACGATAATTATGTACACGGCACAGGTGGCGAAGGTTTTTATGTAGGTAATTCCTTTTATGCAAATGGGGTTTTGCTTGCCTGTGGCAGGGTTTTGCCACATAATGTAACCAACGTTAAGGTGTACAACAATATTGTTGATTCTACCGGCTGCGAAGGCATACAGGTTGGAAGCGCAACAGTTGGGGCCGAGATATATAACAATACGGTTAGGTGGCCAGGCTTAAAGCCTTTTGCCGCAGGGCAGGATAACGGTATACAAATAGGAGAGGGCACCGGTGGCAAGTGTTATAACAACCTGGTAAAAAATGCGCCGGGCAACGGCATTATTGTATTGGGGTTGGGCGATAACCTGTTATTTAATAACATCATCATTAACGCGGGTGCTCACGGCATTTTTGCGGATTCGAGGTACACCCCGGGTCCATATTTCCAGTTTATCAATAACACTATTATTTCGCCGGGGAAGGATGGCATCAAGTTGAATTCTGAAACTATTCCCATGAATACCGTTATTAATAACGTGATCATTATAACCGGCGCGGGTACATCCATCAATAGGGTAAGCAAGCTTGTTAAACTTACCTCGTTAAATAATTATACCGGCAAAAATATAAACGACTGCAAGTTTGTGGATTACAGCGCCGGCGATTACCACCTGCAGTCTACATCGCCACTGATAAATGCAGGAGCAGACGTGTTGTTGTTTGGTATAAGCGTCGATTTTTTTGGCAATACGCGGCCCTTTGCCAATGCTGTTGATATTGGCGCAACCGAGTATCAATAAAAAGATTTTTACTGCGCCGTAGTTACCGCAGGCCTGACCACTTCTGAGCCTGTTATGCCATCCCTGCCGCATTCCCAAAAGCCGGTTAGCTTTTGAATCTGCTATCCCTTTTGTGTGCAAATTCAACCTTAGCTAAAATTTATTTTTTTCTGGCCTTGCTACCGGCGCGTTTTTTTAACACGCACGAAAAAAGAGCAAACCATTTTGCAAATGCTACCGTATAAAACGGTGTTAGAGCTATTAGTTGTAATAGCTATTCAGTTTTTTTACCTCTACTTAATACTGCAAATGAAGATTAAACACCGCATTGTGCGCCTGATGGTGGCCGCATTGATCGTACCATTTTTTACCATGTGTACAAAAAAAGCCAACCTTATTGAAAAAACCGGTGCTCCCAAAGCAAGGAATTTAACGGCTGTTGTGCAGCAGGGTATCGTTATTAATGGTACTTACACGGTGCAACCCGGCGAATGGTTTGTAGACGGTGCCAACATTCCTCCCGGCACCATAATCAGTATCCCTGCCGGAACGCGAGGCGCCCTGCTACTCAAAAATTTAACCGGAACGATAACCAGCCCAATTATAGTTGTAAATGAAGGGGGGCGAGTAACTTTTTCTACCGATATAACTGCTTCTTACGGTTTTAAAACGCAAAATTGCCGCTATTTTAAGGTGCTTGGCAATGGCGACCCTAACGTTAAGTATGGCTTTGATGTAAACGGCGGTAATATTGGCATGACGATGGACAATCTGAGCTCGGACTTTGAGATTGCCAACGTTGAGGTACGAAACAGTGGCTTTGCCGGTATTATGGCTAAAACCGACCCATCTTGCGATGAGGTTACCTGGCGTGGGCATTTTACAATGGACAATGTATCAATTCACGATAATTACGTGCATAAAACAGGTGGAGAAGGTTTATACATTGGCAATTCTTTTTACGCCCAGGGGAGGCAGCTTGCCTGCGGTACGGTTCTGCCGCATGATGTGCTGAACCTGAAGGTATTTAATAATCTTACAGATTCTACCGGTTGTGAAGGCATACAGGTTGGCAGCGCCACCTTAAACTGCGAGGTCTATCAGAATACGGTAACATCACCCGGGTTATCGCCTTTTGCCAGCGGGCAAAACAACGGCATACAAATAGGAGAAGGTACCGGCGGTACATGCTACCGCAACCTTGTTAAAAACGCGCCCGGAAATGGCATTATTGTTTTGGGGCTTGGCGATAATGTGGTTTACGATAACATTATTATTAATACCGGGGCCCATGGCATATTTGCAGATTCGCGATACACTCCCGGGCCGCATTTTGAATTTATCAGCAATACCATCATTAATCCGGGGGTGTATGGTATCAGGCTGAACTCCGAAAGCATCCCGATGAATACGGTTATTAATAACCTTTTTGTTTTGCCCATAGCAGGCAACGCCATAAACCGGATGAATACTAATGTAAAACTAACTGCCTCTAACAATTATATCACCAGCAGCGTAAGCCTGGTGAAGTTTAAAAGTTTTGGTGCGGATGATTTTCATTTAACTTCGAGGTCGCCGGTTATCAACAAAGGAATGATTGTGTTACAATATGGGGTAAGTGTAGACTATTATGGCAAAGTACGCCCAACCTCCGGTTCTGTTGATATTGGGGCTACAGAGTATTAGGGCAAACATTAGTAGCCAAATACTATCTATCCACAGCTGTTAAAAACTTTTTAAAATAGGCTTTCAAGTTTTAAATTAATTCGTTACATTTGCACCTCTTTTATAAGAAGTATTAATAGCAATGAAAAAAGATCTGCATCCATCAAACTATAGGTTAGTTGTTTTCAAAGACATGTCTAACGACTATTCTTTCATAACCAAATCATGCATCGACAGCCGCGAAACCGTAAAATGGGAAGATGGCAATGAGTATCCGCTGATTAAATTAGAAATTTCCCACACTTCGCACCCGTTCTACACAGGTAAGATGAAGTTAGTTGACACTGCCGGACGTATAGACAAGTTCCGCAGCCGTTACAACAAAAAATAAGTGTTTTTTAATAAAATATTTACAAGTTCCCCGCATAGCGGGGGACTTTTTTTATTTTTGGCCCATGGCAATCATTCTCTTCGACGATAAGGCCCGCAATACGTTGCTGCCCTTAACATTCACCCGCCCGGTTGCCGATCTGCGCATAGGTATCCTTACCATTGCCGAAAAATGGGGCAAATACCTGCATCAGGATTATTCCTTCCATACCGAAACATACCTGCAGGGCAAGTTTCCGATGGTTACTGATGGCGATAATTTGTTCATCAATGGCTCGGTATGCCCCGATGCGGAACTGGTGGCCATCATAAGCGAATTACAGACAGGGGAGGCTATTGCGCTTGATGATATATTGCTTGCCGTACGCCTCAACATAGCCGAAGCCAAAAGCTTCTCGCCGGAGATTTACTGGCCTGCGGCGCTGAAATACGACAGAGATGTGACCCGCATCGTGTTCCCCGAGCATATATTCAAAAAGAACGATGCCGAGCTTCGCAAAGATTTTGCCCTGCTTACCGATGGCCGCGCCAGCGCCGCCATCAGCAGTACAAATACCATCATAGGTGATGCTTTTTTTGCGGAAGAAGGCGCATCCGCCGAATGTTGCACCTTTAGCACACTCAACGGCCCAATTTATTTATCTGCCAATTCCGAAATTTGGGAGGGTACCAACATACGTGGCCCTTTTGCTATAGGCGAGCATTCGCAGATTAAAATGGGTACCAAGATATATGGAGCTACAACGATTGGCCCGTATTGCCGCATCGGCGGAGAGGTTAATAACGCCGTGGTTTGGGGCTACTCTAACAAGGGCCACGAGGGCTACCTGGGCAACGCCGTAATAGGCGAGTGGTGCAACCTGGGAGCCGATACCAACAACTCCAACCTCAAAAATAACTACTCGGAAGTAAAGCTTTGGGATTATACCAGCCAAACTTACCGCGATACAGGCCTTCAGTTTTGCGGACTGATTATGGCCGACCATGCCAAAAGCGGTATCAACACCATGTTTAATACCGGCACGGTAGTGGGCGTTAATGCCAACGTTTTTGATGCGGGCTACCCGCCAAAGTACATACCGGATTTTAGCTGGGGCGGTGCAAATGGCTTTGAAGAATACGCTTACGATAAGATGATGGAAACCACGGCACGCGTATTTGCCCGCCGGGAACACCGCATCTTTGATGAAGCGGAGCAAGCTATTTTAACGGAGGTTTTCGAGTTGACAAAACCTTACAGGGAGTTTTAAAAGAGTAATTGATTAAACAGCTTAGGCGATGTATGGCCTGCTTGCATTTAATCGGTGTAACCATAATAATCAAAACAAAATCATAATAAAATACAACAATGAGAAAGAAAATTGTAGCCGGAAACTGGAAAATGAACCTTGATTACAGTGAAGGCCTGGCCTTGTTTTCTGAAGTGGTAAACATGGTTAAGGATGAGGCAACCGGCAACCAGCAGGTGGTGGTATGCAGCCCTTACATTCATTTACACAGCCTGGCAGCTTTGGCAAACGGCTATACTAACGTAGCTATAGGCGCGCAGAACGCCCACCAGGCAGATGCCGGCGCTTACACCGGCGAAATATCTGCAAAGCAGGTAAAATCTACAGGTGCAGCGTATGTTATCCTGGGCCACTCGGAGCGCCGCCAGTACTTTGGCGAGAGCAACGAATTGCTCGCCAAAAAAACCGATTCGGCTTTGAAGAATGGCTTAATACCCATCTTTTGCATCGGCGAAACTTTGGCCGAGCGCGAAGCTAACACCCATTTCGATATCATCAAAAGCCAATTGGCCGAAGGCGTTTTCCATTTAGATGCAGAAGCCTTTGGTACTATCGTTTTAGCTTACGAGCCGGTTTGGGCCATAGGCACGGGCGTAACCGCAACTTCTGCCCAGGCACAAGAGATACACGCATTTATACGCGCAGAGCTTGCAGCTAAATACAGCCAGGAAGTGGCCGATGCTACTACCATATTATACGGCGGCAGCTGCAACGCAAAAAACGCAGCCGAACTATTTGCCTGTGCAGATATCGACGGTGGCCTTATCGGCGGTGCTTCCCTGAAATCGCGCGACTTTACCGATATCGTAAAAGCGTTTAACTAATTAGATATGAGATATTAGATGTGAGATTTGAGACCGAATCCAGTCCTGATCTCACATCTCACATCTCAATACTCAAATCTACTTCTATGGACTACTACGAACTCCTTTTTACCACTATAACCACCGAAGATTACCAGCAAGATTTGCTGATAGGCGCCCTGGGCGAAATAGGTTTCGATACTTTTGAGGAAGTAGATTTGGGCTTTAAAGCCTACATTCCGGTGGATGATTTTAATCAGGAAGTTCTTGATAATCAGCTGGCTGCTTATCGGGAAATGTTTACTTTCAGCTACGATATTACCCTCATCCCGCAGAAGAACTGGAACGAGGTTTGGGAAAGCAATTTCGAACCAATAGAGGTGAGTGGACAGGTATTCGTGCGGGCAACTTTCCATCAGCCGAAACCCGAGTTTAAGTACGAAATCGTTATCGACCCAAAGATGGCTTTTGGCACGGGCCACCACCAAACCACCGCCATGATGATGCAGCTGATGTTGGAGAACGATTTCGCAGGGAAAAAGGTGCTAGATATGGGCTGCGGCACAGGTATTTTGGCTATCCTGGCATCTAAATTAGGCGCGGCTGAATTAACCGCAATTGACTATGATATAGTTTGTTATGAAAGTACTATCGAAAATTCGGCACTCAATAATATCGATAATATTGTCGCCCTATGCGGTTCAAAAGAGGTTATTCCCAATGAGCAATACGATACCATTCTGGCCAATATCAACCGCAATATCCTGCTGGATCAGATGGCTACTTACGACCGGGCATTGAAGCCTGGCGGCGAGATATACTTCAGCGGTTTTTACGAATCGCCTGACCTGGATATCATCACCGATGAGGCCCGTAAGTACGGACTAAAGTACATCATCCACAAAAAAGATAAAGACTGGGTGGCCGCAAAATTTGTGAGCTAATAGCGTAAAATGGCCAAAATTACCTGCGAAAATTTCCGTGTTTTTATCAAAATAGACCAAAAAAAGGTCGGTTTTTTCGATTTCATCCATGGAAAATGCGTCTACTTTTTACTGCCATAGTAATCATATATAAATAGTACGCTCAAGCATGATATCTATACAACAAATAAGAATATATCAGCGATTTGGTGGCGATGCCGACGGGTTGGCCCTAATAGGTACTAAGGATGAAAAGAGGGCAATCAATGGAAATGACTGGGCTTTGATTACAGATATGGTTCAGGATATTTCCCTTGTAAATGAAGGGTTAGGATCTGCAAATTATAAAGCCAAATTGTTGAAGAAATTAAAAAGCAATTGCGGCGACGACGAAGTTATAACGCAATTGTACCAAATGGCCGAAAAGCAAATTAGGGCGCAGACAGAACCGCGCCCTCAGAAGGTTGGGATTTGGAAATCAATTCTATCGATTTTCCAAAAGCGTTAGTAGCCCAGGGTAAACCTGTTCTTCACAAACCGGTTATTTTCCAATTCATCAAAAATGGCGACGGCCAGGTCTGCTACCGAAATATCATTTTTGCCATGCTCATCAAACACCGGGTTCTCGGTACCAAGGCGGAAGGTTCCGGTGCGCTCGCCTGGGTGCAGGTTGATGGCCGGGCTCAGAAAGGTCCAATCCAATTCTTCTTCTTTGCGCAGGGCAGTGAGGTAATCGCGGGCGGCAGAAGCACCGGCATAATACTCTTTCGGGAACTGCGGAGAATCTACCAACTGGTGCTCGCCAATGTATAAGCTGCCTGCGCCGCCAACGGTAAGGTAACGTTTAACACCTGCTTTTTTGGTGGCGGTTTGTATGCTATCGCAACCCTTTATAAAATCGTTGTACAGGTTGGGGTTAGTCCAGCCGGCGTTGAAGGTGTTGATAACGGCATCGTGGCCTGATAATACCGAAGCCAGGGCATCTGCATCATAAACATCTGCCGATACAGCCGTTACGGCAGCTGCTTTTTCCACTTTCGAGCTATCGCGTACTATGGCGGTAACCTGGTACCCGCGTGCTATTGCTTCTGCTACTACTGCGCTGCCTACAAAGCCCGTTGCGCCTACTATTGCTACTTTCATTGTTTTTGTTTGTTTAATTGTAATTAAATATGTTACAGTTTTGTTCAAATTTTTTTAGTTGAATTTTGCCACGAATACCTTTAAATCCGTGTCGCCAAGCTTTTGCATCAATGCTTTATCCACATCTACATATAAATCATTAATGTGCTGGTTTATCTGTTTACCGATGTGGCAGGCAGGATTGGGCTGGTTTTTAGCCTGGCCCAAAATAGCCTCGGGCTTTACGGTATCGTATATCTGGGCAAGGGTAATCTGTGCTGCAGGGCGTGCCAAAGCGTAGCCGCCGTTTTTACCGGCCTGGCTGCTCACCAGTTTGTGTTTGATGAGGCTGCTAAGCTCCTTACGCACCAACACGGCGTTTACATTGATGCTGCCAGCCATGTATTCAGACGATAACACATCGCCATCTGCGCTGCAAAGCAAGGTCATGATGTGTAGTGCTATGGGGAACCGTCCGTTCATTTTTAATATGTAATAATTTTTATTACATTACAAATGTAAATATGTTTCCTAATAAATCAATATCTTTAGCGTAGCCAATATAAAAAATGAACAGGGCCTGACAATGCAGCCTGGAGCATTATCGAATTTGTATAGTATTTAATTTAGGCCAAAAATGGCCGGGAACTATTAATTATACCGATATGAAAACTTACCTTGTTCCTATTGACTTCTCCGAAGCCGCTTTCAACGCCGCTGATTTTGCCGCTCATCTAAGCAAACAAACCGACGTAACGCGCATCATTTTGATGAACGCCTACTATATTTCGTCCTATGAAACCTTGCTGCCCGACCCCAACATGGTGATGCTGCGCGAAGAGGAAATTGAAGAGAACTCCGCCGACCGCCTCAAAGGGCTTGATAATTTAAAACAACACCTGCAAGGCGAAGTGCGTGACGGCGTTACCATAATTACCCGCTTAAACCGCACGCATTTGCTGCGCGCCGTGGTGGATACGGTGGCCGAGGAGCAAGCCGACCTGGTAATTTTAGGTAGTATTGGCAACAGCACCGTGCGCGAGAATAATGTGGGGATTGGCAGCCATGTAATCAAAATATCCAAGGCTTGCCCGGTGCCTGTAATAGTAGTGCAACCCGATTATCGTTACCAGCCTATAGATAAGGCGGTTGTAGCTTGCGATTTTAAACGTGTAAAAGAAAATGTGCCGACAGAGGCATTGCATAAATTGCTGACCAAGTATCCTGTAAAGCTGCTGGTGGTTAACGTAGATCCCAAAGGCAAACACGCCTACGCCAACCCGGAACAAATGGCCGAAGAAACAGCGCTGCACGCCATGCTTAAAGAGCTAAAGCCCGAATATCATTATATCTATCATCCGGAGGTGATACGCGGCGTGCTCGATTTTGCCGCTGAGCACAATGCCCAGATGGTTATTGCGCTGCCGCACACCTACAGTTTCCTGCAATCTATCCTACATGATAGTATTTCCAAGCAACTGGCCACCAGCTCATCCGTGCCGGTATTGTTGTTAAAGTAAATTCATTGTACTATATGTTACAATTTTGCCTTGCCGATTTGAAAAAGTGCATAGAATTGCATACATTTAACAGCTTAAATAATGGTTTTACAGGTGCAGTCCATGTATAAAAATATACTGTGCCCGTTGCTTGTAGAAAGCGTGTTGCAACCCCAAATTAATTTAAACGAGTTAATAAATAATTATTATAAATAATATTAGTAATTAGTTTATTATTCAAATTTTTTGTAACTTTATTAACTATTGAGAAACCCTTATCCTAATTAACCATATATGAAGACTCTTGGAAAAAAAATCCGGTTGTTGCGCCACCAAAAAGGCTGGAGCCAGGAAGAAGTAGCTAAGCGATTAGATATTTCTATCCCCGCATTTTCTAAAATTGAAACCGGAATTACCGATATCAACCTTTCGCGTTTAGAGCAGATTGCTGCCTTGTTCGAGATGTCGGTAGTGGCTTTGCTTACTTATAACGAAACCGAGCAAGACCAGAAAATTGCATCAGAGCTGGAGAGCGTAAACAAAAAACTGATGGACCGCGAAACTGAAGTGATTGATTTACAGAAGAAAGTAATTGAGCTTTTTGAAGAATTAAGGCACAAAAAGGTTACTGCTTAAATATTATAAAGCCCGGGACCCTCGTTCCGGGCTTAAAACTTGCAACGCATTGTTAGATGCCTTTTGCCAAATGTGGCGCCTACAGCCGCATGGATGGCTAGCATTTTCTCATTAAAATCGCCCACCCAGGAGAGCTCCAGTTCGTCGTATTGCTTCAGAGGCAACACATATTCTTTCAGTTTGATAAACAATGCCGACTCCAAACCATGGTTCTGGTACTTTTGCTTGGTGCCCATTACAATGGCCCGCATACGCGATACGCCCCGCCAGCGGCGATAAACAAATATCAGTTTGCCCAATAAGTTAAGTTTGCCATTAAGCGGCTTTATCATTTGGTTGGCATCGGGCAATATTACAATGAACGATGCCGGCTCATTGTTTACATAGGCGAACCATATCAGTTTTTCGTCCATTATCGCTTTCATCTTGCCGAAGCTTTCGATGATGGTAGCCTGATTTATCGGCACAAAGTTTTCGAAATCCTGCCAGCCATCGTTGTATATCTCTAAAAAATCGGCTGCGAAGCTATCAATTTCCGATACTTTAAGGTGTTTGAAACTATAGCCCGGTTTCTTGATCACCCAGTTGGCAATTTTGGTAAACCGTTCCGAAAATGGCTTACGTACATCCAGGTGGTTAGTAATCTGCTCGTATTGGGTAACAAAGCCATACGCTTCAAAAAAAGCGCGGTAATAGGGCAGGTGATAGTTCATGCCATAGGACGGCGGCGTAAAACCCTCTACCAGTAATCCCCAAAAGTTATCGTTCTCGCCAAAGTTGATTGGGCCATCCATTGCCTGCATGCCTTTGGCCTGCAGCCAGGCTTTGGCGGTATCGAATAGCAGGAAGGCGGCCTGCTTATCGTTTACGCATTCAAAAAAACCCATGCCGCCGGTTGGCTGTTCATAATTGTAGGCTTTCTTTTGGTTGATGAACGCCGCTACACGGCCAATTAAGGTGCCCGTATTATCCCTTAATATCCAGCGCGTTGCCTGCCCATGCGTGTGGAAGTTGTTTTTCGCCGGCTCGAAAACGGCTTCGATATCATTATCGAGCGGGCAAACCCAGTTGTTATCGTTTTCATAAATAATGCGCGCTACATCCAGGAACGCTTTTTTATCGGCCTTGCTGGTAACTTCGGTTAATTTCATCGGTATAGCAAACGGCCCTTTTACAAAAAAAGCACCCAGTGGGCCACTGGGTGCTTTGCATATGTTTTAAAAACCTGCATTAGTCGTCGTCTTCGTCGTCATAAGGGTCAAAAGATTCAAATCTGCCCAGGTCATCGTCGAGGGGTACGTTTTCATCGAAATCATCGTCGTCATCTGCTACCTTTTTGCCGGGTTTCACATCGTCATCAAAGTCATCATCCTCGTCATCGGCGGCTTTCTTAGTGACAGGTTTTTTTGGAGTTGCCATTTTAATAAATGTTTATTTGTTAAAACTTATTCGGTTAACCTAATTGTTTTTAATGTAAAGGTTTGTGCTGGTTAATCAGCCGTTAGTAACAGTAAAAATAACTAAAATCATTTTCAATAAAAATATCTTTTGAATTTATTCTGCGGCCTCGCCAATAGTGCTGCTGCTCTCTGTAAATTCCTTTAGCTGTGGTAGTTCGGTTATGCTGTTAATGCCAAAATAGTCCATGAAAAGGCTGCTGGTGCCATATAAGATAGGTTTTCCAACACTTTCGGCTTTGCCGGTGATGGCAATTAACTCCTTTTCCAGCAGTTTTTGTATCGAATAATCGCAGTTTACGCCGCGTATTTGTTCCACATCCAGCTTGGTAACGGGCTGCTTGTAGGCAATAATGGCAAGGGTTTCCAAGGCGGCCTGGCTCAGTTTCTTTTTAGAACGCTGCAGTTGCAACAGACTTATAACCGGGTGGTATTGTTTTTTGGTAAGGAACTGGTAGCCGTTGTTTATTTTCACTACTTCGATAGCATACTGGCTCTCGCCATATTTGGCACGGATAACGTCGATGTGGCCGTTTATCTCTTCGGCATTAAAATCGTGCTCGAAAGCAGCTTGCAGGCAGTATAAAATTTCTTCCATACGGATGCCCTGTTCAGACGCGAAAATGAGTGCTTCGATGTACTGCGCGATATCTTCCATGTAATTTTTAAGTCCGAAAGCCCGAAAGTGGGGAAGTCCGAAAGTAAGAAAAAGTTAGGAAGAGGGAAAGTAAGAAAGTCCGAAAGACGGGAAGTCAGAAAGCAAAAATGAAATAATATCGAATAATGAATTTCGAACGCCGAATGATGAAGTCTTTTACTTCATCATTCGATATTCAGCATTCGGTGTTCGATATTCAAAACTAAACCCACTGATGTGCCTCTATTTCTTGGGCTACGAGGTCTAAAATCAGGGGATCTACCAGGCCGCTGTCTTTGCAAATTTGCAGTATGTGATTGTCGTCCGGGTTGAAACCGGCAACGAACACGCCATTTTGAAACACGTCGAACTTGCAGGCATGATGCTCATAATGAGGATAATCGTTTATCTCGAACTGGAAAGTTTCGTCGTCTTTGGTGATGCTGAGGATGTGACTTTTCATGTTAGGTTAACAGGAAAGGGGCGGGATTTGTTTTCAGGCACGCCATGCTACTTCTACGCGCGTCTTTGCGAGGAACGAAGCAATCTCCCGATAAGCAGGGCGGATTTGCAAATGGCTCTGCCTATGTAGAGATTGTTTCGTTCCTCGCAACGACGTGGTGGTGAATGAGCTCATTTGCCCCAATGCTAATCAAAAGCTCCCCCTTTAGGGGGCCGGGGGGCTTCGCCTTAATAATCTATCACCTGCTCTTCAATCTCTACCGGTACATCGCGCCAATCGTATTTCTGGGTGCGCAACTGTGGTTCGAAACCGGCTTCTTTGATAGAATCCTGTATGCCTTTTGCGGTGAAGCGGTGCGGTGCGCCTGCGGCGGAAACTACGTTTTCTTCTATCATGATGGAGCCGAAATCGTTGGCGCCGGCGTGCAGGCAAAGCTGGGCAACTTGCTTGCCAACCGTTAACCAGCTGGCCTGTATATTTTTGATATTGGGCAGCATAATACGGCTGAGGGCAATCATGCGGATGTATTCATCGCCGGTTACGTTGTTGGTGATGCCGCGTACTTTACGCAGCAGGGTGCCATCATCCTGGAACGGCCATGGGATAAATGCAACGAAACCATGATGGCCTTTGGGCTTTTCGGCTTGCACCTCGCGTATCCAAACCAAATGCTCAAAGCGCTCTTCTATCGTTTCTATATGGCCGAACATCATGGTGGCCGAGCTTGGCAGGTTAAGCTGGTGGGCGGCACGCATTACATCCAGCCATTCTTTACCACCGCACTTGCCTTTAGATATAAGGCGACGCACGCGGTCGTTCAATATCTCGGCACCTGCGCCGGGCAACGAATCCAGGCCCGATTCTTTCATCGCCTTCAGCACATCGTAATGGCTCATGCCTTCCAGTTTGGCTACGTGGGCAATCTCCGGCGGGCCTAAAGAGTGCAGTTTCAGCTTGGGGTAAAGCTGTTTCAGTTCGCGAAACAAATCGGTATAAAATTGAAGGCCGAGGTCCGGGTGGTGGCCGCCTTGCAGTAAAAGCTGGTCGCCGCCGTAACGGAAGGTTTCTTCTATCTTCTTTTTGTAAGTCTCAATGTCGGTGATATAGGCGTCATCGTGACCGGGGCGGCGGAAAAAGTTACAGAACTTGCAGTTGGCAATGCAAACGTTGGTGGTATTTACGTTACGGTCTATCTGCCAGGTAACTTTGCCATGGGGCACCTGTATCTTGCGCAGCTCGTTAGCGGTGTACATCAAATCGGCGGTGGAGGCGTTGTTGTAAAGGTAAACGCCTTCCTCCAGGCTCAAAAAATCGAAAGCTAAAGCGCGCTGCAACAGATCGGCTGTATTCATGTACAAATATACATAGCGCGAGCGGAAAGCGGAAAGCTAAAAGCATAAAGGTGGTATTGGGTTGACAATGCAGATTCAATATCATTGAGTTAAGATTTTTCATCACGCAAAGCCGCTAAGGTCGCAAAGTAAAAAGCTTAAAAATCTTTGCGCCTTCGCGCCTTTGCGTGAAATTAACTTTACGGCTTTTCCTTAACTAAAGGACATGGAATGCGGATTAATTTAAAATGATTATCTTAGCATATGACCAAAAACCTTATCGTCACAATCCTTTTGATCTTTACCGGCAATTTCGCCTTTTCACAAACTGATACAGTTGGCCGCAAACCGGATACCGTTAAACACGACAGGCTGTACTATAAAAGCCATCAAATCAAATTCCTCTCACTATTGGCGGGCTACAACTTCAACAAATACAACTACCTGGAAATAGGCATAGCCAAAAACACTTTTGGGGCATTTGGCCCTCATCCCGCTAGCTCGGCCTACTTTGTTTCGGTGGAGGTACGGCCCGTGCATAAATTCGTGATGGCTCCTAAAATAGGCGGCTGGTTTGCGGGTGGTGCGAGTGGCGTAGCAATGGGCGTAAACCTGCTTTATTATACTAATTTCAATAGTGGCTCATTAAGGTTCAGGCCCGAGATTGGCTTTGGGATAGAGGGATTCAAGTTTGTATATGGCTATAACATAGCGCTCAGCAATTCCGCCTTCGGCGATGTAAACAAAAGTAATTTTGGCATAGTTGGCTTAATTCCCTTGAAGAAATACAAAAAACGCGTTGATTAACAGCGTATTTATATTTATATTTGGTTGACCTGGGCCTTTTACCCTACACAACATATCACAATTTCATATGATCATACGCCTTATTGCATTAATCATAAGGGGCATCGTACATATAGCTACGCCAAGCCAGCCTTCAGAATCGTATAATCCCGGCAGCCAGAGGTACGGTAAAGATTACTTCGACGAATATTATATTTACCTGTTCGAGAAAACGGCCATTGCCGATTACCCCCTCGACATAAGCTGGTACCAGAAAGCGATAGGACAAGTAACCCTGGTAAGGAAAGGTTCTGCCACGTTCTTCGAGATATACGAAACCAACCTCATCAGCGATTATGAACTCGTGATGAACGTGCGCCTATCATACGCAGATTTTGTGATGACCGGCCTGGATACCCGCAAGAACACCGTAGTTACCCAAAACCAGTTGTTCGTATTACGAATAAACGAAGAAATGAACCGGCTGGAGGTGCGCTCATCGCTTCATGAAGATATTACGGACAAGATGATTAAAAAGGATTTCGGCGAATACCTGTTCAAATTCCTGGAGCAGAAAAAAGCAGGAGAACGGACAGGAGGATATTCTACTGTTTAAAAGCGAATCGAAATCATATTAATCCGTTTATATGTAAATTTGAATGAACCGGGCATGAAACAGAAACCATTTATCAGATTTTATTTTCCCGGGCTTATCAGCCTGATACTTTTACCGTTGATGTGCTATGGGTATTTTGTTTACCAGAGTAATCTCACAAAAAGAAGGGGGATGGATGTGGCCTTTGCCGATGATAAATATTTTGCCTGGGCGAAATTTGACGCAAAAAAATTTGAAGTACGCAGCACAAACCTTTTAATAACTGGTAACGAAAAAGAAAATAAGGCCACTTTATCTAAGTTAATGGTATTATGCAATGAACTTGTCAGGAGAAATAAATATGATTCAGGAGTAACCGTTACTTTAACAGATGATGCCAACTACCAGGATTTTATTAATCTGATGGATGTAGGGTTCAAAGCTAATATGAGGTTTATTCCTTATACAAATAAGGTGTATTATATGATGCCCAAGCCTATAAAAGAAACAAAAACGCCATGTTTTATATGCGGTAACGTTTCGCACATTGATACCGAACCCAGGTATTTACCTATAGAACAGTTTCTTAATATAGATGCTGTAAGGCTATGGCCATCCTTAATCGTATTTATGTTAATGATCTTCTTTTCCATCAGGAGAAAGACGGTAATCAATTAGTTGTGTTTTTCTTGGCCGCCCCTTTTTTGGCGAATACATGTTCAACTACCTGAAGCAGAAAAATCCGGGGAACGGAGTGTATTCTGCAGTTTGAAGGTCTGTGGATTAGTTATGAAGATAAAACAAAAGCTAACCCAAAGCCAGCCTGAACGAAAAACCGACATATCGTGTCCTTACCGCCTGCCCGTTAACTGTTCCGGGTTTCCACTTAGGCGAATTCTTCATTATCCGTATAAATTCCTGGTCTATATCTTCGTACACGCCCTTCGTAATAATTACATCACTTATACTGCCATCTTTTTCGATGATAAAAGAAGCAGTGAGGGTTCCCTGTATATTATGAATACGCGAGTAGGGCGGATAGTGGAAGGTTCTGTCTAAAGCCCTGGTAAACTTAGTTATGCCGCCCTTAAATTCAGGCTTTGTAGCCAATGAATCGAAAGCGTAAACGGTGGTGTCGGTTGTTTGGCAGTGGGCAGTAACAGTGCCGAACGCCAGGACGAGGAACAATAAAAATTTCATGGGTTTAAATTAAAAATAATTATAGCAATAAGATTGTTTTGGTTAAGGTTTTCAGGATGATTCATTGTCGTTTACAGAATTAATGGACTAGAACGCAATCAAAATCCTACAAATCGTTTTATTCCGTTTATATATATGTAAATTTGGATAACCTAAGCATGAAACGAAAACCATTTACCAGATTTTACTTCCCCGGGCTAATTAGCCTGGTGTTTTTGCCTTTGATGTGCATAGGCTATGCGGCTTATATTGGCAAATTGGATAGATGGACAATGATGGACGTAGCCTGGAGCGATGATGCCAGCATAAAGGACTGGAATGAAAATATGAAGGCGGCTAAGATAGATATCAAAACGTTCAAAAATTTTTCGCAGCTAACTTTAACAGGTATTAATAGCCACGATAGTGCTACAATTACTCGGCTTAAGATATTATGTGCGCAGCTGATTTCGTCAAATAACAAAACAGGTGGCGTTACGGTTACCTTGACAAGCAAATCAACTTATGATAACCTGGTTAATATACTTGGTGCAGGCTTTGGATTTGATTATAAAATAAGTTTTATGCCTTACCGGGATAAAGTGTTTTTTTATTTGCCGCATTCACGAAGCGGTACCGCAAGCCCAAAAGAAAATGGCCCTCCATTTTTTATTTGCGGAAATTCTTATGTGTTTAAGCCAGAACCATCGTTGGCAGATAACGCGCACCAATATCTAAGCGCTGTAACGCCTTTTTGGCCGTCGCTTATCGCGTTTATATTGATGATATTTTTTTCCATCCGCCGCAAACGCAACCTGCAAACTGCCCACCGCTAACTGTCCACTGTCTCTCCCTTATCCAACCGTAACACCTTGTCCACGCTATCGGGTATCTCGTGCTGGTAATGGGTTACGTATATCAGTGTTACCTTACTGATAGCACAAATGGTATCTACCACGGTTTTAAAGTGGAGTTGTTGGTGGTCGTCCAGTCCCTGGCAAGGTTCATCGAAAACCAACAGGGCCGGGTTTTTGATGAGTGCCCTCGCCAACAGGCATAAGCGTTGCGCGCTGGCGGGTATGTTTTTTAATAGTACGCGGGCGTATTTATCTATCTCTAAAGCTTTCATCCAGCTTAAGGCCAATGCGGCCTTTGCCGGGCTGCTTTGCCTGAACAACCCCAACGTATCGTAAAAGCCCGATTCTATCACCTGCAGGCAGGAATTATCGGTAGGGAAGTATTGGTACAATTCGGGTGATACGAAACCTATCTTGCTTTTAATGTCCCAGATGCTTTCGCCACTGCCGCGTTTTCTGTCGAACAAAACAATGTCATTCGCATAGGCCTGCGGATTATCGCCATTGATGAGGCTTAGTAGGGTGCTTTTCCCGGCGCCGTTCGCGCCCAGCAGGGCCCATTTGTCGCCGGGGGCAATGTGCCAGTTAATATGGTTAAGGATGGTTTTATCGCCGTAGCGGATTACCACCTCGCGCATGCGCACTATTTGGTTATAGGTATGCGGTTGCGCATTCGTTTGGATAAGCGCGGCCAGTGCAGCGGCATCTACATTCGGCTTATCGGGTTGGGTGCTTAGGTTGGTTAAAAAATCAGCTTTGCTTAGGCTTTGGCTGATGCTGCCATCTGCCAAAACCGCAACATTACCAATTACATCGGGTATCTCATGTGCCGAAGTAGCCATCACCAGCGTAATGCCCGATGCACTAACCTCCTGCAGTAACAGGTTGAAGTATTGGCGGGTTGCCACATCAAGCCCGGTAAGCGGGTTGTCCAACAGTAATAGTGTGGGGTTTTTAAGCAGGGCGGCAGCAATCATCAGGCGTTTGGTTTCGCCGTTGGATAGCTTTATTACCTGCTTATCGCGCAGGTGCTGTAGGTTTAGTGCGGTTATGGTTTTTTCAAAATACCAGTAAACGGGTTTGTGCGTATTGGTTTTTATGGTGCCAAGGTATTGCGCAACGGTAAGGGCATCTTCCGAATCGGAGGAATTGTAGCGTTGCTGGTAGTACAGGTTGCTGGTGTTGGATAGGTTTTTAAAATGATGGCGCGCGCCTGCAAAAGCAATATAAGGGTGGAAGTCTATTGCCGGGGCGTTATTGCCATCGGTAAAATAATAAGTGATTTTGCCGCTGCTAATACTTTGATTGCCGGCGATTACCTGTAGCAAAACGCTTTTGCCCGAGCCGCTTTTGCCGGTTATAGCCCAATGCTCACCCTGATTTACATGAAAGCTTAGATTGCTAATTACCTGTGTTGCGTTGAATTTTACGCCGACGCTGTTTAGCGATAATAGTGTATGCATATATTTTATAGCGGGCTAATTTACATGGTTTTAATTAGTACGTGCAACAGTGGGGATGCCCTAACTTAAATTAAATGTATAGTTAACATTAATTAATAGTTTTTTTATTTCCCTAGAAATTATTTATGATAAAAATTTCATCTTTTTTTCATAAAATCTTTTTTTTATCGATCCTAATTCTATACATTAGGGTTCCTATCTAAGAAAAACATCCTTATTTGAGCCGGGCAACCGATATGCCTAACTAAATTTTTAATGGTGCTTTGCACCGCTAATTTTTCTTGTGATGAATTTACTATCAATCCTGGAAACAGTTGTACCATTGTTTGCTGCGAGCTTGTTTATTGTACTGATTGCTGTACGGTTTTTACCTGCAGAAGCCGGCAATATAGAAGAAAACTAAGCTAAATACCCACCTTGTGATTTAGGTGCGGTTCTTGTATGGGTTGGTGAATAAAAATTCATCATAACCTACCATGAAAAAATTATCTTTATTATCATTAATCTTTGTGGCCACTTGCGCTCTCAGTAGCTGCTCGGTTATTACCGGTATTTTTAAAGCTGGGGCTGCTGTTGGCATTATAGCCGTTATCGTAGTAATCGGCATTATCCTTTGGATTATTTCTGCATTCAGGGGGAAGCAATAATAATAAGCTTTGTGTTTAACCCCAGGATATTGTTTATTAATTTAAACAATATTTTTCTTTTTGGGTTTTATTGAAAAGGAGGAAGAGCAATGGAAAACACAAGAGCAACAGTCGAAACATTAAACGACCTGATTTTGATTAATAACGACCGCATAGCCGGCTTCGAACACGCCATAAAAGAATTAGGCGGCGACGATGCAGAACTGAAAGCCACGTTTACCGGATTGATTGGCGAGAGCCACCGCTTAAAAATGGAACTGGCTACAGAAGTAGCTGCTTCCGGCAAGGATATCGAAACGGGCACCTCTACCAGCGGAAAGTTGCACCGTACCTGGCTCGATTTGAAGGCTGCGTTCAGCGGGCATAGTACGCATAGCATTTTAGAGGAGTGCGAATTTGGCGAAGATGCTATCAGCAAAGCTTATCAAACAGCACTAGACCAGGAAGGCCTGCCGGCTTACATCCGCGAGCTCATAAGCGCCCAGTTGTTTGTATTGAACCAGGCGCATGACAAAATAAAAGCCTTGCGCGATAGTACCGTGTATTAAAGGTATCGTGGCGTACACAGATGCCCGATCAGTAATAGATAGCAACAAAAAAAGCCCTTTGGAATAAACCAGAGGGCTTTTTTGCGTTGAAGCAAAATGATTACATTTTTTTAGGGCTATCAACTTTAGGGCTGTCAGCTTTAGGGCTATCAGCTTTAGGGCTATCAGCTTTAGGGCTATCAACTTTAGGGCTATCAGCTTTAGGGCTATCAGCAGCACCAGTAGTTGAAGAACCTTTGCAAGCAGCAGCAGAAACAGCGATAGCTAAAGCTAAAAACGCGATTTTGAATGAATTTTTCATGTTTGTGTTTTTTAAAGTGATTTTAATAGTTTTCATGGGTTAATACCGTTAATTGAAAAAGGTAACCCACATATTTTAAAAAAAATATGCGATTACCTCTTTTTTTGAAAAACTAGTAAAACTTGTGCCCAAATAGGCTAATGATTACATTTTTTTCGGGCTGTCAACTTTAGGGCTATCAAGCTTAGGGCTGTCGGCTTTAGGGCTGTCGGCCTTCGGGCTATCAACTTTAGGGCTGTCGGGTGTGGTTTTTTTCGAATTGCCGTCGCAGGCAGCTGCAGAAACGGCGATGGCTAAAGCTAAGAATGCGATTTTGAATGAATTTTTCATGTTGTGTTTGTTGATTATGTTTGAAATTAATTGATAACAGTTCTATATCGATAATGATACTTGTTTTAAGTATTTGAAAATCAAATACTTAAAGCGATGTTTTTTAGTTAATACCCGTTTATCAAAAAGGTAACCCGCCTTTTAATTTTTTTTTGATTTTGTCTTGCCTGTTGCGTGTATTTATCTGGGTAGCCACATTTTTGCGGGCCACGTTATTAATAAGCAATAAGGCTAAAAGGTAACCCAATTAACATTTGGGAAAATGGCCGCTGCATGGGCGGCTATTTTCGTTGCAATCGCAAGGGCTTAAAAGCAAGGCTATTGACGGGAGGGTAGCAAAATTATGCAGTTGCAGCAGGCCAGCTTTGGATTATTAACCCGATATTGCAGGTTGATTTTATGGCTCCGTTCGGGCCGATTATCGTGGGCGGTATCTTAATTTTCCCGCTAAGAAAAAATAGTTGATAATATTGGGTTACAATTTAGTATAAAGCGTATTAAGTAGTGAATAATCATTTTAATGTGGATATACCGGCGGATAGCGAAGTAATACTGGGTATCCTTAATAATTCCGACATCGTGTTAAAAAAGCTTTACCTGGCTTATTTTCCGATGATATTGCAGCTCGTAATCAATAATAACGGTAACGAGGACGATGCAAAGGATGTTTACCAGGAAGCGATTATAGTTCTTTATAATAAGGTTAAACGGGGCGATTTCGAACTGAGCAGCAAGCTCAAAACCTATATCTATTCTATCTGCCGCAGGCTTTGGCTTAAACGGCTTAAACAGATGAACCGCTACGGCGGCGATATAAAGGATTTTGAGGACCACCTGCCGGTAGAAGATGAGGTTGAAAAGCACCAGGACAGGGATTTGCAGCTCAATAAGATGGGCGAGGCCCTAAAACTGCTTGGCGAGCCCTGCAAAACCATTATGGAAGATTTTTACATGCACAACAAATCGATGCAGGATATATGCGAACGGTTTGGCTATACAAACGCGGATAACGCGAAAACGCAGAAATACAAGTGCCTGCAAAGGCTAAAGAAATTGTTTTTTCAGCAACACTAGAAAGAGGGGCGAAGAATGAAAAATGATCAACTATTAGAGATGATCGAACGGTACCTTAACGGTGAAATGACCATTGAGGAACGTGCGGAATTTGATGCATTACGTAACAAGGATGCAGCGGTTGAAGCAAAACTGGAGGAGCACAAGCATTTCACCGGTTTACTGAGGCAATATAACGACAGGCATAACATGGAGCTAAGGCTGAACGCCATCCATGATGAGATAGATGTGCATACCCTGGCGCAGGATTTAATGTCGCACCCATCGTTAGTGGTGCGTTTATGGAGGCAGCACCATTCTAAGATATCGGTAGCTGCTTCGATAGCGATATTTGCAACGTTGCTTACCTTGTTTTTTACCGGATACCTTACCAATCAGGATCCCCGGTTTGTCCCCCTGGCAAATAAGGTAAAAGAGCTTGAAAAGGCCACCAAACCGCTTATTAATGCAACCCATCCGAAAAGGGGGCCTGTTGATAATGCAAGCTTTAGAGGAACAGGGTTTGCATTATCTGGTAATGGCTATATTGTTACCAATTCGCATGTTATTGCTGATGCCGATTCTGTTTACGTGCAAAATGTAGATGGGGAGTCGTTTAAATCTAAGGTTATTTATACAGACCTTGAATCGGACGTAGCAATATTACAGGTGGTTGATACGGCTTTTAAAAACCTTGGTACTGTGCCTTATGGTTTTAAAAAGTCGATTAGTGATTTAGGTGAGAATGTTTTTACCTTGGGTTATCCTGGTAGTACAATTAAATTTGGCCCGGGTGCTCTTACTGCGAGTACTGGTTTTCATGGAGACAGTACCGAATATGAAGTATATATACCCGTAAATCCGGGTAACAGCGGTGGCCCGTTAATTGATGATAAGGGAAACATTATCGGGGTTATTAATGGTAAGCAAACCCAAACATCAGGCGCAGCATTTGCTGTAAAGTCTAACTACCTCCTTAAGGCCATACAGGCCATCCCGGTGGATTCGCTTGATAGAACTTTGAATCTGAATACAAAAAATACGCTTGCGGGTTTAAGCAGGACACAGCAGATAAAAAAGATTCGTAACTATGTGTTCATGGTAAAAGTTTATAAACAGTAACTCCAAAAATCTACCATATATTAAGGGGAGAGGCAAGCAATTGTTTCTCCTTTTTTTGTAACGTACCAGTTACAACCACCGCCTCAGTTTTTTGATTTGAAAAATCACCGCAGATTTTCCTATCTTCCAAGCATGAAAAAACTGCTGCTGCCCTTAATTTTCTTATCTGCCTTAAAACTTTCGGCCCAGGATGTCCAAAAAATCCATCAGAAAGCCATTTTGGTTGATACTCATAACGATATCATCTCCAACGAACTGATAACCGGTAACGATGCGGGCAAACTGCAGGCTACCGGTAATTTCGATTTGGTGCGCGCCAAAACAGGGGGGCTTGATGTGCAGGTTTTCTCCATTTGGTGCGGCGACCAGTATGGCAACGGTACCGCCTACGCCTATGCCAACCGCGAGATAGATTCGCTGCAGGCGCTTATCAACCGCAACCCGGATAAGATGATGCTGGTTACCACCGCAAAGGACCTGAAAAAAGCCGTAAAGAAACATAAACTGGCTGCCATGGTGGGCGTGGAGGGCGGCCACATGATAGAAGACAGGTTAGATTATATAGACAGCCTGGTAAAACGCGGCATGTGTTACCTCACTCTCACGTGGAACAACAGCACCAGTTGGGCCACCTCCGCGCGCGACGAAACCCTGCATGGCGATACCATGCAACACAAAGGCCTTACCGAACTGGGCAGGCAAATAGTAAAAAAACTGAACGACGAAGGGGTAATGATAGACCTTTCGCATCCCGGCGAACAAACCTTTAAGGATGTGATGGCCATCACCACCAAGCCGGTTATCGCATCGCACAGTTGCGCTTATGCTTTGAACCCCTTCCGCCGCAACCTTAAAGATTACCAGTTGAAAGCCATTGCCGATAATGGCGGCGTGGTGTTCCTTAATTTCTACAGCGGCTTTATCGATAGTACTTACGAGGGTAAGCACGCCGCCTTTATGGCCAGGCACAAGCCGCAGTTCGATTCGTTAAGGGTAATTTATAAAGACTACGACCTGGCCAGCATCCGCCTCAACGAACTTAACAAAACCGAAGCCGACCAGCTGCGCCCGCCGCTGAGCATG
This sequence comes from Mucilaginibacter sp. P2_D11, assembly GCF_056404435.1. NCBI lineage: Bacteria > Pseudomonadati > Bacteroidota > Sphingobacteriia > Sphingobacteriales > Sphingobacteriaceae > Mucilaginibacter > Mucilaginibacter sp. P2_D11. The sequence continues at coordinate 27,297 of NZ_JBFUEA010000014.1, forward strand.
CTCATCAAACACATCGATTACATGGTGAAACTGATGGGTGTAGACCACGTAGGCATCGGCTCTGATTTCGACGGTGCAGAATCGTACCCGCTGGGGCTGGATAGCGTTACCGATTATCCTAAAATAACTGCCGAACTGTTCAATATTGGCTACTCTAAAAAGGATGTGGAGAAGATATTGGGTGGTAATTTTATCAGGGTGTTGAAAGCTAATAAGGGGAAATAGTGTAATGAAGCGAATACTGTTATTACTGGCTGTGTTGTTTGTTTTTTCGCCTGATGCGTTTGCCCAATTTCAAAAACGTTTTATCAACAAATGGGGTGAGGTTACTAAAGATTCATCGAAAGCGGTGAGCTATTTTCTTTACAAAAAACTTCAGGATTCATCGTGGTATGCCGCCAAGTTTGATATGAAAGATAATCTGCTATTTAAAGGTACTTACTTGGACGAAGATTTGGCTACAGCACACGGAAAGGCAACGTTTTATGAAACATCTATCGTAAAAGTTTATGCTGCCGGCAAGGGTAGCTATATGGATACGCTGCTTAAACCTATAAGTACGGGATACTATTTAAACGGGAAAAAGGAAGGGACATGGGTAGATTTTAATTTTGAGGGAAAAACAGTTTATTCAAAATCATACACAGCCGATACCCTTAACGGGCCATACTATGGGTTTTATAAAGATGGCCGCCTTGGCTCATCGGGCAATTATGTAAAGGGCCGTAAAGAAGGCGATTGGTATTTTTATTACCCCGATAGTACCATACAAACCCACGAACTGTATAAGAACGGTAATCGAGTGAGGCAAAAAGATTTTGAACGCACCGACCAAATTATGAACGCTGCTCCACGTTATAATTACGAAAATTATCTCTTTAGGAGCTTACGAAAATCGGGCTTCCCGCAGGTAAAAGGGTTTGTGCGTATTGCTTTTACCGTAGAAACCAATGGGTCGCTTGTAGACCCTATGATAGAAACTGAAGACCCTTTGTTGAAAAAGACGCTTATGGATGCCATAGTCAATAGTCCCAAATGGTCTCCGGCAACGAAAAAAAGTGTTCCTATCCAGGGAAAAGTAAACCTGATTTTGCATTACAGGTACACCGACGATAACTAACAACTTTAAAAATATAATGCGGAGGTACACTTTAACGCTTTTGATTTGCCTGCTTGCATGCGCCGGGTATGCGCAAGTATCATCCCGTAAATATGTCGACAGCCATGGGCAACCGGTAGACTCTGCCCGCGCCGATAGTTACTTTTTAATAACGAAAGCTGCAACGGATAGTGTTTGGTCTGTCAATCAGTTTGCTATGAGCGGGTGGTTGATGGCAATCGAAAACTATAAAGATGAAAAACTGACTATCCGACATGGCCGTTTTACTTACTATGCCTTATTAGGACCCAGCGTTCGCGTTACATATAACTTCGAATTGCACAGGATAGATACGATTCATTCTTCCGGCCATATCGTGACATCGCGCGGTAGCTACATCAACGGGAAAAAGTGGGGCGAGTGGATGGAGTATGATACATTGAGCGGTGGCGTTAAAACGGAAGGCAATTACAAAGCAGGGAAACTTAACGGACCGTATAAAATGTTTGGGGTTAACGGAAGGATATCCTTTGAAGGCAACTATACAGATGGCCTGAAAGAAGGGGAATGGCACTTATATGCCTCTGATGGTCAACTGATGCAAACCTACACCTACCAAAATGATAACATCGTAAAGCAGGTGGCTGCCCCGCCGGTGGAGGATGAAATGCTGTCGCATAGCGTATCGTTTTTATCCGACCTGACAAAATACACCAACCGGCAGCTTACTAATACCCTTTTTAGTAGCGCCGGAGATTTCCATGCGAGTTATGGTTTTACTATTGCTGCCGACGGTAGCCTTGCAAAGCCATCGATATTGGTAGAAAGTACGATGGAAATAGACACGGCGCTGGTTAATACATTGCTTTCTGCTCCGTACAAGCTAAAAGTAAAACCGGGAGATAAAGCAGTAATCGGCCACGCTTACCTGCTGGCTTTCACCGTAGCAGTCGACAAAAAGCGGCGGATACAGCTGCGCCCGGTTGTCATGTATCGTACCAATTAATTTGCTCTAACAATGGCAATATGCTGACCATTGCCTATTGCCCCGCTCTCTGATAAACCGTAAATTCGCATCATATTTCACAGAAAGAATAACAACAATGTCACAAGATATAGAACACGTTAAATGCCTTATTATTGGTTCGGGCCCTGCAGGTTATACGGCGGCTATTTACGCTTCGCGTGCGGATCTTAAGCCGGTAATGTACACTGGCATGCTGGCCGGCGGGCAGCTTACCCAAACTACCGATGTAGAGAATTTCCCAGGTTACCCGGATGGTATTATGGGGCCCGAGATGATGGAAGATTTTCGCAAACAAGCCGAGCGCCTGGGTACCGATATCCGTTTCGGATACGTAAGCTCGGTAGATTTTTCGTCGCTGCCACACAAAGTGGTGGTTGACGAAAGCAAAACCATCCTGGCCGATACGGTTATCGTATCTACCGGTGCATCTGCAAAATGGCTGGGATTAGAATCTGAACAGAAATACAGCGGCTTTGGCGTATCGGCCTGTGCTGTGTGTGATGGCTTCTTCTTTAAGGGGCAGGATGTAGCGATAGTAGGGGCAGGGGATACCGCCGCCGAAGAAGCTACCTATCTGGCTAAGCTGGCCCGCAAAGTGTACATGATTGTTCGCCGCGATGAGTTCCGTGCCTCAAAAGCCATGGTTCACCGTGTGCTGAACACCCCGAATATCGAAATACTTTATAATACCGATACCATTGAGATACTCGGCGATGGACAAAGCGTAAATGCCGTTAAGGTATGCAACAACGTAACTAACGAAACCTCTGTTTTGGATGCTACCGGCTTCTTTGTTGCCATTGGCCATAAACCCAATACCGACATCTTCCGCGATTGGCTGCACATGGATGCTACGGGCTATATCATCACCCGTCCCGGTTCTACCGAAACCAACGTTGAAGGCGTATTTTGCTGCGGCGATGCGCAAGACCATATCTATCGCCAGGCAGTAACCGCTGCAGGCACAGGCTGTATGGCCGCTATAGATGCTGAGCGTTACCTTGCCGGTAAGGAGCACGTGGTAACGGCGTAATTTTTTCAGCCTTAAGTCAAAAGCCCTAAGTCATGAGTCGGTTTGATTCAAAACTTAGGGCTTTTCATTTCCCAACGTCCTTCAGGAGCGGTGCGTGGGGCTTAGCGGAGGCGCGACGAAGCAATCATCGGTAAGCAGGGCGGATATGCAAATCCGTCGAGCAAATCCGCTCTGCTCAGTGCACCTTCCTGCCGAGGGTTGCCGCGCTTCGCTCGCAATGACGCGGTATTTAAGACTCCATTTCCTTAGCCGATTCTTCAACCTTCCTGGCCAATTCTTCCTTAAAAACTTTCAGGTTAATCACCAGTTGTTCATCTGCAGTAGATAATATCTGCGCAGCCAAAATCCCTGCATTTTTTGCGGCATTAAGCGCTACTGTAGCCACCGGGATGCCGTTCGGCATCTGGAGTATGCTCAGGATAGAATCCCATCCATCAATCGAGTTGCTCGATTTTACGGGTACGCCAATTACAGGTAAATGTGTTAACGAAGCCACCATACCCGGCAAATGCGCAGCACCGCCGGCACCGGCTATAATTACCTTTATGCCACGGTCGGCAGCAGCGCGGGCGTAAGTAAACATCCTGTCGGGCGTGCGATGTGCCGATACCACGGTTATTTCGTAATCTACACCCAGTTCTTTCAGTACATCCGCAGCGTCCTTCATAATGTTCAGGTCGGATTTGCTGCCCATGATAATGGCAATTTTTGCTTGGCTCATTTCTGTAAAATTTTAGGCTTGTATGTTGCCTCCTCAAAAATGCTCAAATTTTAATTAAATGCTAAATATTTGTCAAGTTGGCGAGATATCGCATCCTTATCGCTCGGCTCTGCCGCGCTCGTTTCTGCAATTTTACCGGTTTTGTCTATGATCAAATACCTCGGCATGGCTACCAATGTGTCTTTACTTCCTATGATCGATTTTTTGTAAAGGCTGGTGTATTCTTCCGGATCGAGGAAGATATGCGAACCCTCGATATCGTATTTTGTTAATTGTTGCCGCCACACTGCTTCGTGCCCGCCGCAAATGTACAGGTAGGCTATATCTTTTCTGCTCTTATACCTTTCTTTAAGCGGTTTTGTAAAGTTTCGGAACTGGTCAAGGCAGGGGCCGCAGGTAGTACCCCAGAAATCAACATACACTACTTTGCCTTTAAAATTGGCGTTGTAGATATTTTGAAGGGTGGTGTCGGAAGATGAGCGGTTTAATAATTTTATTTTTTGATCACCAGCGAAGCTATACCACGAGAATATTTTGGCAGCCGTTGTTGCTGTTAAAAGCAGTATTATAGTACCTGATGCCTTCCAAAATTGAAACCCGCGTTGTTTTTTATGGAGCAGAAACAACCATATGCCTGCAACTAAAAGAATTATGCCAAAAAAACTTTTGATATACATCATTGCCATCAGGTTGGTATTGGCGGCTAAAATGTGGTCGAGGATCTGTGTTTTTTGTACCTGGTTTAAATGATAGCTATTATAAACCGTTTCTATCATTTCATCATGCACTTCTCTCATCCAATCGATGTAATGCTTGGGGATATCGAGTACGATGAGGGGGATGAGCGACAGCAAAATTGCGCCCGCCCAAAAAAGTTTAGATCTGATCATTGGTAAGGTGTTTTGATTTTTAAATCAATATTACCTCACCGGGAGGGTTTTCGGAAGGAAAAGTGACGAAACGGCGAAATAGCGTGACGAACCATACTTTTACTCCGATATATTATACGGTTTTTTTCTTTTGAACCTTATTTATAACTGCTTTGCAGTTGTTTTGGTTATTGTGAAAGAATTTAAAAATCGTTCACGTTCAGCATCGAGGCCAGCGATGGTATCGTCGTAAACCGTAAAGTTGTACATGAATAAATTCGAGTCGAGATAAACTGCACGTGCATAAACGGTGAATTTCCTCGGAGTAGAGGTATCAAGAAATTTAAACTCCACAGCGCGGTATTTGCCAACAATTATCTGTTTAACATATAACAGCTTCCTTCGTTCCGTAGAATCTGCTGCGCCATCTACCACGCCCGAATAAAATAAGTCCAGGTCCTGGCGCGTTTTAATCACGGACTTTGCAGTATCTATATTTATGACAAGGGCGTTGTAACTTTGCGTCGGTTTTACCAGCCGGAACATTTTACCCACGCCAGCCACATTTTTTTCGTTAGGCTGTTCAGGGAAATCTAAAGTAGCAATATCAACCAAACTCTGTTTAACAGGTGTTTGCGCGAATGCTATGTTTGCGGCTAACATTAATAAGAATACAATGCTGCTTATTCTTTTCATCATTCCTTAAAAACTACTTATTCTTTAAAACCATCTTCGTCCCAATGCTTTTCAGCCCTTCGAAAAAACAATTTTTTAATCAGCAAAATTACGCAAACAACCGCCAGCAACATAAGAGATGTTGCGGCTGCTTTGCCAGAAATTGTCCCCATTTTATAAGCCAGTTCGGTAGAGGTGTTTTGCCGTATATTTTCAGGCTTTAGCTTCAGCTTAAAAGTGCTGAAAAACTTACGGATGTTTTCATCCCCCTGTTTTAATGGTGTATAAGAAATAAGGGAATACACTAACAAAGTGTCATTCAAGAATAAAACGCGGTTGTAAGCATAAAAAGTATTTCTGGTTCCAACTGCTTTATAAGCAAATTCTACGGCTTTTAATTGATCGATCAGCACATTTTTCCGGTACAGCAGTTTCCCTTTACTAACATTCAGGCTTCCTTCAATACAGCCGCTGTAAATAGATTCCAAACCCTCCCCGGCCAGCATTTCTTTCACGCTAACGCGTGCGGGAGAGACCGCCGCCATGTATCCGGGGGCATCGCTTCTCGCAATAAAAACAACAACTTCGGGCGTGGGGTTATTTACTTCCGGTGTATCCGGGAAATTTATTTGGGCTAGTCCTTTTAGGTCCAGCGTATATTTAAGCTGGCAAAAAGCGCTAACAGAAAAAACCAGAAGTGATAGGGTTAGGACAATTCTTTTCATTACAGCATAAGGCTATGCAATAACTTTAAGCGTTTCCTGCACGTACCTTGCCTTTTCAATTGCTTTCTCCCTGTCGTTATCTATAATGGTAACATGCCCCATCTTGCGGAAGGGCTTGGTTAAGGCTTTGCCGTAAAGGTGTACATATACGCCCGCGCATTTCAATATCTTTTCTATGCCCTGGTAAACGGCGGGGCCTTCGTATCCGGCCTCGCCTAATACGTTTACCATAATGGCGTTGCTGAGGCATGCGGTGTCGCCCAGGGGCTGGTTGAATATGGCGCGCAGGTGCTGCTCAAACTGCGATACCACGTTGCCCTCTATACTTTGGTGGCCGCTATTGTGGGGGCGGGGGGCAAGTTCGTTTACCAGTATTTTGCCGTTTTTATCCAAAAACATTTCCACAGCCAGCAAACCAACTATATTGAGGGTTTCGGCTATTTTTTTGGCGATATTCTCGGCGTCCTGTTGCACCTCGAAGGGTAGGGTAGATGGCGATATTAAAAACTCCACCAGGTTGGCTTGCGGGTTAAACTCCATTTCTACCAGCGGGAAGGTTTTTACCTCACCATTTTCATTACGGGCTACTATTACGCCAATCTCTTTCTCAAAATCTATCATGCGTTCTACCAGGCTCGGCTCGGTAAAGGCACCTGCCAGGTAGCTTTCGTCCAGTATTTTATAAACGCCCTTGCCGTCGTAGCCATCGCGCCGAAGCTTCTGGATATACGGGAACGGGATATGACTTTCTTTTAGTTGCTGTGCCGATGAAATGATCTGGAACTCGGCAGTAGGGATTTCATTCTCTTTAAAAAACTGCTTCTGCAGGCCTTTGTCCTGTATCAAACGGATAATGCGCGATTGCGGGTAAACCGCCACGCCCTCTTTCTCCAACTGCTCCAGCGCATCTACGTTTACCTTCTCTATTTCTATAGTAAGTAAATCTACCTTTTTGCCGAAGTTATACACGGTTTCGTAATCACTAAGCGAGCCAACGATGAATTCGTTACAAAGCCGGCGGCAGGGGGCCTCGCGGTCGGGGTCTAACACTTTAACCGTAACATTGTAGTTGATGGCCTGCTGTATCAGCATGCGGCCCAGTTGGCCACCGCCTAAGATACCTAATCGTAAATCGCCGTAGAATGCTTTCATTTTATGGCGCAAATTTAACCTAAATCTTTTGAAATGCTTATTTAGCCGGCTAATAATTGCCGTGTGTACAGCTTCGGCTGGTGTGTTAGCAAAAAAAAGGCCCCCATCAACCGATGGCAGGCCCTACTATATTGTTAAAAGAGTTATAGCCTAAGCTTTGGCTACCGCCTTTTTACGCGTTGTAGCAGCTGGTTTTGCTGCTGCTTTAGCTTTTGTGGCCACTTTTGTTCTTGCAGCAGTTGCCGTTTTTTTAATTTCAGCGGTAGTATCTTTAGCTTTTGCTGCTACTGTTTTAGCCTTGTCATCTGCTTTGGCTTTAATGTCGGCTGCGGTTGCTTTTGCCTCTGCTGTTACCGCTTTTGCTTTGGTAGCTGCTTTGGCTTTAACTTCTGCAACTTCTTTTTTAGCTTTGGTGGCGGTATCGTTTACTTTTTTGGATACGGCGGTTTTTGTCGCCGATGCCTTTTTGGCGGCGATTTTCTTTTTAGTGGTAACCGATTCTTTGATATCCTCAAATTTGTCTTCGGCTTTATCCTTCAGATCTTCGGCAGTATCTTTCGTGCCTTCCCAAAACTCTTCTATCGTGTCTTTTATTTTTTCGAAAAAGCCCTTTTCATCGGGTTGTGTTTTTGATGTGCTCATGGCGTGTGTTATTTTAGGTAAATGGTTAATGTTGTTTTTCAGAGATAATAACAGGAAGCCGGCATATTTTGTTTTCTGCCCGTTACGTCCATGCGGCGTATTAAATTAATAAAGCGTATTTTTGCAGGCTATACTAAAATATGAAGTTCCCGAAATTTGCCGACCTGATACTTTTTGAAGACGATGACATCATCGTAGTAAATAAACCCCCGTTCATCAGTTCGCTGGATGAGCGCGAGGGCGGCGAGATAAATATGCTGCGCCTGGCCAAGCAGTACAGCGACGATGCGCAGGTATGTCACCGGCTTGATAAAGAGACTTCCGGCGCGCTTATTATTGCCAAGAACCCCGAGGCTTACCGCGCGGTAAGCATGCAATTTGAACGGCGCAAGGTGAAGAAAGTGTACCATGCCGTTATAGATGGCACACACGTTTTCGAGGAACTCTTCATCGATTTGCCTATCCTCAACGTGGGTAAGGGCAACGTAACCATCAGCAGGCAAGATGGCAAACGCGCCGAGACCTGGTTCCAATCTTTAAAGTACTATAAGCATTATACCCTGGTAGAGTGCCGCCCGGTAACTGGCCGGATGCACCAGATACGCATCCATTTGGCATCGCAGCGTGCCGCTATTGCGGGAGACGAGATGTATAAAGGACTCCCCGTATTTTTATCAAAATTAAAACGCAAATACCAATTGGGTAAAGATCAGGAAGAACTGCCGATAATGAAGCGTTTTGCCCTGCACGCCTACGAGGTAACATTTAAGCTGGTAAACGGCGAGGATATAACCATCCACGCGCCATACCCAAAAGATTTTGAAACGCTGTTGAAGCTGTTGGATAAGTTCGATAGTTAACCGCGAGCCATTCCGGTGTTTTTTTGCGAAACACGCCCCCGGTTTGGGACTGGTTTGCCATGTAAGCCTTACACGAAACAGTGTTTAGCGAACCATGCCAATTGATGCCCTTAAGGCAGGGTTTTAGCCAATATATTTGCGTTTTTGTTTGCTTGTCAGGCAAAACATGTGTTTTTCCGATTAACTTAAAGACAAATATGATAGCGGGAATAATCGCCCACATTGGCTTATCATTTTAACTTCCGGGCATATTTTCTAAAGCCTAATACCTTTGCGCTTTATTAAAATAAGTGATTTTATTATCTAGTTGCGCTCAGTAACCGGCTTGTTGCGAGCTAAAAAACATCCGGTGGGTATATCGGCCGGATTTTCTTTCGACGCAAAAGAGAATTGCTCATTGCCGTAATAAGGACGTCAACCGTGCGTCGTAATTTGTATTCATTCATGATTTTTGTTAACGACAAAAGCCCGTGCATAAATGCACAGGCTGGTATATCTAAATCCTCTAAAAGAAATGATTATTTCGATGGAGGAGTAGTGTCCCTTGACATAGTTGCACTTGCCGGCGGAGTAGTATCTCTTGATACTTTAAACGACGGCGGAGTAGTGTCTTTTTTCATTTTAGCAGAGATAGAACCCATAGAAGCTGGCTTAACGCTGTGTTCTTTCTGGCAAGAGTAGATGCTTACAGAAACGATAAGCAACATCAGAGGTATTAATTTTTTCATTATCGTATAAATTATATGTTATCTGGTTTATTTGTGAATCAGTCGGTAAAAACTTTTGTAAATATACACATTTATATTTAACCAAGTATTAATACGTGGTTTTTTTTAAAAGGTTTAAAAAAAACTTATAAAAAAGAAAAATCTATATTTTCATTTAATTTGTTTTTATCAAAGGCAAGCGTAAATTTATAGAAAATATACTACATGCTCCGAAAGCTCCTTATCGCTTTTACGCTTCCCCTCCTAGTTACTTTTGTGTTAAAGGCAAATGTGCCTGTTACAACTATTGTGCCCTTTCATCAGCCCAGGATAAACCAGGATACGTTAGCCAATATTCTTCAGCAAAAGGATGATTTCCTCCGGCAGAAAAGGCTGGTTCTTTTTATAAAGAATTACATACAAGCCTCTGAACTTAGTAAGTTAAGTGCCGTGAAAGATACTTTTAATCAGGCGTTTAACAAATATGCGATGGTTGATAGGGATGCCTTTGCTACCTTCATGACCAGTTTTGCGCTTTACAAACAACATAACCTGAAGGATGCCGAACTCAACATGAACAAGGCTATCCAGATAGCCGAGCGGCGGAACGATGCGCACCTGCTATTTCAATTTTATACCTATCTCGGGTTCATCCAAACCGATCAGGGGAACTTCATAGCGGCCATCTATAGCTACCGTTTAGCAAAAAAAGAAGTAGTGAAACTGAAGGATAAGCTAAAGGATAACCGTCCGCAGGCATCGCTCAACATCAATATATCTGATCTTTATTATAAATCGGGCTTCTATACGCAATCTTTAAACTACCTGGATAAGGCCCTGGCGCTTATTGCCAACGACGAAAAAAATATGACTTTGCTATCGAGCGTATTATATTATAATAAGTCGGAAAATTATTTCAGGATGAATAACCTCGATTCGCTGAAAGCTTATCATGCCAAACTGAACGACCCGCGCAATAAGAATTATAAAATTTTTAACTACCGCCAACGCACCGCCTATTATATTACCCTGTTAAAACGTGATTACCCGCTAGCTATAAAACAAATACAGGCGTTGGTAAAGAACCCCAAATACATTTATAACGAAACTGAGGACCAGCGCCTGGCAGACGCCTTTTTTATGAACGGGCAGCTCGATTCGGCCAAAAAGAAGGCAGATGAGCAACTGATTGTTGCTTCTGCTAATAACCACCCCGAAATAAAATACCACTTATATGAACTGCTTGCGCAGATAGCCGAGAAACAAGGCGATGAAAAACTGGCTGCATATAACTTTATGCTAGCCCTTAAAGAATCGCAGGAGAATAATCTGAGGCTGGCGAAAGTGGGGGATATATCGTCGCAGATAAGGATAGATGAGGCCGAGAACTCCTACACCCAGCGTACTGCAGTTTACGAAAAGGAGCGCCTTTGGCTGATATTTATGGTAGTGGTTGCTGCGCTCATCATTGTAGCCATTGCGCTTATTTACCGCAACGTGAAACAAAAAAGGCACTACGAACAGTTATTGTTCGCAACCAAAAAGGCCGAATTGGCGTTCATCAACTCGCACGAGGTACGCAAGCACCTCACTAATATACTGGGCATAATGGATATTATCCAACATAGCGATAATAACAAAGAAGAGTACAAGCAATGCGAAGAATATTTGCTAAGCTCTGCCAAGCGGCTGGACGAAGCCATCAAGAATATCTCTGAGAAGATAAATGAATAGAGTTTAGGGGTTTATTATTGGAGGCGGGAGTTTAGAGGTTTGTTAATTTGACATTTCCTAGACGTCCGATCTCGGATTGGCCTTGCCAATTTTAACTTTGTTGGCAGCAAAAGCAAGAGCGATTAAACAACCTCTCCCCACAATCTCTAAACTCCAATCACTAAACAATGCCTATCAGGCCGGTTTCTCTCGCAATAATATCGGCTATGCTGGTTTCTGAAAGTATCTTGAGCGAAGCATCGCGCACCTCAATAAACACGTCGCGTATGCCACAAGTGTGTTCCTGGTGGCACTCATCGCAACGATGATAAAAATTGATGCTTGCGCAAGGAACCATAGCTATCGGGCCATCGGTAATTCGCATAATACTCACCAAAAAAATGTCTTTTGGGTCTTTATTTAAGCTGTAACCGCCGCCAGCACCCTTTTTGCTGTACAAAAACCCTGCGTTGCGCAGGTCTAAAAGTATCTGTTCCAAAAATTTCTTCGGAATTTTCTCTATTTCGGCAATTTTCGATATCTGCATCGGCGGTTTGTCCATGTTTTTGCCCATGGCAACCAGTGCTTTTATAGCGTATTTCGTTTTTTTGGATAGCATTTGAAAAATTAAGCGACAAAGTTACGTAAACAAATTTTGTTAAGCTAACAGCTGAAAAATTAGTATAAAATTAGGATTTATCTGAGTGCCCCAGGTTTTTACCCGGATTAACCGCATCGCGCAGCAATTGTTTCAATTCCTTAATCTCCGGGAAACGCCCAATGGTTTTCCTGTCGAACAGTACTTCCGCATTCACATATATGGTATAACGACCGCTAATCTCACTTGGTTGCAGGGTAACGCCAAAAAGGTCGTCGCTAAAGGTAGTGAGTAATTCCTGCGCCATGTATGCCGCGCGCAGCAGCCAGTTACATTTTGGGCAGTATTCTATAATAACCGTAGGTTTCATCGGTTATAAAAGTAACAACTTATTTATAAACAAAACGATATAAATACGGTGCTTTGTGCGCGCCGCCGCTAAATTTCTTCGCCACGCGCTCCAATATGCCCAGGCCAAGCATTTTGCGCTGGAAAGCGGGGCGCAGCAGCTTTTTATCCAATATGGTTTCGTAGAGGCTTTGCAGCTCGCCCATGGTAAAATCGCGGGGCAGCAGGTTAAAGCCAATCAGTTTATCATCAAGCACTACCCTTAATGCTTCAAGAGCCTTATGTATTATAGCGGTATGATCTTGTATCAATGTCGGCAGGGCATTAAGATGATACCATCCGCAGTCGTCGAATATCTTATCGGGAGTGGGAGTAACCAGGGTGAAATCCACCAACGCGAAATAGCCTACGCTGATAAAGCGCTGCAGCAGCCAATGCCTGGGGTTATGGGTACTGCCATCGGCTTCCATAAAAGATATGAAAGGAGTAGGATCGTGCCGGGCAACATCGCCAAACACGTGGAACTGCTCCAGGTAGATGTTGCTTAAACCTGTACGTTCTGAAGCTACGCGTTTGGCGGCATCGTCAAGGTTCTCGGTAATCTTAACGAAACCTCCGGGAAGGGCGTGCAGGCCTGTAATGCTGTATTGCATCAGTAGCACCTTTAACTGGTTATCATGAAACCCGAATATCACGGCATCTATGGCCAGGTGGGGGATAAATCCTTCGCCCGCCGCGCTGCTTTCGGTTGATATATTAGTGCTACTCATTATTTTGCCTGCCGCCTCAAATAAATTTGATAATGCCAATGTTACGAATTATTATTGTAACATAATGATACAATAATAAAACCTTCGCTGGAAGGCTTTTGGCACAGTTCAATCCAAACCAATTATAAATCAAATATCAGATGAAAAAAATCGCATTTTTATTAATGATTCCGTTTGCGTTTGCCGGGGCCGCAATGGCGCAAACGCTGGTGAAAATTAGCAACGGCCAATTGGAGGGCGTGCGTGAAAAATCGGGCGTGATAAGCTTTAAGGGCATCCCATTTGCGCAGCCACCCATTGGGGAACTACGCTGGAAAAACCCACAGCCGGTAGCCGGGTGGGCGGGCATCCGCAAATGCGACACCTTTGGCTACAACCCCATGCAGAAAAAAGTGTTTGGCGATATGGGTTTCCGCTCGCCGGGCATGAGCGAGGACTGCCTTTACCTTAACGTATGGGTGCCTGCCAAAAGAACTAAAGAGAAGATGCCCGTGCTGGTTTACTTTTATGGCGGCGGTTTTGTCGCCGGCGATGGCTCGGAAGCGCGTTACGATGGCGAGAGCATGGCCAAACGCGGCATCATATCGCTTACGGTAAACTACAGGCTGGGCGTTTTCGGCTTTTTGGCGCATCCGGAACTAAGCAAAGAGTCGCCGCACCAGTCATCGGGCAATTACGCGCTGATGGATCAAAATGCAGCTTTGCGCTGGGTGCAAGCCAATATAGCAGCGTTCGGCGGCGACCCTAAACGGGTGACCATCGCAGGCGAATCCGCAGGATCGATAGCGGTTTCGGCCCAGATGGCCTCTCCATTATCAAAAAACCTGATAGCCGGTGCCATAGGCGAAAGCGGTGCCATGATAAAACCCACTTTGCCTGCTATACCATTAACAGATGCTGAAGCGAACGGCATCAAATTCGGCGACAAGGCGGGGGCTACCACTTTGGCGGCACTGCGCGCCATACCCGCATCAGAACTGTTAGAGGTAGCTTCAAAACAAGGTATGCCGCCAACCTCGTCGCCAGTGATAGATGGCTATTTCCTAACCAAAAAACCTGCCGACGTATTTGCCGCGGGCCAGCAGGCAAAAGTACCGCTACTGGTTGGCTGGAACTCGGCCGAGATACCCTATCAAGCGGTGATGTATGGCCTGCCGCCAACACCCGAGAACTACCTGAAGCAATTGAAAATGTTTTATGGCGATAAAGCCGACGAGGTGTTGAAACTATACCCCGGCGCAACCGAGGAGGAGGTAATAAAATCGGCCACGGAGCTGGCCAGCGACCGCTTTATATCTTACAGCACCTGGAAATGGGCTGATTTGCATACCCAAACCAGCGGCAAGCCGGTTTACCGTTACCTGTTTTCGCGCCCGCGCCCGGCCATGACGGCTAAGATGGGCAACGCCAAGCCCGGCTTTGCAGGCGGTATCATCGCAGGCGATGGCAACAAGCCGGAGCCGCCAAAAGGGCCGCAACCTTATAACGGCGCGGCACACGCTTCAGAAATAGAATACGCCATGGGCAACCTGGCCACCAACCTAACCTATGAGTGGGGGCCGGATGACTACAAGGTATCTAATATAATGGAAACCTATTTCGCCAATTTTATTAAAACGGGCAACCCCAATGGTGCTGGCGTGCCAAAATGGATCGCGAATACTAAAGGCAGCGCGGTGTCGTTTATCAACATAGATGTTAAGACTATTTTAGAGCAGGAAGGCCCTCAACTTAGAGGCCGGTACGTGTTCCTCGATAAAGAATATTTGAAATAATTAGCCGACACTATCGTTTAAAGCCGCCCGTAAGAAATTACCGGCGGCTTTTGTATTTAAATTGTCTTGCCGCTTTTTTCTGCTGCAATGCGCCAATTGCTATCAGGTCCTCCATTTTTTATTATATGGAAGGGATGCCCCGTTAGGGGTTAAAGCTTTGTAGCCGATAGGAAATAAATGATATTGCCCTGTAGGGGCAACACAATCGCTGATATGTAACCTATTGCTAAATATTGTATTGCACCTACGGCGCAATTTGTCATTATATGCATTGTTACAAAGCTTTAACCCCTAACGGGGCATCAAAACAACAAAGCCGCACCCGTTATCCCGGTGCGGCTTTAGTATCAAGATTTTTTTATCTTATAAGTGTATTACCTCGCCGTATGCGTCGGCAGCGGCTTCCATCACGGCTTCGCTCATGGTAGGGTGAGGGTGTACCGATTTGATGATCTCGTGGCCGGTAGCTTCCAGCTTGCGGGCTGTAACTACTTCGGCAATCATTTCAGTAACGTTGGCACCCAGCATGTGCGCACCCAGGAACTCGCCGTATTTAGCATCGAAGATGAGTTTCACGAAACCATCTTTTGCGCCTGCAGCACTGGCTTTACCCGATGCAGAGAACGGGAACTTGCCTACTTTAATCTCATAACCTGCTTCTTTAGCAGCTTTCTCTGTATAGCCTACCGAAGCAACTTCGGGCCAGCAATAAGTACAGCCCGGTATGTTGTTGTAATTTAATGGCTCAGGGTGGTGGCCTGCAATTTTTTCTACGCAGATGATACCCTCGGCAGATGCTACATGAGCCAATGCCTGGCCTTTAACGATATCGCCAATGGCATAAACCCCTTCAACGTTGGTTTGGTAGTAATCGTCAACCAATACCTTGCCTTTATCGGTTTTTACGCCGTTTTCTTCCAGCCCTATGCCCTCGATGTTGGTTGAGATACCGATAGCCGATAATACTACATCAGCTTCTAAAACGATATTGCCGCTAGCGGTTTTTACGTTTACGCGGCAGCCATCGCCATTGGTATCAACAGATTCTACGGTAGAAGCTGTCATGATGGCGATACCTTGTTTCTTTAATATACGGGCAAGGCCTTTTGATATTTCTTCATCCTCAAGCGGTACGATGTTATCCAGGAATTCTACTACGGTAACTTTGGTGCCGATAGCATTATAGAAATAAGCAAACTCGATGCCGATAGCGCCCGAGCCTACCACCACCATCGATTTTGGTTTCTGGGGCAGTATCATGGCCTGGCGATAGCCAATTACTTTTTTGCCATCCTGTTTAAGGTTTGGCAACTCGCGCGAGCGGCCGCCTGTTGCTATAATAATATGTTTAGCGGTAAAATCTTTTGTGCTGGCGTCTGCTATTTTAACAGATACGGTGCCTTTGCTTTTAAGCGATCCGTAGCCTATAATAACATCGATTTTGTTCTTCTTCATTAAAAACTGCACGCCTTTGCTCATGCCATCGGCTACGCCACGGCTGCGTTTTATTACGGCTTCAAAATCAACTTCGCCGCCGCTGGTTTTGATGCCATAATCAGCAGCATGGTTCAAATAATCAAAAACCTGTGCGCTTTTTAATAAAGCCTTGGTAGGGATACAGCCCCAGTTGAGGCATATGCCGCCTAAGGATTCTTTTTCTACTATAGCGGTTTTTAAACCCAGCTGTGATGCACGTATCGCGGCCACATAGCCACCCGGGCCCGAACCAATAACAATTAAATCGTAGTCCATATAGTTATATATCTTTTTTGATTTTGAATGCCAAAGCTAAGTAAAAAGCGGTGAAATGAAAAAAAACGGCATTTTTAGGAGTTTGCCATGATAATTTAACATGGCGTGGCAAAATCGCACAACCATGGGTGATGCAAACGGTCTTAATAATGTAAATATTATACTAAAAATTACCCACGCTTTCATTATTAGCTGTGAAGTGCGTAAAATGTTGAAAAATATATAATTATTGTTAACACTAACTTAACATTGGCAATGAGGCAATTGCCTATCTTTGTCCTCGAATTTAATCACTTAACAGTTAAAATTAAAAAAAAACAGCGTATGAGGAAGCATTTACTTCTATTAATTTTCGCCCTGTTTACAACGGTTGTTAGCTTTGCACAGCAAACAACAAGTAGTATATCAGGAACTGTAGTTGACGAGAAAGGTTTGCCATTGCCGGGTGTTACCATCACGGCTTTACATACCCCAACCGGTACCAACTACGCAACAGTATCCCGTGTGGATGGCCGTTACAACTTGCCCAACTTACGTATTGGCGGGCCTTACACGGTTACATTCTCTTTCATCGGCTTTAATTCTAAGATTGAAAATGATGTTACCTTATCATTGGGCCAGGAGTTTAGAATTGATACCAAATTATTGCCAACCAGCACTTCATTAAGCGAAGTAAGGATTACCGGCACTCAAAACAAGGTAATTAACAACTCTCGTACGGGTTCACAGGAAATTATCACCCGTAACCAGATCGACCGCTTACCAACCATCAACAGGTCTATCCAGGATTACACCAAGCTGACTCCATCAGCAGGGTCAAACGGTAGTTTTGGTGGTCGTAACGGTAACGGTAACAACGTAACTGTTGACGGTGCCTTGTTTAACAACTCTTTCGGTTTATCGGGTACATTGGGTGGCCAGGCAAACTCGCAGCCAATTTCGCTTGATGCGATTGAGCAGATACAGGTTGCTGTTAACCCGTTTGATGTTACCCAGGGCCGTTTCGCAGGTTCCAGCGTTAACACCGTAACCAAATCCGGTACCAACGAATTTAAAGGTACTGTTTACCTTTACAAACGTACTGCCGGTTTAGTAGGTTTACATGCGCTTACAGCTGATGTTGCAAAGCCGGTTGTTAACTATACACAACGCGGTATCAGCTTAGGTGGGCCTATCATTAAAAACAAATTGTTCTTATTCGTATCTGGCGAGCAGGAAAGAATTAGCGACCCTGCTACTTCATTTACGGCATTGCGCGCTGGCCAGGCATCAGGCGGAAGCGTTTCGCAAGCTTCATACGATGATTTGAACAAATTGAAGGATTTCTTGAAAACCAACTACAGTTACGACGCAGGCGCTTTTGAAAATTATCAGCTGCGCACCCGTTCTGATAAAGTTACGGCTAAGTTAGACTGGAACATAGACAAGAACAACACCTTATCGTTAAAGTATTTCTACCTGAAATCTTTACGCGATGTACCTCCAAGCAGTTCAGGTGCTCAGGGCTCACGTAGCCCAGGCTTAACTGGTTTGCCTTTCTTTTCATCCTACTACACCATCAACAACAATTTTAACATTGGCATAGCCGAGTTGAACACTCGTATCAGCAGCAAATTTGCTAACAAATTAACGGTTGGCTACCAGGCACTGCGCGATTTCCGTTCTTCACCGGGTGGTGGGGCGTTCCCGCTTGTTGATATCCTGAACGCGGCAGGTACAAGTACATTAACCTCATTTGGTTACGAGCCTTTTACTGCTAACAACTTGTTAAATACCGATACTTACCAGTTTAGTGATAACTTCACTTACTTTGCTGGTAAACACGAAATTAACATTGGTTTAACTGGCGAGTATAACAAGTACAAAAACGGTTTTGCGCCCAACTACAACGGTTTGTACCGTTTTAACAGCATCGACGACTTTATCACTGGTAAGCCGGCTGTACGTTCAGCTCTGCAATACTCTGCATTGCAGGACGGATCTTTCCCTTTTGCAGTTACCAAAGCTTATACAATTGGCTTTTACTTACAGGATAAATGGCAGGCTACAGACAACTTTAAGTTGACGTACGGCGTGCGTTTAGATATGCCGGGTTACAATACCCAAAGTCAGTTCAACGCAGACGCCGCCAACCTAACCGGTTTCCGAGATGGTTACAAGGTTAACACCGCCCAATTCCCTAAAGCAGCATTGCAGATATCTCCGCGTGTTGGTTTCAACTGGAATGTTAACGGCGAAGGCTTAACCCAGATTCGTGGTGGTGCCGGTATTTTCCAGGGGCCCGTGCCGTACGTGTATATTTCTAACCAGGCGAGTAATAACGGTGTACAATTTGGTTCGTACACAGTAACGACACCGGGTGATCCACGTTTGGTATTTAAACCGGATGTGAATGCCTACAGACCTGTGCCGACTCCGGGTACTCCTTTAGCTAATACCTCTTACAACCTTGCTATCACTGCAAGGGATTTCAAATTTCCTTCGAACTTCAGGGTAAACGTAGGTGTTGATCAGAAGTTACCATTCGGTATCATCGGTACCTTAGAAGGCAGCTATTCGAAAGATTTGAATGCTATTCTTTACCAAAACATAGCATTGCCTACCACCGGTGCTGCTTTGGTTGGTAGCGATAACCGCTTCCGTTACAGCAACACTACCGTTTATCCATCTATAAACGGCGGCGCAGGCAACACTGCTGCTGCACCAAATATTACCGATGCCATATTGTTAACAAATACTAAAAAAGGGTATGCTTATAACATTACCGGCCAGTTACAGCGCACTTTCAAGGACCTGTATTTCATGGTGGCTTATACCTACTCAGATGCCCGTTCGGTTAACGACGGCGGTTCTATTGCCCAATCTACCTGGAGAGACCGTGTAGTTGCAGGCGACCCGAATGCTGATGTAGCTTCTTACACTAACTTCCGCCAGCCAAACCGTGTTGTTGCTGCTGTTTCTTACAAAAAAGCGTACTTAGGCCACTTATCTACATCGGTAGGTTTAACTTACGAAGCTGCTAACGCTGGTTCTACTTCTTACGCATATAGCGGTGACGTTAACGGCGATGGACAGACAAGCAACGACCTTATTTACATACCTAAAGATGCAAATGATATCTTACTTGTAAAAGATAACGCAACTGACCCTCGTACCATCGCTCAAACTTACTCGCAGTTAAATGCTTATATCAACCAAGATCCATACCTGAGCAAACGCCGTGGTAAATATGCTGAGCGAAATGGCTTAGTATTGCCATACTTTCACCTTGTTAACTTTAACTTCACCCAGGACTTATACCAAACTACTGGTAAAATCAAAAATACTTTGCAGTTTGAGTTCAACATCATTAACCTGGGTAACTTCCTTTACAGAAACTGGGGTAACTTCAAATTTGCCAACAGGAACCTGTTGCTGACCTATAAAGGTATTGATGCTGCTACCGGTAAACCTACCTATTCATTCCCTTACTTTGACGCTAACAGCCAAACGCCGCTTACTACTACATGGGGTAACGGTGTATCGCAGTCTTCGCGCTGGCAGGCACAGTTCGGCTTGAGGTACATATTTAACTAATACCTTAACAGACGTTGATTAAAAATATTTAACTATATGAAAAGAAATAAATTTATAAGCTCATTAGCTATAGCCACAGTTTCACTTTCGGCCCTGGTTTTTACCGGCTGTAAAGATGATGAGATGGTTGTAACGCCGCCAACACCTATTGCAACATCTGGTGTGGTTACAACATTTGCCGGCACCGGTGCGTTTGGTTCATCAAACGGTGCAGGACTTACTGCAGCTTCGTTTTCTTACCCTAATGCTCTTGCAATTGATGCAGCGGGTATCGTTTACGTTGCCGATCAGGGTAACAACATGATCCGCAAGATCACCGCAGCAGGTGTAGTATCTGTATTATCGGGTACTTTAACATCTGGTAGTGGCAATGCAACAACTATAGGTGCAATTGCATCTTACAACGGCCCAACCGGTGTTGCGCTTGATGCTACTGCATCAAATTTATACGTTGCAGATTTTGGTAACAACACTATCCGCAAGATTGTATTGGCAGCCGGCCCGGATCTGGGTAAGGTTACTACTTACGCAGGCGTAAGCGGAAACGCAGGTAACAACGACGCAGTTATACCTGCAACCGCAACTGCTGCGGCTATCAATCCGCGTTTTAGCGGCCCTGCGGGTTTAGCCGTTGATGCTTTAGGTAACGTTTACGTTGCAGATTACACCAACAACCGTATCCGTAAAATTGCCACAACAGGTGTTATAACTACTGTAGCGGGTAAAGGCCTTGGTAATGCCGATGGTAACGGAACAGCCGCTTTATTCAACGGCCCGCGCGCGTTGGCATTAGATGCTACAGGTGCCAACCTTTACGTAGCTGATGCCAACAACAATACCATCCGTAAAATTGCACTTGCAACCGGTGATGTTACTACATTAGCCGGTAGCGGCCAGGCAGCATTTGCTGATGGTACCGGTACTGCAGCAGCTTTTAATCACCCAAGTGGTATTGCAATTGATGCAACAGGCAACCTGTACGTGGCCGATGCCGCCAATAACTTATTACGTAAAGTTACCCCTGCGGGTGCAGTTACATCTGTAGCAGGTAGCGGATATGTAAGCCTTATTACGCCATTTAACAGCCCATCCGGTGTTGCTACTACCACTGATGGTACCGGTGTTACTACTGTTTATGTTGCCAACACACAGGGTAACATGATCCAGAAAGTAAAATAATTCAGTTTTTTTAACTGTATAAAAGCCACGGTAGCGATACCGTGGCTTTTTGATTTTGGAGCTCACTCACCTGGGGTGTTAGCTTTAAAAAGCCTGTTCCTGTAAAAGCCTGGTAAGGCCAATCTTTATATCAATAAACACCACACCTTACTATGCAAATCCAAATACTACATACTACGCTCCAAGATATCCCCGCAGTATTCCCCCTGTATGATGATGCCATAGCTTACCAAAAACAAGTGGGCAACAACCATTGGTATGGCTTTAAGGCCGAACAGATAGAAAGGGAAATTAACGAGGCCAGGCATTATAAAATATTGGCAGATGGCCACATCGTGGGCGTATTTTGCCTCACCTTTAGCGATCCTGAAATATGGCAGGAGCTGAACGACGATACGCACGCTATGTATATTCACCGCATAGCTACCGGCCAGCAGGCGCGTGGGCTTAATCTTGTCAAACATATCATAGCGTGGGCCAGGGAATATGCGCTGGAAAATAATTTGACGCTTATACGTATAGATACAGGTGCGGGTAACGACCGCCTCATCAACTATTACATAAGCTGCGGTTTTACCTTTATTAAAGACACCACCATAGCCTACGAACCCGGCATGCCGCTGCATTACAAGGATGGTGCTTTTGCATTGTTAGAAATGCTCGCTTAAAATAAGCAGCTGTCTTACCTACGCTTTGTAAGTTTTAAATATCCTATCCCAAATGCTGGTGTAGAAACCGAAATTGTGGTTAATATCGGTATGGTGGTTATGGTGGAACGATGAGGTGCCGAGGTATTTGAGGAGATAGCTGTTGCGCAGTTTAGCGGGCAGCGGCTCTACGCCTAAATGACCTATAATACCGAATACTACGTTCAGGCTAAGATAAATAAGCACCGCGTAGAAATTGAAGTGGTACAACGCAAGCGTAAACAACCATAGACTACCGAAGCTGAGCGTTTCTAAGGGGTGGAGCACGAACAGGTCGATAGGGATAGGGTTGCGGTAATGATGATGGAAACGATGGATTACTTTATAGAGGGCCATTTGATGGATGGCGTAATGTAGTACGTACATAGCCAGATCCATCGCCAGGAAAAGCAGCAAAAAATCGGGCAGGATACGCCAATTTATTTCGAAACCAAAAATAAGATAGCCATTTTGCCATAACCAGAAGCCTGCATAAGTTATGGCTGTATTGATAATATTAGTGCCGATGCAGGTAAGTATTTCGGTACGCGAAGCCGGCCGTAGAGGTTTTTTGCCAAGTTTAAGGATAAGCCACCCTGTTGATACGCCAATAGCCGTAACCAGCAGGTTCTCTGCCAAAAAAATAAGCCATAAAACAATAACAGTCTGCCCCTTTAAAAATTCTAACATGCTTTAACCGGGTATTTATCCCGCAAAATAGCAGTAATTATCCATAAAACGCACTGCATGAATTAAAGCCTAAAGCCACGCAAATTAGCGCGGCTTTAGGCTTTGCCATAGTGGTTTACATGCCTTGCTAATTTGGCAATCTGTTGGTCAACAACGTTTCCAACCTCTTCAGTTTCGATGCCCAGAATTCGTCGAAGTAGGCAATCCAGGCTTGTATTTCTTCGAACCCGTCTTTTTTAAGGGTGCAATACCTTTCGCGGCCCACATCCTCTATACTGATAAACCCTGCTCCATGCAATATTCTGATGTGTTTTGATACAGCAGGTCGGCTCATTTCAAAGTTATCGGCCAGGCTGTTGATGGTCATGCTATCGGTCATAAGCAACATCAGCATCTTCCTGCGGCTTGGGTCGCCTATTACCTGGAATACATCAAACGCTGGTGCTGTCATGCTGTGCCTCATTTAAAAGTTTGGCAATTTTGTCGAATTTCTCGCCCCATCCATGGTTTAAGCCATTGTAGAATGCTTCGTTCTCGGGCTTGTGGAAACCACTGTGCTCCAGCGTTACATCGGTCCCCTTATCGGTTGGCTGTAGTTTCCAGCTCACTACCGAATCGAGCGTGATTACGCCCTCGCCCGGGCCGCTGCCCCAAGAATAGGAGAGGCTCGAAAAAGGCTTTACTTCTAACACCTTGCAATAAAAAATACCGTCGAAATCGAGGCTGGCGATAGGCCCCGTGCGGAACTGGAAATCGTAACCCACTACCGGTTGGAAATTATTCTTCATAAGCCATAATGCCATTAACTCCGGTTTGGTGAGGTACTCCCAAACAAGTTCTGGCGGATGCGGGAAGCTGAACTGGTGATTGATGTGTCGTTTCATAATGGGTAACTTTTAAGTTACGTAAATATATAAGTAACTTCTGAGTTACGCAATTTTTTTTCAAAAAAAATCAATAGTGGTTTTGTACGTCGCTCAAATAAACAAAAAAGCACCGCGTTTTCGCGATGCTTTACAATGATTGACGCTTGGTCAATTAACATTTATCTGTTATCGGTAAAGGCTATTCGTATTCAAATACCCCAAATTCCGATGTAACAGTAACCTTCTTTTTATCTGCTGCTTCTACACGGCCGACGATTTGCGCAGGCACGCCAAAGCTTTCTGATATGCTGATGATGTCCGCAACTATTTCTTCCGGTACGTAAAGCTCCATACGGTGGCCCATGTTGAACACTTTGTACATCTCCTGCCAACTGGTGTTGCTTTCCTCCTGTATCAGCTTAAACAGCGGTGGGATGGGGAAGAGGTTATCTTTAATGATATGCAGGTTATCTATAAAGTGCAGCACCTTGGTTTGTGCGCCGCCGCTGCAATGCACCATGCCGTTTATTTGGCTGCGGTACTTATCTAATATGGTTTTGATGATAGGGGCATAGGTACGGGTAGCAGAGAGTACCAGTTTACCGGCGGTTACGGTTTCGCCATTGCCTATTTCAATTTGGTCGGTTAATTTTTTACTGCCCGAGAATACCAGATCGTAAGGTACTGCCGGGTCGAAGCTTTCAGGGAATTTATTGGCGACGGTTTTATCGAAAACATCGTGGCGGGCAGAAGTAAGGCCGTTAGAGCCCATGCCGCCATTGTATTCTTTTTCGTAAGTGGCTTGCCCGTACGATGCCAGGCCGACTATCACATCGCCGGGTTGTATACGGTGGTTAGATATTACATCGGCACGTTTCATACGGCAGGTAACGGTACTATCTACGATGATGGTGCGCACAAGGTCGCCCACATCTGCAGTTTCGCCGCCGGTGCTGTAGATGCCGATGCCGGCATCACGTAATTCCGCCAGTATCTCTTCGGTGCCGTTAATGATGGCCGCTATCACTTCGCCGGGTATCAGGTTTTTGTTGCGCCCAATGGTAGATGAAAGCAGAATATTATCTACAGCGCCCACGCACAGTAAATCGTCCAGGTTCATGATGATGGCATCCTGCGCAATGCCGCGCCAAACAGAAATATCACCGGTTTCTTTCCAATAGGTGTATGCCAACGATGATTTGGTGCCCGCGCCATCGGCATGCATAATATTGCAATAGTCGGCGTCGTTAGTTAATATATCCGGTACAATTTTGCAGAATGCTTTAGGGAAAATTCCTTTATCAATATTTTTAATGGCATTATGTACATCATCTTTTGATGCAGATACGCCCCGTTGATCATATCTTTGCGGAGAAATCATGGGCAAATATACTGCTTAATACCCTTTTGCGGGCTAAAATTGTTAATTTGCCACATCCGCCTCTTCTATGTTCAAATCTGTAAGTCATAAACTCAACCGCTTGCGCCTCACCCTTAACGGGCAACGTAATTTTTTAATTTATTGCAGTGTAGCGGTAGGTTTATTTGGCGGATTAGCTGCCGTGGCCCTCAAATTCCTGGTGCATTTGATGGAAGGGCTTAGCCGCAATATATCCTCGCATTTGCCATACCATATTATATATGTGTTTTTGCCTGCGCTTGGCATACTGCTTACTGTGACCTGGCAGCACCTCATCAACCGCGATAAGATGCAGAAAGGCATTGGCAATATCCTGGTCAATATCAAAAAGAACCGCTCCGGCATCAGATTAAACAACATCTACTCGCATTTGGTAACCAGTTCGCTCACGGTTGGCTTCGGAGGGTCCGCGGGCCTTGAGGCACCTATCGTTTGCACGGGCGCAGCCTTGGGTTCAAACCTGGGCCGGTTTTTCAAACTGAGCCCCTACGAAAAAACCGTGCTGATAGCCGCCGGTGCTTCCGCCGGTATTGCTGCGGTATTCAATAGCCCAATTGCCGGGGTGTTATTCTCGCTGGAGATACTGATAGGGGAGATTACCATCCCCACATTCATTCCCTTGCTCATTGCATCGGCCACCGGCGTAGTGGTATCTAAAATATTGTATTCGGGCCAGCTATTCCATTTGATAACCGAGGGTTGGGTAATGCCCGCGCTGCCGTTTTACGTATTGCTGGGCCTGCTAAGCGGCTGGGTATCTATTTACATTGCAAAAGTTGGCGGTAGCTTAGAGAAAGGCATATTTATGCGCCAGAACCGTTACGTGCGCGCCATAATTGGAGGCCTCATTTTGGGCCTTATGATTATGGTATTCCCGCCGCTTTTTGCCGAAGGCTACCATTACTTGCAAGAGATACTGAACGGCAATATAGAGGCCCTTAAGGAGGAGACTTTTTTTGGGGCTTCGCTATCGAACCCAATGCTTATGTTGCTATTCATAGCCGGGTTGGTGCTGATGAAGATTGTGGCGGCTGGTATCACCATAGGCAGTGGTGGTAACGGTGGTACCTTTGCACCAACCATGTTCACCGGAGCTTTTTTAGGTTTATTCGTGGCCTTCGGCGTAAATCAAACCGGGCTTATACACCTTAACACCAGCAATTTTATTGCGGTGGGTATGGCGGGTGCTTTAAGCGGCGTACTGCATGCGCCGCTGACGGCGATATTTTTGATTGCCGAAATTACCGGCGGCTACGTGCTGTTTATCCCGCTGATGATCGTATCGGCTATATCATATATTATCGCGAAGTTGTCAAATCCGCATAATATGTACTGGCACCACCTGGTACACGAAAACAATATCCACCCGGGGCAAGATTATCATATGCTCAACAATATCGTACTGGATGCAATTATCAATAAAAAATTCACCGCTATAGATAAGCAGATGCCCCTGGCCAACCTGCACCAAATATTGGCCGATACCGATGCTAACATCTTCCCGATACTTACGGTTGATGGCGAACTGGAGGGCGTAATTTGGATGGATGAGATACGCAGGTACCTTTTCGGCACCGATTTAGAAGGCGAAACGGTGGCAGATATCATGGTTGCCCCGCCTGCATTAATTGAGCACACGGATACCGTAAGCCACGTGATGGAACTATTCGACAACCTGGAAGTGTGGCAACTGCCGGTGATGAAAGAGGGGCGTTTTATTGGCTTCGTGGGCAAATCGGCCTTGTTGAGCAAATACCGCGCGATAATGATAAAACAGCAACAGGAAGCGGATTTATTTGCTCATAATTAGCAATTATTAAATACAACAGCCTATATTAGGGCATCAATGAAAATAACGTTTAGGATATATTTAGTCCTGCTGATCATATTAAGTTTAATATTGGGCATGCCTAAAACATCCATTGAGCAGGAGATGTCCCTGGCGGTGAATTTTACCAGTTCAACCGCCACTATATGGGAAAGCGTTAAGGTTTTTCTTTTGTTAGAAACGCACGTATTGCTCTTGTTTCTGCTCACGATGCGCCAAAATCCTGCCTATCGCTACTTTATCGTTTACTTTCCCATGGCATATCTGCTTGCTTATTTTGCCGTCACCCTTGGCGAGTACCTGGTTGAGCCTGATAAGTTCCTTACCATTATCCCATTTGTGCTTTGCTACGGCTTATGCGTAGTGCAGTATAACTCGGTTTTAAAAGCCGACCCAACCTTTGCCCTCGGCCTGCCCGAAAAACCCGAAGACGAATACAAACCACGCGATTTCGACGGCGGCGAGCCGATGTAATCAGATTTCAAATGTGCAGATTAATCTCGTTTGCTTGAGCTTTTCAGTCAAATAGCAGTTTCACGTTCTATAGTAACATTTGGTGTACCTAATAAATCGACTTTCACGAATTAAGAATTATCGTCCAATTTTTCTAAAGAATAGGACGAAGCTGAAAATTCGTGAAATTCGATTCAATTAGCGGAAATTCGTGTTTATTAAATTCGTGTAAACTCAATTCGTGTCTATTTATTTCGTAAACAACAATTCCCTGAATTTTGGCAACGGCCATAGGGCGTCATCTACCAGTTGCTCCAGCTTATCTACATGGAAGCGTATGGTTGCGAAGTAAGTTTTTACTTTTTCATCGTAATCTATAGCGCGCTGACGTATATCGTCGATCTTATTTGCTTTTTTGCGCTCGTCTATCATCTCATCCACATTTAATTTGGTGGCATTTATGTGCTCGGCTATTTTGCCGATGATATCCAATTGCGCACTGTAGCTGCTTTCGGGCAGCCCAATTTCTTTAAGGCCCCTTACGCTGTCCACCAGTTTGCTTTGGTAATCAATAGCCGCAGGGATAATGCTATTTATGGCCAGTTCGCCAATTACACGTGCTTCAATCTGTAGCTTTTTATAGAAACTCTCTAACAGTATCTCGTGGCGGGCAAGTGCTTCGCGGCGGGTGAATACGCCTGTTTCGGCAAATAGTTCTGTGGCTTTGTCCGATAAGAACGCATCAAGGGCTTTGGGCGTGGTTTTAATGTTAGCCAATCCGCGTTTTGCAGCTTCCTGTTCCCATTCGTCGCTGTAACCGTTGCCCTCGAAACGTATGTTGCGCGATTCTTTAATATACCTTTTAATGATGGTCATCAGGGCTACATCTTTTTTCTCGCCTTTTTTGATGAGCTTATCTACATCTATTTTGAATTTTTTCAGTTGATCGGCTACGATGAGGTTCAGAATCGTCATCGGGCTGGCCGAGTTTGCAGAGGAGCCCACAGCACGCAGCTCGAACTTGTTGCCGGTAAAGGCAAAAGGGGAGGTGCGATTGCGGTCGGTATTGTCGGGCAATATCTGCGGTATTTTAGGGATGCCCTGCCATAACGAATTCTCGTCTTTTATTTTCTTGCTCAGGCGCGAGGTGTCTATCTCATCCAAAACTTCGCTCAACTGGCTGCCCAGGAAAATGGATATGATTGCCGGGGGGGCTTCGTTGGCGCCAAGGCGGTGGTCGTTATTTACCGATGCGATGGAAGCCCTCAG
Source organism: Mucilaginibacter sp. P2_D11 (assembly GCF_056404435.1). NCBI lineage: Bacteria > Pseudomonadati > Bacteroidota > Sphingobacteriia > Sphingobacteriales > Sphingobacteriaceae > Mucilaginibacter > Mucilaginibacter sp. P2_D11. The sequence continues at coordinate 55,730 of NZ_JBFUEA010000014.1, forward strand.
CAAATCGGCGTGATCGTGCACCGCTTTAATAGTGTTGACGAAAAACGTTAAAAACTGCAGGTTGTTCTTGGGTGTTTTACCGGGCGAAAGCAGGTTTTTGCCCGTGTTGGTAATCAGGCTCCAGTTGTTGTGCTTACCCGAGCCATTGATGCCTGCGTAGGGCTTCTCGTGTAGCAGTACTTTGAAATTATGGCGCGCGGCAACACGGTCCATAATATCCATTAACAGTTGGTTATGATCTATAGCCAGGTTTATTTCTTCGTAAACGGGGGCGCACTCAAATTGTGATGGCGCAACCTCGTTGTGGCGGGTTTTTAAGGGGATACCCAACTGTAGGGCCTCGGTCTCCATATCTTGCATAAAGGCGTAAACCCGGCCAGGTATAGAACCAAAGTAATGATCTTCCAATTGCTGGTTTTTGGCCGACATGTGGCCAAACAATGTGCGGCCGGTGAGGAACAGATCTGGCCGGGCACTAAATAGCGCGGTATCAACCAAAAAGTATTCCTGCTCAATACCCAACGATGCGTTCACCTTCTCTATGCTTTTATCAAAGTAATGGCAAACATCAACTGCGGCTTTATCCATGGCGCTTAATGCCTTTAATAAAGGTACCTTATAATCTAATGCTTCGCCGGTGTACGATACGAATACCGTAGGGATGCATAGCGTGCGGCCGATAACGAAGGCAGGAGAGGAGGGATCCCATGCGGTATAGCCACGCGCCTCGAAAGTGTTGCGCAGTCCACCGCTGGGGAAGCTGGATGCATCGGGTTCCTGTTGGGCAAGTGCGTCGCCGCTGAAGCGTTCTATGGCGCTGCCGGTACTGGTAGGCTCAAAAAACGCATCATGCTTTTCGGCAGTGCTACCGGTTAGTGGCTGAAACCAGTGGGTATAATGGGTGGCGCCTTTGCCCATGGCCCAGGCACGCATGGCCGATGCCACCTGTTCTGCCAGTTCGCGCGGTATGGATACGCCATTATCTATAGAATTTGCTATGCCGTTGTAAGCTTCAGTAGAAAGATAGTCTTTCATTTTGTGCTTATCGAACACATTCGCGCCAAAATAGTCGGATATTTTGTTGGAGGGTGTTTTTATTTCGGGGATTTCACGGTTAAGCGCCGTCCGTAGCGCCTGGAATCGAATATTTGGCATAAGTATTAATGATTGGTAACGCCAAAATTAGGAAATCATTTAAAATAATGAGTATAAAGCACATGGATTATCCAACAAGATGAATTATGTTAAATTAATACTAATGTCGCTATGTGAAATCCCTAAATGCTTTAAAAAGTACCAAATTCTTAAAATTATGCGTGCATAGCATACGTTTTGAATTAATTTATGTTTAAATTTTTGTAAATTTTATAAAAAACTCAAAATAGTAGCCATTGGAAGCGATGTAATTGTAAAATTTATAAATAATGGTTGTTTATTTAGCTTTTTAAAAATAAAAACAGGTTTTATAGATGTTAATAATTGAAATTATAACCACTTTTATTGAAAATATTTCATTTGTTATTTGTTTTTATTAAAATTCATTCATATTTTCATAAAAAAAATAAAATCAATACCAATTCTATAGATATTATTATTGATTAGATGTTTAATAAAATGATTCTACGCCCCCATTTGTTAAAAAGACTTTTTTTATCATATCAATCCACTTAATTAAACAACGAATGAAGAGTAATTCTACAAAAATCAGCCTGCTGGACTCATTCCGGCAGCTGTCCAAGGAAAAATGGCAGCTCGGCGCTACCATTTTTATCGGGAAAATGACCGGGCTGTTCCTGGTTGTGATGGCCATGATGGTTTTGCCGAACTTTTTTGGCAGCCCAGCCCATGCCGCAGAAACTTATACTGCGCATGAAACATCTACTATGAACGCCATCAACACGATGTGGACACTGGTTGCAGCGTTCCTTGTATTTGGCATGCAGGCCGGCTTTGTTATGCTTGAGGCTGGTTTTGCCCGCAAAAGAGAAACCGTTAACGTACTAATGGAATGTATTTTTGATACCTGCCTTTGCGGTATCTTATTTTACGCTATCGGTTATGCATTCATGTTCGGACAGGGCAACGGCTTTATTGGCTGGGGCGGTGCCGATGGTAAAACCTGGTTCTTCTTACAAAATATCCCTGATACTTACCTTGCGTATGGTGTACCGGTAATTGCCCACTGGATTTTCCAGTTTGCATTTGCTGATACCTGCTCAACCATCGTATCCGGTGCTATGATAGGCCGCACAAGCTTCCGTGGCGATATCCTTTACTCTATCGGTATTACCGGCTTTATATACCCAATAATTGGCCACTGGGCCTGGGGACCTGATGGTTTCCTGGTTACCATGGGTACACCAACAGGCTTCCTGCCATCTTTAGGTCAGGGATTCCGTGACTTTGCAGGGTCAACAGTAGTGCATACCATAGGTGGTGTGGCATCAATAGCCGGCGCGATAGTATTAGGGCCTCGTTTGGGCCGCATATTTGCCCGCGATAATAAAGAAAAAGGTGGTTTACCTGCAGGCCACAACTTACTGATAGCTGCCGTGGGTGGCTTTATCCTGTGGTTTGGCTGGTACGGCTTTAACCCTGGTTCTACTTTAAATGCAATGGATATGCAAGGTATTGGGCGTATAGCTACCAATACAACTCTTGCTGCCTGCGCAGGCGGTTTTACAGCTATGCTTGCCGCATTGTGGTGGGGCAAAACAAAAGGCAAGTTCGATTTGGCATTTACCGTAAATGGTTTCCTTGCCGGTTTGGTGGCAATTACCTGCCCTTGTTATTGGGTTAGCCCTTTAGGTTCGATTTTATTAGGAGGTGTTGCCGGTTTTATCGTAGTTGGCGGTATCTATTTAGTGGAATGGTTCCGTATAGATGATCCGGTTGGTGCATTTTCGGTACACGGCTTAAACGGTATCTGGGGCACCTTATCTTTAGGTTTATTTGCATCGGGCCAATATGGCTTTACAACACCTACAGGTGCAGACAACACTGCCCCGGTTACAGGTTTGTTTTACGGCGGCGGCTTTAGTGTACTTGAGGCCCAAGCGGTAGGTAGCTTTATCATTACTGCTGCTGTATTCATAATTACTTTTGCCATGATGTTTATCATCAACAAATTACCGCATCCATGGAGACTGCGTGTTGAAGAACATGGCGAACTTGGCACAGGCGGCTTGGATGTGTTCGATCACGGTACCGAAGTTTACCCCGCCGATTTAGAAGATGTTAGCTTAAGCGACCTTATGGACAAGGGCGTGAAACAGCCTGCCTAAGGTTTGTGATGATTTGAAATATTACCCTTGTGCGGTTGGCTAAAGCAGGAATGCTGCCCGCCATACGCCAACTGCGCAAGGGTTTATATATAGCTTGGAGAAATTTAGTGAAAGGCATTTACTGAACTATGCAAATTAGCTCAAAACGGAAAAATTACGCACAAAAGATATTTAAGAACAACAACAACAATTAACAAAAACAATTAAATTTTAATTCCTTATCCATGAAAAGAAAACTTTTACTCTTATCATTTTTTGCAGCAGCAGCAGCTACTTTTACCGCGAAGGCACAGGATGCGCCTAAGGTAGATCCGCCGTTGGTTATTTTCGGTTCGGTAGACACTTACTACAAAAACGATTTCTCGGGCTTCAAATCGCAGAGCGGCGGTTCAAACATCGGTACCAGCTTCGCAACCGACCAGAATTCTATCTCTATCGGTATGATTGACCTGGGCCTGAAGAAAAAAGTAGGTAAAGCCGCTTTCGTTGGCGAAATGAGCTTCGGCCCGCGCGGCCAGGCACAATCAATCCCTAACGGTGCAAGCGGCGATTCTTACCACATTCAAAACTTATACGTATCGTACGATTTGAGCGATAAGTTTACTGTTACAGGTGGTTACATGGCTACGTTTGTAGGTTACGAAGTAATTTCACCGGTGGGTAACTTCAACTACTCAACTTCGTACCTGTTCACCAATGGCCCGTTCCAGAATGCAGGTTTGAAAGGTACCTACACCTTCTCAGACAAAGCTAGCTTAATGGTTGGTGTATTCAACGATAGCTGGAACAACTATTCATCTACCAAAGATGTATCAACTTTAGGTGCACAGTTGTTCTTAAGCCCTGCAAAAGGCTGGACAGCTTACATTAACCTTGTTAGCGGCAAAACATCGGGTACTGAAATCGATTTGACAACTGCTTATCAAATTACAGACGCCTTTAAATTAGGTTTAAATGCTGCTGATTTCAACGCACCAAACGGCCCGGGTGGCTTTACTGGTGTTGCTTTGTACCCACAGATTGCTGCAAGCCCTGCAGTTTCATTCGGTTTGAGAGCTGAATACTTCAAATGGAAAGATGCCGGTGCCGGTAGCACAAATGTTAAAGCATTCACTTTAACTTCAAACATTAAAGCTGGTCCGTTAACTATCATCCCTGAATTACGCCTTGACAAAGGTAAAGACGAGTTTTTTGTTAACAGCAGCTCTATGCCAACCAAATCTGCTTCGCAGTTTGTGTTAGCAGCTGTTTACGCTTTCTAATAAACACATCGTTTAAATTATTTCCGGTAAGCCATCCATATTTGTTTATGGATGGCTTATCTTTATTATATGAAAAAATTATTTCTCTGTATAGCCTGCATTCTGGCAATCAATACCGCCCGCGCCCAAAAAGACCTGCTTCAGTCCGACGAAAACAACAAATATGTGTACTACCAGGTGGTAGACAAAAAAGACTTTACTGCCGATACGTTGTTTAACCGTGCCCTTGCATTCATGAAAAGTCAGGAAATAAAAGCCAGCGGCAAGGCATCTGCCGGTAGCATAACAGCCAAAGATAAAACGGTGCTTTACACCAACTCGCTGGTGAGCAAAAAGGAAGGGGGCGAGGTTACTTATACTTTTACCATCGACGTAAAAGACCAAAAATATCGTTTTAAGCTCAGCGATTTCGTATTTAAGCCTTACAAGATAAACCGCTACGGCAATATGGCTACGCAATCGGGCATAGAGTTTCCGCTGGAAAAAATATGGACCAAATACAGCGAAAAAGATACCGATTTATACCTTGACCAGGTTGGTGCGTTTTGCAAGGCAACGGCAACCAAGCTTATCAAATACATGGATAGGGTGCCCGTTTTACGTACAGAAGAGCCCCTGAAGAAGGTTGTTACCGATAAGTGGTAGATTTTGGCCTAAACTTATCCAAATATAATTCCTAATAATTAATGCACTGCAATATAAAATTTGTAATATTGAATATATTCAAATGATTATTTTGTAATAATTCTTTTTTACACAACATTTTGTATTGCGATAACGTTATATAGAAAAATTTAATTCTAAACGTTATGCTAAACACAAAATTTGATTTGTACAAGAGCGAGTGGCTCGACCTTGTATTCGACGACCGCAACAAAGCCTACGGTGCTTACGACCTACGGCATCATTACGCAGGCACGCTCAATAAAGCTATGGCCATTGCCTTCGCCAGCGTGATTTCCCTTGCGTTGATATTGGGCTTTGCCTTAAGGAAAGAACCGGTACATACAAGTCCAGGCGTTATCGTCACGCTGCCTCCGCTGCCGACTCCGCCTACAAAAGTAGAACCGAAAAAACCTGAACCTGTGAAACAGTCGCAGCCCGCAAAGCAACAGCCACCCACTGCAACAACCAAGTTCTTGACTCCTGTGTTGACCAATGAGCCGGTAAAAGAGGAGCCGCCAATAATTGATAATTTGAAAGGTAATGTCGGCGCAACCACTACCCAAGGTCCGGAAGGGCCGCCGCAAATCCCTGCAGACCCCAAATCAGGTGGGGGCACCGCCACTGTAGACAACGGCAATGAAATAGTACCCTCCGGCATCGGCCTGGAAGCGAACCCCGAACCTTATGGCGGCATGGCGGCATTCGGCAAGTTTTTGGGTAGGGCCTTGCATTTTCCGGCGCAGGCGCAGGATGCGAATGTATCGGGTAGGGTAATCATGAGCTTCGTGATAGAAAAGAATGGCGAGCTATCCAATATAACCGTTGTACGTGGTGCCGGTTATGGATTCGACGAGGAAGCTATGCGTGTACTCAAGCTTGCTAAAGCCTGGAAACCTGGCATCCAGAACGGCCAACCGGTAAGGGTGAGGTATACTATCCCAATCAATTTCCAACTGCCCGAAGAATAAGTAATGAAAGTTAAAAAGGTTAGAATGGTTAAAAAGTTAGAAAAGTTTGAAGGGTGATTTGTGAGGGCCGCAGCAGAATTAATTCTGTTGCGGCTTTTTGTTGTTTTGCAATGGCAACAGAATTAATGTTGACGAAAGTCCGCTATTGCGTTAACCCTATAATATTAAAAAAAACCGGAATTGCGTTAGGGATAGAAACGGAAACCCCGGAATGCAGCACCGCTTCTATCAGCGGTGTGGAATGAGGAGTTGCAGTGGATAGCCCGGCCCGCAGGGAACGCCATAATTATTTAACAACCGAATGCAAAGTAGAAGTCATTACAAATTTAAGCTTTGTTTAAAAAATTTCGTTTATTCCTCCCTAAATCCCCTGTCACGAGCCGCTTTTCTATATCTCACCTCTCAAATCTCAAATCTCATATCTAAATTCCCGCTCTTTTTCCTAATTTTGCGCATCCTTTCAACATAAACAATTAAACATTGGAGAACCAGGAATTAACAACCGTTGAAACCGCCAAAGACCTTGGTCTTTTACCCGAAGAATTTGCCAGAATAAACGAGATAATGGGCCGCGTGCCCAACTTTACCGAGCTTTCGATATTCGCAGTTATGTGGAGCGAGCATTGCTCATACAAAAACTCCATTACCTGGCTAAAAACATTGCCTAAGGATAGCCCCCGTATGCTGGCTAAAGCAGGCGAAGAAAACGCGGGTTTAGTAGACCTCGGCGATGGCATTGGCTGCGCTTTTAAGATAGAATCTCATAACCACCCTTCGGCGCTGGAACCTTACCAGGGTGCTGCTACGGGCGTAGGCGGTATCAACCGCGATATATTCACCATGGGCGCAAGGCCAATTGCCCAGATGAACTCATTACGCTTTGGCGACCTTAGCCTCGATAAAACCAAATGGCTGGTAAAAGGCGTGGTAAAAGGCATCAGCCACTATGGCAACGCATTCGGTATCCCCACCGTTGGCGGTGAGTTGTTCTTTGATGAATGCTATAACATCAATCCGCTGGTAAACGCATTCTCTGCAGGTATCGTAAAAGCGGGCGAAACCGTTTCAGCTACATCATACGGTGTTGGCAATCCGGTTTACATCGTAGGTTCTGCCACCGGTAAGGATGGTATCCATGGCGCGGCTTTCGCATCGAAGGATATCACCGAAGATTCGGTTAACGATTTGCCGGCCGTACAGGTGGGCGACCCCTTCCAGGAAAAATTATTGCTGGAAGCTACCTTAGAAGTAATTAAAACCGGTGCCGTTGTTGGTATGCAGGATATGGGTGCGGCAGGTATCATCTGCTCTAACTCGGAGATGAGCGCCAAAGGCGAGCATGGCATGATCATCCACCTGGACCGCGTACCTATGCGCCAGGAAAACATGAAACCCTACGAGATATTGCTTTCCGAATCTCAGGAGCGCATGCTTATTGTAGTAGAAAAAGGAAAAGAAGCGCTTGTAGAAGCTGTGTTCGATAAGTGGGACCTGAACTGCGCTATAATAGGCGAGGTTACTGATACCCAACGACTGGAATACTTTATGAACGGCGTAAAGGTTGCCGACGTGCCTGCAGATGATTTAGTGCTTGGTGGCGGTGCACCAATATACGAACGCGAATACCGCGAACCGGCTTACTTTGCCCAAAACCAGAAATTCAAGATAGAGGACGTTGCCGAACCTGCTGATTTGGTAGACGTTGCCGAACATTTGATAGCCCACCCGAATATCGCATCGAAACGTTGGGTTACCGACCAGTACGATTCCATGATTGGAACTGCCACCATGACTACCAACCGCCCAAGCGATGCGGCAGTAGTTGCAGTTAAAGAAACCAACAAGGCTATCGTACTTACCTGCGATTGCAACTCGCGCTACGTTTATGCCGACCCCCAGAAAGGTACCGCCATTGCCGTTGCCGAAGCTGCCCGTAATATTACCTGTGCAGGTGGCGAGCCGGTTGCCATTACCAACTGCTTAAACTTTGGTAACCCTTATAAGCCCGAAGTTTACTGGCAATTTGTGGGTGCCATAAAAGGCATGGGCGAAGCCTGCCGCAAATTCGAAACCCCCGTTACCGGCGGTAACGTAAGTTTCTACAACCAATCGAGCGACGAGGGCCCGGTGTTCCCGACGCCAACCATTGGTATGCTGGGCGTAATGGACGACCAAAGCAACCTGATGACCCTGGACTTTAAGCAACCCGGCGACCTGATTTATTTAATTGGCGAATCGCAAAACGACATTGCTTCTTCACAATATTTGGCATCATACCATAAGATAACTGCCGCACCGGCGCCGTATTTCGATATCGATAAAGAGTACGCCATGCACCAGGTGGTTAAAGAGCTCATCAAGCACAAAGTGGTGCAATCTGCGCATGATGTGGCCGACGGCGGTTTATACGTTGCACTGGTAGAATCTTGTTTACCAAACGGATTAGGTTTCGATATAGATAGCGACAACAGCGTCCGCAAAGATGCTTTCCTTTTCGGCGAGGCACAGGGTAGGGTGGTAGTGAGTATCGCACCTGATGACCAGGAACGTTTCATCGAAATGATGGCTACCAGCGAGGTGGAATTCAGTTTGCTGGGCACCGTTAACGGCATCGGCAATACCACTATCGATGAGGAGCTGTTCGGTAACATTACTGATATTAAGATGGTACACAGCAACGTGTTGCACGTAAGCCTTGGTGAAGCCTAATGCTAAAGCTGAATAAGATACACCATATAGCAATTATTTGCTCGGATTACGAAAAGTCCAGGCACTTCTATACAGAGGTGCTTGGATTTAATATCGTGCTGGAAACGTATCGCGAAGCAAGGGATTCCTATAAACTTGACCTTGAAGTGGGCGGCCAATACCAGATAGAATTGTTCTCGTTCCCCAACCCGCCTGCAAGGCCATCGCGCCCCGAGGCATCAGGCTTAAGGCACCTGGCTTTTGAGGTGGATAATATCGAAGAAGCAGTTTTCCATATCAACGAATACGGTGTTGTCACGGAACCCATCCGTATAGACGAAACCACAGGCAAACGCTTTACTTTCTTCCAGGATCCGGATGGCTTGCCGCTGGAGTTGTACGAGAAGTAGTATCGACACAAATTTTACGAATTAAAAAATTAGAGACGCGATACTTCGCGTCTTTTTTTTAGTGGCGAAGCCCATCACCACTACGTCATTGCGAGCGATAGCGTGGCAACCATCGGCAAGTAGGGCCGAAATGCAGGTACGACCTGCCTGCCGAGGATTGCTACGTCGACCTCTCACACCAGTCAGCCCTTCTGCTTCTCAAAGACGTAATGCTAAATAAAATGAGGTTAGCCGGAAACCCAACTAACACCTCCCGATAACTAACCGGACTTTATGCTCTAATCTTTACTTACAATACAACGCCAGTTTATCGGCAGCATCTTTAGCGCCTAAGGCTATGGCTTTATTTATATCGGCGCAACCGGCTGTTTTTTCGCCGCGCTGAGCTTTAATAACGCCCCGGCTTAAATAAGCAGCGGCGTTTTTAGGGTCGAGGGTTATCACGGTATTCAAATCAGCAAGGGCGGCGGCCCAGTTTTTCAGGTTGATTCGTGCATTCGCGCGGGCCATATACACTTCGCTGCTTTTGGGTTCCAGTTTAAGAGCCGTAGCAAAATCTTTCTTCATGGCAAGGGTGTCGCCGGTAAAACTTTCGGCAATGGCACGGCCGATGTAGGCTTTTATATTGTTCTGGTTAAGCAGTAAAACGTTTATATAATCGTAAACGGCACCCAGGTATTCCTGCTTTGCCAACTTAAGGTCGGCGCGGGCAAGGTAGGCATCATCGTTCGTTTCGTTCAGCGAGATACCTTTGTTGATATCGATTAAGGCTTCGTCGTATTTTTTCAGTGCCAAAAGGCTATTGCCACGGTTAATAAAAGCATCCGACGAGGATGGAGCCAGTTTTATAGCCATATTGTGGTCGGCCATCGCACCATCAAGGTCGGCCAGCTTGCTTTTGGCTACGCCGCGGTAGCTATAAAAATAGATATTCTTTGGGTTTACTACCAATGCATCGTCATACAGTTGAATGGCCTGCGTGTATCGCCCGGCGGCAATCAGGGCCTTGCCATAATCCACATATAGATCATTATTCTGTGGGGTGGAAGCGATGGCAGCTTTATAGTCGGCAAGGCTGCCCTCTGTATCACCGCCTTTCATTTTTACGCGTGCGCGATGCAACAGCGTATTCGGATTTCGTGGGTCAAGCGTTAATAATTTGCTGTAGAGAGCAATCGCTGCGGGGTAATCATGCTGCGCAGCTTTGATATCGCCGCTGCCAAGGTATGCATAAGTAGCTTTCGGCTCGAGTTTTAAAGTTGTGCTGAAATCGGCCAAGGCACCTACCGTATCGTTCATTTCTATCTTAGCCTTAGCGCGCGACATATATCCATAGGCATTTTTGGAGTTGAGGTTGATAGAAGTATCGGCATCCGCAACCGCACCGGTAAAATTCTTCATGTTGATTTTTACATCGGCCCGATTCTGGTAGGCCTCATCGTATTTTGGGTTGAGCGTGATGGCGTGGCTAAGGTCTTCAATTGCGCCGCTCCAGTCTTCCATATTATTTTTAGCAATGGCCCGGCCAAGTAAAAGCTCCGCTTTTTTGGGGTTTTGCTCAATAGCTTTGTCGAAAAATTCTATCGCACCTTTGTCATCATCTGCATTGCTGGATGCTGATGCGAGGTAATGATACAATTCCGGCATCTGCGGGTTCAGGTCTATTACGTGCTTATAATCGGCAATAGCCCCTTTATATTCCCTCAGGTTGGCTTTGGCGTTCGCACGGTAAAACCAGGCTTCGGCGTTATTTGGTTCAATCCTGATGGCGGCATCGTAATCGGCAATAGCCCCCTTATAGTCTCCCATGTTTCCTTTGGAGTTGGCGCGATAAAATATCAGGTCACCATCGCCTGGCAATAGTTTTTCGGCCATGTCGAAGTCGGCCAGCGCCCCTTTATTGTCGCCAAGGTTGGCTTTTGCTACGGCACGGTATTTATATAATTCACCTTTTACCGGGTTAAGGGCTACGGCCTTATCAAAATCGGCAACTGAGCCGGCATAATCCTTTAAATTACTTTTTGCATTTGCACGGTAATGCCAGGCATCTATCAGGCGCGGATCGAGGTTTAGCGCGCTGGTAAAATCGGTAACGGCTCCAGTGTAATCGCCTAAATTGCTTTTGGCATTGGCGCGGTACAGGTACACCCTTGCAACACCCGGGTTCATTTGAATAGAACGATTAAAATCGAGGATGGCCTCTTTATAATCCTTCATATTTGCTTTAGTGTTGCCGCTGGTCATGTAATCGCCGGCCGATTGAGCCATGCAGTAAACCGGCAACAAAAACAGTACAATTAATAATTTCTTCATTAATTTATTTTCAAACTATGCCCAAGATACGTAATAGCCAATAAATGGTTTGCTAAATTAAGCAAATAAGGAAGCATTAACCTAATGATTAATATAGCTATAAGCTATGGGCAACGCTGGTTAATTTTAAATAAAAAAGCACAGCGGGTGAGGCTGTGCTTTTTGAGGAATTAGTCTGAACTCGAATTTGTCGAATTAAACGAATTTTTAGAATTTCATTATTGAATTGCATTCTGTCTTTTCTTAAAATTCGTTTAATTCGAGTTCAGATAATAGTTTTTATTCAAATCCTCCGTGCCTGTTTGCTTTTACCTGGGCTGGCCATTTGGTTGGTTCGCCGGTTTTGGTGTTTATGGGCAATACGATGCGGTCGCGCGAGGTTTTTGCAGGGTCTTCGCAGGCCATGTAAACCAGTATGGCGGTGAGTATAGCATTGTTCCTTACGTCGTCGAAAACGATTTTATCATACGTATCGCGGTTGGTGTGCCAGGTGTAGTTACCATAGCTCCAGCTGTTAGAGCTGAGCGAAAAGCCGGGTGCACCTACAGCAACGAAGGATGCGAAATCCGAGCCACCGCCGCCCGGTGCGCCGGGGAAGTTGGTGGTTATCTGGTCGCGGATGCCGGCAGGTACCTTGCTAAGCCAGCGGGTAATGTAATCGTAGCTGTTCAGGAAGCCTTGGCCCGCTATGTTTACCACGCGGCCGGTACCATTGTCCTGATTAAAAAGTGCTTGCAGGTTGGCTACTATTTCGGGATGATCTTCCACAAAGGCGCGGGAGCCATTTAAACCTTGTTCTTCGCTGCCCCAATGGCCAACCAAAATGGTGCGTTTAGGGTTAGGGTATATTTTTTTGAGGATGCGCATGGCTTCCATCATCGTTAGGGTGCCGGTGCCGTTGTCGGTTGCGCCCTGGCCGCCATCCCACGAATCGAAATGGGCAGAGAGCATCACGTACTCGTCGGGTTTTTCGGTGCCTTTTATCTCGCCGATGATATTGAACGTTGGCACCGCGCCAAGTTCTTTAGATTCGGTCAGTATCTTGATGGTTGGTTTCTCGCCGTTTTCGGTTAGGCGGTAGAGCATGCCGTAATCTTCCAGCGCAATATCAACAGTTGGGACTTTTTTGGTGTAGGCGCCAAATATCTTATCCACCCCAAAACCTGCCGACCAGTTAGAGGTAATAACACCCGCAGCACCGGCCTTCTCCAGGGCAACAGGTAGTGTTTTGTTAGTTAAGCCCGTGTTACTGATGCGTTTGCGCCAGGCATCGGTTTGGGCGGTGCGGTCGGCTTTTAGCTTATCGAATGAATCTTTGGTGCCGAATTCTGTCCAGTTGTAATCGGGCCTGCCGGTTGGTTGGTTCATGGATATCATCACGAATTTTCCTTTAACAGTGGGCAACCATTTTTGGAACGCGATTGAATCGGCAAACTCAGGCAGGATAATGGTTTCGGCAGTTACTGCCTTTTTCATGCCCGGGCTCCAGGCCAACTGCGTTCCTTCTAAAGATTTTACGCGCGGCGTAACCATATCAATGTGCGATATGCCGCGTTGCCAGCCGCGCCAGTCGCCCCATTTTTCGTAACGGGCGGTGATGCCGTACTCTTTATATTTTTGTAGTGCCCACTGCCCGGCCTGTTCCATCTGTGGAGTACCTACCAGGCGCGGACCGATGCCGTCGAACAATTGATGCGCCAGCGTTACCAGCTGCGAATTGTCGGTGCCTTCTTTTACGATGTTGTCTACAATTGGGTCTTTAATTTGTGCCGAGGCTGTGCCGGCTGCAAAGAGCACCGGGATCGCCAGCATCATGGCGATGTTTTTTACACGGAGGAAGCGCGATAGGGTATGGGTATTTTTCATAGTGGCTAAGATAATGATAAAGGGGTTAACCTAGATTTCACATCAACACGAATTTCAAATAACACGAATTCAACCAATTTGAAAAAGCACGAATTCTTGGGACAACGAATACTATGGTGTACGAAGGAATGTACCAGGTTTCTACCTAATCTCTAACCTCCGGCGTCTAACCTCTAATTACCTATCCACTTCGCCTAATACAAAATCGAGCGAGCCGATGGTGGCAATGAGGTCGGCTATCATTACGCCTTTACCCAATTCTTCAAGTACAGAAAGGTTGCAAAAACTTGGCCCGCGCGATTTTACGCGGAAAGGAATCTCCTTGCGGTCGCTATCATGGATGAAATAAAAGCCCAGTTCGCCCTTGGTGCCTTCAGCGCGCATATAATAATCCTGCGGTTTTGGCGTGAGTTTGCGGGGAAGTTTGGCCCTTGGGTCGAAATCAGGGGTGCGTTTCAATTCCTTTTGCAGGCGGTCGAGGCATTGTTCAATTATTTTTAACGATTCATCTACCTCATCTACCCGTACCTTATAGCGATCCCAGCAATCGCCTACGGTTCCCATTTGGCCAGTCCCGATAGGCACCTCGAACTCCAGTTCGGGGTAGGCGGAGTAATTATCAATGCGGCGTAAATCATACTTTAAGCCAGATCCGCGCAGTACCGGGCCGCTACAGCCGTAGTTGATGGCCACATCTAAAGGCAACACACCTACGTTAGCAGTGCGACTGATGAATATCTGGTTATCGGTAAGCAGGCGGTTAAGCTCAACCATTTTGGGGCGGAAGTAGTCTACGAACTCACGACAGCGTTCTTCAAAGCCCACCGGTAAATCGTAAAACAGGCCGCCTACCCAAATATAGTTATATAGCATGCGTGAACCGGAGGCCCACTCCAACATGCCCATGATATGCTCGCGGTCGCGGAAGCACCACAGGAAAGGGGTAAAGGCTCCGATATCTATGCCGTAGGTGCCAATGGCAATCAGGTGCGATGCGATGCGGTTAAGCTCACAAACCAACACGCGGATATATTCGATACGTTTGGGGATATCCTTATCTATGCCCAGCATACGTTCAACGCCCATTACCCAGGCGTGGCTGTTGTTCATGCTAGCCAGGTAATCCATCCTATCCGTAAAAGGGATGGTTTGCTGATAAGTAAGCGATTCTGCGTGCTTTTCGAAACAGCGATGCAGGTAACCGATGTGCGGGATAACTTCTTTTACTATTTCCCCATCGGTAATCAGTTCCAGCCGCAAAACCCCATGCGTAGACGGGTGCTGCGGCCCCATGTTCAGCACCATATCCTCCACGGCGGCATCGGCTATCTTTTTGTGATAGCGCTCGAGTGCGAGGTTGTATTTTGATGTTTGTGTGTACAATTATTTCGGATTTCGGATTCTCGATTTCGGATTTATTTATTTTTTTGAGTTGTCGATTTTTGAATTTTTTTGATTCTCCCTTGCAGTTTTCCCAATAGCTGTAAAAATTGCGGTCAACTCATTCGCTTCATTTAAAAAGCTTTTTACTTGTTCAAATTTCACCAAATCTGCTTCATGCATAACTTCCAGCCAATACATCGATTCATCTGCCTCTTCCTCTACGATTACTATTTTGTTAATGAAATCCGGCATTGATTTACCACGGCAAGCTGATCTGTAGTTGGCACCTACAGAGGACGCGCGTCGCAATAATTGATTAACACAAACATTCATCGCTTTACCATTCGGTAGCGTTTCAACAAACTTAATAATGTCTACGGTGAATTTTTTTGTCCTCTTTTTTAATTCAATCTTATCCATGCAAATCAAAAATCTCTTAAATCAATCCGAAATCGAAACTTCGGACTCTGAAATCAAAAATCTCTTTCTTTAAATCCGAAATCGAACATCCGAATTCCGAAATCATCTAATCTATTTTTATTCCCTTATAATATTCCGCATTCTGATAGTCCTTTCGGAGCGGAAAACCTTCCCAGTCATCCGGCATTAAAAGCCTGCGCAAATCAGGGTGGCCCTCAAAAAAGATGCCCAGCATATCGTAAGCCTCGCGTTCGTGCCAGTCGGCTGCGCGGTAAACGGATGTAATGCTTGGGAAGGAGGGAAGTTCCTCTAAATTCCGGTCATTTTCCTTGCTTATCTTTAATGTCAGCTGTAAATTATAGGGTATAGACGATAGGTGATAAACCACGCCGAAACGCCCTGCTTCCGCGCCATAGTCAACACCGCTTAAGCAGCTTAGGAAATCGAAATACGTACGCGGGTTATTGCGCAACTCCAGGCAAACCTCGGCAATGCGATCTGCATCTATCAGTAATGCAGGCTGCATGGCGGTGCGCTCTTCGCCTGTGACGATGCCTTCGCCGAATTTCTCAGTAAGCAATGATTTAATCTCGTCGAAGGTCATGGCGCCAGGCGTACTATCTTCCAGGTTTTGTTATCGGTTTTTTTGAAAACTATCCTATCGTGCAGGCGGCTGCCGCGGCCCTGCCAAAACTCTATCATGCGGGGGCGTAATACATAGCCGCCCCAAAATGCTGGTTTGGGTATATCCTTATCGGCATATTCGATTTCCAGTTCGGCCATTTTTTGTTCCAATGTTGCGCGGCCATCAATCTCCTGGCTTTGCGGCGATGCGATTGCACCAAGTTGGCTTGCTTTAGGGCGCGAGTGGAAATATTTTTCGGAGTAGTTGCGGTCGAGTTTTTCTATGGTGCCCTCTACGCGTACCTGGCGTTCCAAATCGCCCCAAAAAAAAGTAAGCGCACCCAAGGGGTTCTTGCTTATCTCTTTACCCTTGCGGCTAAGGTAGTTGGTATAAAATTTAAAGCCGTCGTCGCTGAAGCCTTTTAGCAGCACAATACGTGCGGAAGGGCGGCCATCGGTAGTGGCGGTTGCAAGCGTCATGGCGTTGGGCTCGTGTACTTTTGCGTTGATTGCGTCGTTAAACCATTTATCAAACTGGCGCATAGGGTTGGCGTCTACATCGGTCTCGCTAAGCGAGGCCGCACTGTAATCCTGCCTTAAGCTCTGTATATCTTGTTCGTTCATTATCGCAAACTTACAAATTAATTATACCGTACATATTGTTATAGTGGGCATTTTAAGTGATATTGAACATAATTTTACATTTGGCGTTATAACAACATAAATTAAATCCATGCTAAGTCCAACACCGGCTGCCACTGGGCGCTTGCTTTTATCAGAACCCTTTATGCCCGATCCCAACTTCAAGCGGTCGGTTATTATCCTTACGGAGTACTCGGAGGCCGGCGCGATGGGCTTTATCCTTAACCACGAAACCGAATATTTATTGGGCGATATACTGCCTGACGTATCTTACTCAGAAATACCCGTGTACACGGGCGGGCCGGTATCGCAGGATACACTGCATTACATACATCGTTGCCCCGAAAAGATAACGGATGGTATCGAGATTGCAGAGGGCATTTTCTGGGGGGGCGACTTCGAGAAAATAAAGGAACTGATAACCACCTATCAATTAAACGAAACCGAGATACGTTTTTTTACCGGCTACAGTGGCTGGACGCCCGGTCAACTGGATAACGAATTGCGCGAAGATGCCTGGATTGTAGCCGATAAATACGAGGCCGACAATATTTTTGGCAGCAGCGAGGATAACCTCTGGAAGAAAACGGTTATCAGCCTTGGGCAGCGTTTTGCCCACATAGCCAACTTCCCCGAGAACCCGGCGTTGAATTAGAGCGTTGGTTCATTAGTTCATTGGTGCAAAGCCTAACCACCGCGTCATTGAGGAACGAAGCAATCTCTAAGCTAAGCCAGACCGCTTTGGATAGCCGCTTTGCAACCGCTAATGTCAAGTCGGGAGATTGCTTCGTTCCTCGCAATGACGATGGGGCTTAAACGCTTTCCCGCGCACAATCATCGGTGAAATCAAAAAAATCGGTGTAATCGGTGCCAAAAATTTACTAAATTCACCACTTTGTAATCACCCTGGTTAATTTAGTCTATGTTTAAAAAGATTCCCTCACTGCTTTTTACGCTCTTAATTGCTGCCACCACTTTCGTACACGCCCAGGATGCCGACCCCAATATGGGCATCATACCCGTGCCGGTTTCTGTTAAAAAATCTGTAGGGGAGTTCCTCCTCAGCCAGGAAACTAAAATACAGGCCGATACGCCCGGTAACAAAGCCGTTGTATTCTTCTCCCGGTTTTTGGCCAACAATATGGCCTACAATAAGCAGGTTGGCCTGCGCAATACCAATGCTGGCTCTAATGTCATCTATCTTACTTCTACAGGCACCGAAGGCTTACCAGCCGAGGGGTACCGCCTAACCATTACGCCGCAGCAAATTACCGTTGCCGGCAAGGGGGCGGGCTTGTTTTACGGTATACAAACGCTGATACAATTGATGCCGCTTGAACGCGCAGCTACCGCCAAGCTGCCTTGTGCAACTATTGAAGATTACCCGCGTTTTGGTTATCGCGGCGTGATGCTGGATGTTTGCCGCCACTTTTTCTCGGTAGAGATGGTGAAACGCTATATCGATCTGATGGCAGGTTATAAGCTTAACACCTTTCACTGGCATCTGACCGACGACCAGGGCTGGCGCATTGAGATAAAAAAATACCCCCGCCTTACCCAGGTGGCCAGCGTGCGCGCCCAAACCGTGATAGGCAACTACCGCGACCGCACCCCGCAACAATTCGATAATACGCCACATGGCGGTTTTTATACGCAAGACCAGATTCGCGATGTAATAAAATACGCTGCTGACCGCTACATAACCATCGTGCCCGAAATTGAGATGCCCGGCCATGCGCAAGCTGCTTTAGCGGCTTTCCCCGAACTGAGCTGCGACCCAAAGCTTGATTATAAGGTGGCCGAAACCTGGGGCGTGTTCAATAATATCTATTGCCCGTCCGAAAAAACGTTCCACTTTTTAGAAGACGTACTTACCGAGGTTATCGACCTGTTCCCTAGCAAATATATTCACATCGGTGGCGACGAGGCGCCAAAAACCGTTTGGAAGAGCTCCAAGTTTTGCCAGGACCTGATAAAGAAACTCAAATTGAAAGATGAGCATGGCTTGCAAAGCTACTTTATTCAAAGGATGGAGAAATTCGTGAACAGCAAAGGCCGCAGCATTATCGGCTGGGACGAGATATTGGAGGGCGGCCTTGCGCCGAATGCCACGGTGATGAGCTGGAGAGGCGAGGAGGGCGGTATAGCCGCAGCTCAGCAGGATCACGATGTGATTATGACCCCGGGCAGCCAGGGACTATATATAGACCACGGGCAGGGGAGGCTTAACCAGGAGCCATTAAGCATTGGCGGCAACGAACCATTATCAAAGATATACAGTTACAACCCTACACCAGCGGTATTAACACCGGCACAACAGGCACACATTAAAGGCGTACAAGCTAATTTATGGACAGAATACATCACCACCGACAAAAAGGTGGAGTTTATGCTGTTGCCAAGGATGCTTGCCCTATCAGAAATTGCATGGGCACCGGTTGCCAACAAAAACTTTAAAGATTTTGCCGAAACACGCCTGCCTGGCCACTTAGCCTGGCTGGATAAAGCCGGTTACGAATTCCACGTGCCTACGGCCATCGGTGCTGCGGATACCACGATTATCGGCACGCAACTTACCGTCGACCTGAAATCGCCGGTACAGGGCGCAATAATTTATTACACCATCGATGGCTATACCCCGCGCGAAACGGAAATGGTATTTACCAAACCCATTACTTACCAGGTGCCAATAGACCAATACCGCGAGTTACAAACTATTGTGGTAACGCCATCCGGCAAACGCAGCCCGATAACCCGCACGGTGGTTTACAACAAGGCCCCGCTCGCCGCCGTAGGTTTTACGGGCACCGCTACGGGTATGAAATACCAGGCATCGCAGGGTACATACGTTAACACTACGCAGATAAACCCGGCAGCGGTGATAGACACAGGTATTGCCAAAAGCTTCCAGGTAGCTAACGCGGCATTTAAAAAAGCTTTCGGCAAATACGGGGTGGTTTACACCGGTTATCTAAATGTCGATGCCGATGGTACCTACGGCTTCTCCACGCAATCGTACAACGGCTCGATGCTGTATATAGATGATTTACCGGTAGTTGATAACGATGGCCGCAAAGGCAACAACGAAACAACGGGTTATGTGCCATTACTGAAGGGCTTCCACAAAATCACTGTAAAATATGTAGATGCCTACACATCCAATAGCATGCTGCGTGTTTATATGACGCTGCCCGGCAAGCCAAAAGGAGAAGTTTCACCTGATATGCTTTATAATTAAATTGGAGGATAGAAAGATGAATGCAAGATATTACGTTTACGCGGCATCGGTTTGCATACTCCTGGCCGCCTGTGGCAACGACCCCAAACCGGCATCTGTTGCTGTTTCATCGTCGGCCACTCCTGCCCTGACAGAACCTTTCCGTTATCATAAAGCGATAGAGGTGTCGCCGGGGCAAACTTACGATGTGCTTAGCTGGGGCAGGGGCGCAAAAATGGACGGCTCGTTTATGATACTGCACTCCGACTCGGCTGGGGTAAAATATACCACTACTACGGGCGATCTGGACGGTGCTATCTCCGACGTGTACAACTCAGATATGGATACCGACGGCAACCCCGAGATATTGATACAGGCCAAGGATAAAGACACGGTGAATTATGCCAAGGTGTACGCCTTCGAGTTCAACAACAACGACGCCAATAAGCTCGATTTCCCCAAGCTTACCGGCTTGCAAAAGAAGGGTTACCGCGGCAATGATAACTTTTATATAAAAGACGGTCTGCTGATACGCGAGTTCCCCATATACAGCAGCAACGATAGCCTGGCCAAACCAACTGGCGCAAAGCGGGTATTACAATATGGCCTGCGCAGTAACAGCTTTTCTGTTACTCAATTGAGCAAAGATTCTGTTTCAGTAGCGGATAAAGCAACTGCGGCAACAACTGTTAAGAAAACGACCGTAGATAAGCCCACAAAAAAGAAAAAGGCCGCACCTAAGAAGAAGAAACGACGCAGGAGGAATTAAGGACAGGTTTAGTTCGATTTCTCGCTTTAAAGCCTGCTGAGAAACAAGCGATAGATACAAAGTAATAAAGCGGGAGTTTTGCGGTATGGCGCAAAACTCCCGCTTCTTTTTTATAAGCCCTCGAATGCAAAGGTTTCTTTAACGATAGCCTTGCGGGGCAGCAAATCGGGCTTTATGCTGGCCTGGTACACAAATGATGCTACGATGATGGCGGCCTGTTTCAGGTCGGCTATTTGCAGGTGGTCGTAGCTATCCATGTTGCTGTGGTGGGTACGGGTTTCGTAATCTATCGGGTCCTGTATAAATTGAAAACCCGGTATGCCCGCCCAATCGAAGGACAGGTGATCTGTAGAGCCGGTGTTTTTAAGCGATACCGTAGTAGCACCTAAATCTTTGAACGGGGCCAGCCATTGCTCAAATATGGGTTTGATGGCCGTATTGCCCTGGGCGTATACGCCCCTTATTTTGCCGGTGCCGTTATCCAGGTTAAAATATGCCGACACTTTTGGCTGCTCGGGTTTCAGCTTGCCATCGGTATCCATAAAATGGTTCTTTACGTAACCGTAACTTCCGTACAAGCCCTGCTCTTCACCACCCCATAAGGCAATGCGGATGGTGCGTTTCGGCTTAATGCCAAGCGAATCTAACAAACGTACGGCCTCCATCATTACAATGCAGCCAGCAGCATTATCGGTTGCGCCAGTGGCGGCGGTCCATGAATCGAGGTGGCCGCCCAGCATCACCAGTTGCGATTTTAGTTTGGGGTCGGTGCCGGGTATTTCGGCTACCACGTTATAGCCTTTGGTATCGGCGGTAGAAAATGCAGCTTTTATATTCAGTGCGAGTTCTACGGGTTGGCCGCCATCTATCAGCCGCCTTATTTTCTGCCCGTCTTCTACCGATATGCTTACTGCGGGCAGGTTTTCCGGGTCGGTAGCCTTGTAACCGCCGTTTGCCTGCACAAATACGGTACCATTGATGTTATTGCGGCCGGTACTGATAACGGCTACCGCGCCCGAGCTTTTTAGCAATACATCTACCCGGGCTATTAATTTAACATAAGTGCCCAAATACATCTCTATCATCTTGCGTTCTACCATATAGGTATCGGTGGTATGGGCAAGCGCGCTGTCGGTAAGCCTTTCTGCCGAGGGTTTGAAATTAGCCGAGGTATTTATTTTACTGCCATGTACCAATATGAATTTGCCTTTATAGTCGGCAAGGTGTTGTTTGATATAAACGGTATCCATTAATTTCTCTCCGGGCAGCAGCACTACCTGCGCCTGTTGCAAGCCATTGGTAGATGGGCTCCATGGGTTGGGGTATGCCATTATAGGTTGCATATACGGCAATTTCATACTGATGCTGAACTCCTGCAAGTCCCACTGCTTACCAAATTCGCCCCAGGGTTCCATTTTGGCATTTACGAGCCCCCATTTCTTCATGGTTTCTACGGCCCAGGTTGCGGCGCGTTGATACCCTGGTGAACTGGTAAGGCGCGGCCCGGCAACATCGGTAAGGTAATGCGCAATCTGTTCGATGTGCGAGCTGTTAAGTTCGGCTTTCCTGATCTTATTAAAGGTGGCGGTATCTACCGGCTCCTGAGCGTAAGCAGCGGCTACGGTGAAAAAACAGGCCGCAAGCAATAGTTTGATGCTAAGGTTCTTCATAATGGATAAGTTTGAGTTATGCCGGTGAAAATAAGAATAATAAATTGCAGATGAGCGCAGTAGAAGCACAACCTGCTGCAATATTGCCTCCTTTTTTGTCCGAACTGCTTTAACCGGTTTCGGCCTTAACCTTTCTAACCCTTTAACTTTTCCAACCTTTTTAACTAAGAACAATCAATAACAATTCTAAATAACATATATCCCTTGTAATAAACATTATTAGCTTATCGTTTTGTATTTTTGCAAACCCGTTTATCCCACAACTATAAACATGAAGAAAAGTTCCATTTTTGGCCTTGTTGTTATTGCTATTGCCATTGCGGTTATTATAAGCGTGTACTCAAACACAAGTACTTACGGCTCCTTTACCGATGCCCGCCAAACCGAAAGCGAATTGCACGTAATCGGTATGCTCAACAAGCAAAAAGAATTGTATTACGATGCCACCAAGGATGCCAATTACTTCACTTTTTACATGAAAGACGATAAAGGCAGCGAGTGCAAGGTGGTATTCACCGGCACCAAGCCCGAGGACTTCGAGAAATCGGAACAGATAGTGCTTACCGGCAAGATGATCGGCAGCGAGTTTCACGCCTCCCATATCCAGATGAAGTGCCCCTCAAAATACACGCAGGATAAATTAGAAACACAGGAATTTAAGGCTAAACCAGCCAGCATATAAGCAATTTTAATGGATACAGTATTTAAAGGTGAGCACCTTTTGCCGGGCCACATCGGTCAGTTCTTTCTCGTCCTCGCTTTCGGAGCCGCGCTTTTATCGTTCATCAGCTATTTTTTCGCCACTGCGGATGACAAAGACAAACCGGTCAGCAGCTGGCAAACTCTTGGTCGTATAGGCTATTACTTAAACTCTCTATCGGTTTTAGGTATCGGGGCATGCCTTTTCTACATTATCTACAACCATTATTTCGAGTACCATTACGTTTGGGCATATACCTCTAAAACGCTGCCGGTGCAATACATCATCTCCGCCTTTTGGAACGGGCAGGAGGGTGGCTTTATGCTCTGGATATTCTGGCAGGCATTAATAGGCCTGGTATTGATATGGAAAGCCGGTACCTGGGAGCGCCCGGTGATGACGGTAGTTGCCTTATCACAAGCCGTACTGGCAACTATGGTGCTTGGCGTAAACTTTTTAGGCGTGCATTTGGGCAGCTCGCCATTTTTGCTGCTTCGCGATTTCATGAGTGAAGCACCTATTTTTAAACAAGCCGATTACCTTACTTTCATCAAAGACGGGCAGGGTATGGTGCCCTCGCTGCAGAACTACTGGATGGTGATACACCCACCAACCCTGTTTTTAGGTTTCGCGGCCATGGTTACGCCATTTGCTTATGCCGTTGCCGGCCTTTGGCAAAAAAAATATAAAGAGTGGATTCAGCCTGCGCTGCCACATGCGCTGTTTGCCTGTATGATACTGGGTACCGGCGTAGTAATGGGTTCTTTCTGGGCTTACGAATCGTTGAATTTCGGCGGCTTTTGGGCATGGGACCCGGTAGAGAACGCTTCTATCTTTCCCTGGATTACCATGGTGGCAGCAGTGCATGTGCTTATTGTGTTTAAAAACACCGGGCATTCGTACTTTACGGCTACGTTTTTGGTGCTCATCAGCTTTGTGCTGGTATGGTATTCGTCGTTCCTTAACCGCAGCGGTATCCTCGGCGATACTTCGGTACACTCCTTTACCGATTTGGGTATGTTTTGGCAATTGGTTACAGGCATCCTTGTATTTTTGGTGATGTCGGTTTGGTTGCTGGTAAGTCGCTGGAAGGCTTTGCCTATTACCCAAAAAGACGAAGAAACTTATTCACGCGAGTTCTGGATGTTTGTTGGCGCGGTTTTTCTGGGTCTATCCTGCTTCCACCTCATCATGGTAACCTCCATCCCGGTAGGGAACGCCATATTCGGCTGGAAGATAGCCCCGCCTGCCGATAAGGCCCGTTTACTTCATTATAATATCTTCCAATCGTGCTTCGCATTCGTTATAACTATACTCACGGCGGTTACGCAATTTCTCAAGTATAAAAAAACAGATGTTACCCGCTTTTTCATTACCACGGCGGTTTACTTGTTTTTGGCCGCGCTCATTGCCGCGCTTATTGTTTACGTAACAGGGCTGTACAAGCTCCATTTTGTATTCGTGCTGCTGATGTGGGGGTCGGTATATTCGGTACTGGCCAATGGCAAGGTTTTGGCAGATGCCTTCAAAGGCAAATTAAAACTGGCAGGCTCTGCTGTGGCGCACATTGGTTTCGGTATGCTGCTGATAGGGGCCTTGATTTCTGCGGGCACAAGCTCGGTAATCTCTATAAACAATACGGGCGAAAACTATTCTGCCGATTTTGCCAAAACAGAGAACCCGCGCGAGAACATATTGGTTTACCGCAATGAGCCGCAGAAAATGGGCGATTACACGGTTACCTATCTGGGCGATTCGCTGGCCCTGCCGGATCATTTTTACAAAGTAAACTACCGCAAGGTGGATGCTAACGGCAAAGTAGATGAAGATTTTACGCTGTTCCCCAAGGTGCAGGTAAATAAAGGCGCGTTGGCATCATCGCCCGATACCCGCCACTACCTGCTGCACGATTTGTACACGCACATCACCATGACCAACTCTGCCAGCGCGGCCGAGGAAAAAGGCAACGGAGCAGATGGTGACCAGCCAGCCGACGATAGCAAGGACTATGATGCACCTGTTCCGCATGAAATTGCTATAGGCGACACGATACCTTTCCGCGAAGGGTATATGGTGCTGCGCAAGTTGGATAAAGCCGCAAAACTGGAAAACATCCCAATGGATAATGTGCTGGCATCGGTAGGTGCAGAGCTTGATGTGGTTACCCACGGTCAAACCTATCATGCCAAGCCGGTTTATATATTGCAGAAAGATGGCCACGTTTTCTTTTTCCCCAAGAAACTCGAAGAAGCCGGGCTGAAGCTGGAATTTACCAAAATAATGCCAACGCAGGATAAGGTAGAGATTACGGTTTACCAGCAGCCCGAAAGCGCCAAGAAATACATCGTAATGCGTGCCATCAAATTCCCGTATATCAATTTCTTCTGGGCGGGCAGCGTTATTATGGTTATCGGTTTCTTGTTATCGATTTTCAGGAGGAATAAGGAGTTGAAGCCGGTACCTGCGAAAGCAAAATAAAACCTGCTATGGATAGCCCTGGTGCCATGGATATTTCTGCGGATGGTTTTATCATCGTAGAGGATATTTATAGCAAGGAAGAGGTTGCGGCAATCTTGTTTGAAATCAATCAGGCGGATACCAATAAAAGTACTTTCCGTAAAACAACGGAGCTATTCGCTATCCGGCAGTTCCTGAAGGAGATACCCGCTGTTGCGCCACTGATATTTACGGGTAAGTTAAGAAGCCTGATAACCAGCTTGTTTGGCAATGATTATTTCTCGGTAAAATCTATTTATTTCGATAAGCCCGAGCTGTCTAACTGGTTCGTGGCCTGGCATCAGGACCTCACTATTTCGGTAGAGAACAAACTGGAAATTGCCGGCTATGGCCCATGGACGGTTAAATCAAACCAGTTCGCAGTGCAGCCGCCACAGGGAATTTTAGAAGATAACTTCACCATCCGCATACATCTCGACGATGCCGATGAAGGCAATGGAGCATTAAAAGTGCTTGCGGGCTCTCATTTAAAAGGAATTTGCCGCCCTGATACCATCGATTGGGTAAAAGAAACGGAGGTAACTTGCAACGTAAAGGCAGGCGGCATCATGATAATGCGGCCGCTATTGATGCATGCCTCGGGCCGTACCACCAGCAGCAAGCCGCGTAAGGTAATTCACATAGAATTTAGCAGGTTGAAGCTGCCCGAAGGCCTTGCCTGGTCCGAATCCCTGTCCTATTAGTTCATTTCCCTTAACTTCTATTTCTCCCCCTATTGTATTATTCAATATAATTATTGCTAATTTTATGTAATCACTGTTAGGTTGCCCTCATTTAGAGTAAGTTAAGCATATAAGCATGGAAGAAAAGGCGGAATTGCTCAATCTATTGAACCAGCTTCAAAAAAGCGAGGAGAAATACCGCCAGCTTATAGAGCAAGCTTCTGATGCAATATACGTGCTCGGCCACGAAGGTTATTTTATTGATGTAAACCAAAGCATGTGCGATATGATGGGCTACACACGTGCAGAATTATTGCAGATGAACGTGGCGGAGATCATAGACCCGGAGCAGTTAAAAGTCGACCCACTTAAGTATATCCCGCCTTCGGCACCCGAAACTTCGATGGTGCGCGAAAGGCGCTTTATGCATAAGAGTGGACTGATTTTCGATGTAGAGATCAACGTAAAAACATTTCCCCACGATAGGGTGATGGTGATTGCCCGCGATATCACCGTCCGCAAGGCCATGGAAGCCGACCTGGTGAACGCCGAGTTGAAGTTCCGTACCATTGCCGACCGCTCGATGGTGGGCATCTACATCGTACAGGAAGGGAAATTCGTGTACGTTAACCCACGCTTTGCCGAAGTTTTCGGCTACATGCCGGATGAACTGATAGGCAATTACCCCACCAGGCTAATCATACACCCCAACCACCGCGACGAGGTGAACGAAAGCATACGCGCACGGCTCAGCGGCGAGGTGGATAGCGTACACTATCAAACCGTAGGGCAGCGCAAAGACGGTAGTAATAACTGGATTGAATTTTACGGCAGCCGGGTAATGCTTAGCGGCGTGCCCTCCATCATCGGTACCATGCTGGATATTACGGAGCGGAAGCGGGCCGAGGAGCAGATACTGAAAGAAAAAGAATCGTTACTGCGGTCTGAGGCCAACCTGCAAACCATTCTCAACAACACCGATACCGCCTACGCCTTGCTGGATGCCCAGTTGAACATAGTAGAATCCAACTATATGGCGCTGCAATACGCGGAAAAGGAATTTAACTACGACCCCGCCCTGGGCACTAACCTCGTTACCCAGATACCTGCAGATCGCAAACCAAAATTCAAGGAATACGTTACCCGGGTACTGAGTGGCTCGCCGGTAAGTTACGAGGTGAGCTATCCGGGTGGTCCCGGCAATCAGCCCATATGGTACCACGTGCGTATGTTCCCCATTGCAGGTCGCGAGCAGCAGATACTGGGGCTGGTGTTTGCCGCCACCGATATATCAGACCGTAAGCGGGCCGAATACCATCTACAGCAGGCTTATCGCAACATCCAATATCACGTGGAAAGCATAAAAGACATGGCCTGGAAACAATCGCATCTCATCCGTAGTCCGCTGGCCAACCTAAAAGCACTGGTGGATATACTGCGTGCCGACCCTGTTGACCAGAATGCGCTTGACTATCTCTCCAGCGAACTGGAACGGCTCGACACTGTAATCATAGAAATGAGCAACGATGCTACCGGACGTACGGTGTACAATTGATGGTGGACATTGCCGACGGTTTTTCCCTGTGTTTTACCCCGCTAAGATGGCATTTACGTTAAAAAATGGGTAAATTGCCCATGATATGAGCACACAGGAAATACTCACCATAACCATTGTACTTACTGCCCTGTTTGCCTACATCAACCACAGGTTTATCAAATGGCCGCCTACCATAGGCATTATGGTGCTTTCGCTGCTGTGTTCCATGCTGTTGGCAGCTTTTGGCAACACCAACTCTCTTTTGGCGGCAAAAGCCGTTCAATTAGCTTCATCGGTGGATTTTCAGGATGTGCTGATGAATTTCATGCTCAGTTTCCTATTGTTTGCGGGTGCTATCCATATCGACGCCGCAAGGCTCAAAAAAGAACGCTGGCCTATTATTTTGCTGGCCACTTGTGGTACACTGATTTCTACATTTCTGGTAGGAGGGATGGTGTATGGTCTTTTCCCGCTGTTTTCTATCAACATACCCTTTATTTACTGCCTGCTGTTCGGTGCGCTGATTTCGCCTACCGACCCTATTGCCGTGCTGGCCATCCTGAAAGAAGCCAAAATACCGGCATCGCTCGAGCTGAAAATTTCAGGCGAGTCGCTTTTTAACGATGGGGTGGCGGTTGTGATATTCATCAGCATAGCCGAGGTTGCCAAATCGGGCGATTTTTCGTTCGTATCTGTTGGCGTATTATTTTTGCAGGAGGCCGTTGGCGGCTTGCTTTTCGGCGCGCTATTAGGGTACATTGGTTACTGGGCGCTTAAACCGATAGACGATTACAAGGTAGAAGTGCTGATAACCCTGGCTATTGTTGCAGGCGGCTATTTTTTAGCAGGATACCTGCACATCTCCGGGCCGCTGGCCATGGTAGTTGCGGGCATCATCACGGGCAACAAGATAAAGCGCGAGGGGATGTCTGACGTAAGCCGCGACTACCTGGATAAATTTTGGGAGCTGATAGATGAGATATTGAACGCCGTATTGTTTTTGCTGATAGGGCTGGAGATGCTGGTGATAAAGGTAAACCCGATACTGCTGATTATTGGCGGTATTGTGATCGTAATAGTGCTGCTGGCGCGATGGGTATCGGTAGCTATACCGGTTTCGTTAATGCGATACCGCATCAAATTTGAGGATAATGCGGTGGCCATACTTACCTGGGGCGGTTTACGCGGGGGGCTTTCTGTGGCCATGGCTTTATCATTAGGAAACAACATGCACCGCGATGAGTTTGTGCTGATTACCTATATCGTGGTGGTGTTTTCTATTTTTATACAGGGGCTAACGATTGGTAAGGTGGCAAAGCGGCTGCAAGGCAAACCGCTTTAATATTACACCATCGCAATCTGCTCTAAACCCAAAAACCTACCATAAGCTTTAGCCGCTTTTTCCACCGCTTTTAAATTCTGCTGACTTAATGCTTTGAATGGTGTAAGTTCTACTTCCAGCACATCCTTTTTAATCACTCGTTTCCAAAGGCCTTCAATTTTACCATTGATGAGGATGGTATGGTTAAAGATGGTTCCGCGCGGGTCGACTTTGCCGATGTGTTTGGCATCGATGGTAGCGCTACGGTCTTTGTAGCTCACAATATATTCATCGTAATTGGGCAATAGCTGAATCATTTTTGTTTTAACAACAGCCGTTTCGCGCTCCATAAACCAGTAAGTATTGCTATCAACCGGATGACTGCTTAGTGTTGATTTTATGGCTCCCAACCCCGCTTTGGCATCGGTGTTGGTTAAGCCGCTCCACCAGGCAAAATCGGCTACGGTTGCCGGGCCGTGTGAAGTAAAATAGCGTGCGGCCAGGGTGGCAAGGGCCTCATCTTTATCCAGCGATTTAGTTTTGGGTACACGTTCGTCGAACAAGGCGTAGGTAAATTGCTTCCCTTCGCGGCCACCGCTGCAAACCAGTTGTTCCAGTTCCAGGTGCTCCATGATGTGTACAAAACGTTGTTCGTTGGTGGCTATGCTATGCTGATTAAAAAACGCAGCAATTTCATCCCGCGCCAGCTGCTGTCTGCCGTTCAGTGCTTTTACGATCAGCTTTTCACATTTGGCCAATATTTGCGCATCCAGTTGTAACTGGCGGTGATACGATGCAGCCGCTGCCTGAATCCGTTTGGCAGTAAGCTGCAGCATCCATCTTACATCTTCGGGATGTACAAAATGCCAGGTGGGCCTCAAAACATGGGTGCGAATGATATTACCATCGGCTAAAGCCTTGTCTACCAAGCCATCAGTTGCGTTCTTCAACCGCAGGCCCAATGCCCATTTAGCACCGGCGTAATCCTGCGATTGCACGGCGCCCATATACCTTACAATATCGGCAGGGCTTGTAAACTCCGGGTTCGGCAAATGTTGATTTTGCAGGCGAAGCCGGGTGATGCTAAAATTACTCATGGCTATTAGTGATACACTAATATAGTTAAGGTTAGCATAATATATTTGTTTGGAGGAATTTATCTCCTTAGTTCTTTTTCTCCGTTAAAGGAGCAAAATTTCAACTCGCGTTTCAGCGATCATTGCCGTCGGTTTCAACCGCCGGGACAGACAGGCAATTTCGCTGGCTAAGCCGAAATATTTGGCTAAAGCCGATTTTCATAACCACTAATCCGTCGGTTAAAACCGACGGCAATGAGGTTGCAATACTCCATCTAATCTCCCGTATACAATAAACCACTTACCACTCTCCCAATCAACTACTCACTAGCGTAACTAACATTGCTGCAACTTTTCCACAATGGCCTTAATGCAAAGGCAATGGATTAAATTAGCAGATTATTAAAAGCAGCGACTTGGCCAAGACTACCGAAACCAAAGAAACCCCCTTGATGCAGCAGTATAATGCTATAAAGACTAAGTACCCCGGTGCTTTGCTGCTGTTCCGCGTGGGCGATTTTTACGAAACCTTTGGCGAGGACGCCATTAAAGCCGCCGGTATTTTGGGCATCACGCTCACCCGCCGCGGCAATGGCGCGGCGACTTTTATAGAGCTGGCCGGTTTCCCGCACCACTCGCTGGATACCTACCTGCCCAAGCTGGTGCGTGCCGGGCAGCGCGTTGCCATTTGCGACCAGTTAGAAGATCCCAAGACTACCAAGACCATTGTAAAACGCGGCGTTACCGAACTGGTTACGCCCGGCGTTGCCACCAGCGACAATATCCTGCAACAAAAGCGTAATAACTACCTGGCTTCGCTGTATTTCGAGAAGAACAGTGTAGGCATCGCGCTTATCGATATCTCTACCGGTGAGTTCCTGACGGCGCAAGGCAATAGCGGCTACATAGATAAACTGCTGCAAAGCTATGCGCCAAGCGAAGTGATATTCCCCAAAAGCCGCCACCACGATTTCAAGGATAACTACGGCGATCGCTTTTATACCTACATGCTGGACGAATGGCCCTACAGCGGTGATTACGCACACGAAACCCTGCTAAAACACTTTGGCGTAAAATCGCTGAAAGGTTTTGGTATCGATAAACTGAATCTGGGCATCATAGCCGCCGGCGTTGCCCTGCACTACCTCAACGAAACCGAACACCGCAACCTGCAGCACATCAGCGCCATAGGCAGGATAGAGGAAGACCGGTACTTATGGCTCGACAGGTTCAGCATACGCAACCTGGAGCTGGTTGGTTCTGCCAACGAGAACGCCCTTACGCTGGTAGATGTGCTTGATCATACCTGCTCGCCCATGGGCGCACGCCTGCTGCGCCGCTGGATAGTGATGCCGCTTAAGGAGATAAAACCCATAAACGACCGCCTGGGCGTGGTAGAATATTTTATAGCCCAGCAAGAACTGCGCGAAACGCTGCAGCAATATATCCGCCAGATAGGCGATCTGGAGCGGCTGATAAGCAAAATTGGCCTGCAAAAGGCCAATCCGCGCGAGGTGAGCCAGCTGAAGAGAGCCTTGCTAGCCATAGCCGACATCAAAAAGATTGCAGAAACGGCCGACAGTACCCCGTTGCGCGCCATTGGCGAACAACTGAACCCTTGCGTCACCATCTGCGAGAAGATAGCTCACGAATTGCACCCCGAGCCGCCGGTAATGATCGTAAAGGGATCCGTAATAAACGACGGCATCAATGAGGAATTGGACCGCTTGCGCAAAATCGCGTTCGGCGGTAAGGGCTACCTGCTGGAGATACAGAAACGTGAAGCTGAAGCCACTGGCATACCATCGCTAAAGGTATCGTTCAATAATGTGTTCGGTTACTACCTGGAGGTTACCCACAGCCACCGCGAAAAGGTACCTACCGAATGGATACGCAAGCAAACGCTGGTAAATGCGGAACGATATATTACTCCCGAGCTTAAAGAGTACGAAGAGCAGATATTAGGTGCCGAGGAAAAAATATTGGCTTTGGAGACACGCCTGTATAACGATTTGCTGTATGCGCTCGCCGAATACATCAAACCCATACAGCTCAACGCGCAGCTAATTGCCCGGCTGGATGTGCTGCTGAACTTCGCCGATATATCCATCAAAAACTATTACGTAAAACCGCATGTTACCGATAGCCGCGTGCTCGACATTAAAGGCGGCCGCCACCCCGTGATAGAAAAGAACCTGCCCCTGGGCGAAGAGTACATTACCAACGATGTGTACCTCGATTCGGATTCGCAGCAGATTATCATCATTACCGGGCCCAACATGGCGGGTAAATCGGCCTTGCTGAGGCAAACCGGCCTTATTGTGCTGATGGCGCAGATGGGTTGTTTCGTACCGGCCAAAGCAGCAGCTATAGGCTTGGTAGATAAGATATTTACGAGGGTAGGGGCATCGGACAACCTCTCCTCCGGCGAATCTACTTTTATGGTGGAGATGAACGAAACCGCCAGCATCCTCAATAACCTGAGCGACAGGAGCCTGATTTTATTGGACGAGATTGGCCGCGGTACTTCAACTTATGATGGTATATCCATCGCCTGGTCAATAGCTGAGTACCTGCACAATCACACCACAGCACGTGCTAAAACGCTTTTCGCCACCCATTACCACGAATTGAACGAATTGAGCAACAGCTTCAACCGCATCAAGAATTTCAATGTTTCGGTAAAAGAAGTGGGGCAGCAGATCATTTTCCTGCGCAAACTGGTACCGGGTGGCAGCGAGCATAGCTTCGGGATACACGTAGCAAAGTTGGCCGGCATGCCGCAAAAAGTATTAATCCGCGCCAACGAGATATTGAAAAAGCTGGAGAACGAACGCACCGGCGGCGAGCATATCAAAGAAAGCATACGCAAGGTGCAGAAACAGGCCGTACAGATGCAGATGTTCTCGATAGACGACCCTGTGCTGGTAAAGATACGCGATACGCTCAACAACCTCGACGTAAACACCTTAACCCCCGTAGAAGCCCTGATGAAGCTGGACGAGATACAGCGGGTGATAAAGGGGTAGCTGCAGATGTGCAGATTTTAACCCATCGTCTTTGCGAGTGAAGCGCGGCAATCATCGGTTAGAAGGTCCTGTCTACAGAGCGGCTTTGCATGCCGGGGATTGCCGCGCCGCCCATTTGCGCTTCCCTTCCCCCCGCGGCTCGCAATGACGAATTGGTTGGTGTTGATAAGTTTATAACATCTGCTGTAACGTTTTTGCCTTAAACGATATCTTTATCGCATGCTTTTAAAACGCTATACCAATTTAGCCTTTATTTTTGCCGCCGCCGTAATATTAACAGCCTGCCATTCGCGTAAACTGACCGTGCGGAACAACAACGGCCCTGTGCGCCATGGCCCTTACGTAATGGTAAAACCGGATAAGGAAATTGCTGATAAATACGCTACCATGATGGGCGTTAAGCGCAACGATATCCAAAACGGAAGGCTATATAGTTTTATTGAAGAGTGGATGGGCACCCCTTACCGTTTCGGCGGGTTGGATAAGGACGGTATAGATTGCTCGGGCCTGGTGTACCTGCTGCAGCAACAGGTTTATGATATGCCTGTGCCACGCACCTGTGCCCTGCAGGTAACTAACATCAAACGCAAGTACGAGGAAGAACTTAAAGAGGGCGATCTGGTGTTCTTCGATTTCGACGGCAAGCAATTTAGCCATGTGGGCGTTTACCTGCAAAACGGCTATATCGTACACGCCAGTACCCGTCGCGGGGTGGTGGTGGTGCGCCTGCATGATAACGGTATCTACCAGTATTTCTCCCGCGCCGGCTCGGTATTGGATCCTTTGCTCGCCACGCCTGGTAACTAAGTAAATTGCTTAATTACTTTCCGGAGAATGGGCAACAGCCACAGGTTTCTTTTTCCGCGAAGCGAACAGCCTTTTTATCATGGGCTTGTCGTTGGTATCTCCCGGGTAATATTTTCGGCGCGACCGCGCCATAGCCAGGGCCCAAATGACAAATCCAACGCTGATAAACTGTGTGTCTACTTCGTAATAAACACAAAATGACACGAAAATACACAGCAAGGGCAAGCTAACGAAATTAGTCCGTTGTGCTTTCCATTGCAAATTGGTTTCAATTTGGTGCGGTTTTATACAAAGGGTTGCAGCATGTTTAATAAGGTAGCGGGTTAACAGGGTTTGGCCCATCACGCTGAATGCTATTACATTAAAGTAAATAAAAATACCTATGGCGTTGCCCGGCCCGAGCGTTTCTGTCATTACAGATACACCGAAGGGGAAGAGCGATATGAAGAAGAGGAACACCAGGTTCCAGATGATGAGCCCTTTGCTGTAGTCTTTTAAATAACTGAATATTTTGAGATGCTTCAGCCAAAACATCCCCACAAAAAAGAACGCAGTAACGTAGCCGAACAGCCTTGGCATTAATTCAAATAAAGCATGCTTTATTTCCTTCCTTTCGGCGTGCCGAAGCCCTTCGGGCAGTTTGATCTCTAACACCATTATGGTGATGATGATCGCAAAAACTGCATCGCTGAACAGGATTATCCGTTCCAACTGGAACTCCTTCTTTATTTCTTCTTCTTCCTTTATATCCATGGCTATAGAAAAATTGTATATTTTTGTGGCATTATGCAAAAACCCAAACAGGATTACTCTTTCTGGACTAAATATAAGCGTTTTGCAGGTACCGAGATTATGCTCTACGTCATCATGATCGTAGGCATTATTCTGGGTATCATTATTTTCAGCTAATTAGCCTTCACCAGGCTTATGTTGTAATTATCGGCATCGGCT
This sequence comes from Mucilaginibacter sp. P2_D11, assembly GCF_056404435.1. Taxonomy (NCBI): domain Bacteria; kingdom Pseudomonadati; phylum Bacteroidota; class Sphingobacteriia; order Sphingobacteriales; family Sphingobacteriaceae; genus Mucilaginibacter; species Mucilaginibacter sp. P2_D11. The sequence continues at coordinate 90,512 of NZ_JBFUEA010000014.1, forward strand.
ACCTTTTGGTAAAACTCTACCAGCTCCGCGTACAAATCTTTGCTATACGTACCCTCTTTTAGCTGGATGCGCCGCGAAAAAACCAATTCACCAGCTTTTATGCTGGTAGTCATGGTAAATCGGCCGAATGGTTTATCGATGGTAACATTATCCGGTTTAAACTCGGGTTTATAGCCTGCAGGCAATTTATAGGTAATCTCGTCCTCGTCGGTATAGCCCCGGTTAATGTATAGTGGGGTAACACGGTTGCGCACGTCCCTTGGCGCGCGGCCGGTGCGGTTAAGCGGGTTGAGCGAGAAATAAAGCTTGCCGTTATCTGCAGTAGCGAAATCGCGGGCGTTTATCTTCAAATCCTCGGTGATTGATGGTAGAATCGCTTTATCTTGTTTAAAGTTATAGTTTACTATATCGAGGTTGTTGATGGCCGGGTAAAATTTCGGGAACATTTTCAACTGCTCTACGGGTGCTTCATCAAGCATGTCTTCGCGGTTATCGTATTGGGTCCCTTTAAAAATGGTGGTAACATTGCCTGTAAGTACACCTTTATCATCAATAGTAAAAATCGCTTTGCGCGTTTGCAAGTTTATTGGCGATGTGTAGCTGGTGGTATGCATCAACTTGCCGCCCTGCGGGGTACAAGCCAACACGTCACGGTCGTCGGTAAAATCGCTCAGGAAGCCGAATGGTATCTTTTGGCTGGTGCATTCTAAAAAAGTGGTGTCGTTTTTAATAGGGAGGCATAAAATAATATGGTTCCCCTGGCCCATGCTCGGAAAATCGGGCATCAGGCTTACTTTCTCGCTACCGGCTTCCACTACGCAATACCACGAATCTATCCCCACCGCACTAAGCAGGGCCTGTGTATAATTCACCAGGGCTTTACAATCGCCGTAGCTTGTACGGTCTACATCAGCCGCCAAAAAAGGCTGATAACCGCCAATGCCCACCTGCACACTGATGTACCGGGTTTTCGATTGCATGTACTCATATATTTTTTTTGCCTTTAGCTTTGGGTCGGTAATGTTGGCGGTAAGTTGCTTTACGAATTCTACGGTAGGGGTAGGCAGGGCCTTGCGGCTGGCCAGTAATTTATCGTAAGTCCATTGCCCTAGTTCTTTCCAGTTGCTAAAGCTGCCGCTAATACCTTCGTATTTAAAATCCTGCGGGGCAATTTTTACCATACTAAGGTATTCCTCTTCGTTGGGACTATAGGGCTCATATCGGAATGCCTTGATGCCGCTTACCTGCCAGGTGTAGGTTTTGAGCCCTTCTTTAGTGCTGCCGATGGCCACTTTTGCCGGCATATTTATCTCTTTATACCTTATTTTGAACGATGGGCTGCAAGAAAAAGTGAAGGTGCTTTTTTCTACCGCCATGCCCGATGAGGAATTGGGCCGCCAATCATCAAAATTGAGGGATTGTTTTGAGCGTTGCTCGTACTCGTACTCTATGGTGTAGGGATATGAACCAATAGATGGTATGAAATGCTTCAGCCGGGAATCATCGAACAGCGAGTAGCTCGCCGTGGCGCTTTGGTCGGCAAAATCTTTTTCACTGAATTTGCTTATCTGCTTGCCGAATTCGTTGTAAGTAAAGCCCTTTACGCTGCGGATAGGATTGCTTTTATTATACCATAACACGATTCGGGCAATATCATCGCCGTTTTTGTTGAGTACGGTTATGGCTTTTTTTATATGGTAAATGGTATTGTCATCGTCCTTTACCTCAATATTCACTTCTTCGTTGCGCACTACGGCACTGGCATAGGGCAGCAGGTTTTTTGGGATAAGGTTTACATCATAATTTTGCTGCGACTGAGCCTGCGAAGCTATAGCCAGCATCAGCATAAAAAACACCGAACAGATTAGTTTCATTTACTTCTTTTTAAACACGATTTCGCCTTTTTCGGTGGCCACAATTTTGTTAAATAATTCCTTTAAGTAGGGGTATTCTTCCGGCTCGTATATCGTTTTGGTCAATTGAAAAACGTTCGAAAACGTGAAGTTATTCCCCTCGCCGGCAAAGTTAGTGATGAATTTGCCACCCTTGTTGGGTAAGCTGATGGCGATACCCTGCGGCGCGCTATCAATAACATAATCTGCCGGCAGGTGCATATTGAGAGTGAAACGGTCGTCTGACGACATGCCCAAATCTACGGGATAGTTGCGGTCCTCCAACTTAAAAGGGTTAGCGGTTATTCTATCGAAAAAGAATGGGTTGAAGGCAAGTTTGTTGTGGTTTAAATTATCGAAGGCATCAATCTCTACCTCATATTTTTCGGTGATGGGCATATCCAAACTATCTACATTGCTGATCGCCGATGTAAGGATTTTTGTTTTTACCAGCTTGTCGTCTAAATTCTCCACGTATTCGTCCAATGTGTTGAATTTTTTTATCGCCTTCCTTCTATCGTAGGCCTCGTAGCCAAAATAGTAGGTGGTGATAGTGCCTTTTAATTTGCCGTTGCTTTGTAGGGTAAGGTCGTAAGAGCTGGTTTGGGCTTTGCGTTGGCTAGGGATGAGGTCTATCCAGTAGCTGGGTTTATCCAGGCTCATTACCCGTCCTTGGTCGTTGAGGCATTTAAGCGGCAGCATATCAAAGGATAACAGCGGGTCGGATGCATCAAGCATATAGCTTTTATCAGCAATATTCACCTTTGCCACCACGTAGTTGAAATCATCCTCTACCGGGTAAAGTTTATTTACCACGCCATTGGCACGGGTGCTTAGCAACACCGCTTCGGCATTAAGGCCAGCTGCGCCAAGCGCGGTTACCAAAGTTAGGTTGATATCGCCCACCGTGCCGGCATGGCTATCAAGCGCCTTGCGTATGCCTTCGCTGCCGAACGAATAGATATTGTTCCACTTGATTGTTTTCTGGATGTAGGCAAAAACGGCTTTGGCTTTTTCGAGTTCATCTGTTTTGCCTGAAATTACGGGCAGGATATAAGGTTTTAGCTGGTCTTTCTTTTTTAGCTGTGAGCCAAAGTAATCTGCATGTTTCAGGTTGAAGTCAACGTCTTTCCACTCTTTTGTGTACTTGGTTTTTACGCCGGTATCGAAATTCGTCCATTCGGAAAGCTCGAAATAAATTGCCGACATGAAATTCTTAGGCGCAGTCATGTTATCCTCTTCTATAAATGCCGGGATATCCGCCATCTGGAACGTCATATGCGAGCAATCGGCCTTGGCACCGTGGCGGGTAAAACATTCTTTTTCTATGTCCGCCGTATTTTTGGTGAGTTTATAAGGTCCCCTCAAAGAGATGTTAAAATTCCAGAAACCTGGGATGTGCACCTCATACAAGGAATTTATTTTGGGTATATCGTCCTGAAATTTCCATGTCGGTATAACCCATTGAGTGCTGGTAAACTCGTATTTATATTCAATTATGCTGCCCGCTTTAAGGTTGGGCATGGTAAATTTCAGCGTTTTCCAGTATTTGTTTTCGGTTGTAGTAAAGGCCGCTTTGTTACCCAGTTCAGTAGTTTGTACATTGCCGTTTTCGTCGGTATAGGTGGTGATGCCTTTAAGGTCGTTCACCTGTTCATCGCCATATTTTAATATCCGCAGCGGTATTTCTACCGTGCCTTTATCAAAGCCTTTGGTGTTGATAATCTTTATCTTAACGTGGTAGTTGTAAATAACTTTGAGCACCTCGTCGCTTGCGATGGTAATTTGCGCATTGCCATATTCGTTTAAAACAACAGCCCGGGCGGCGGTGTCTTTAGCGTATTTCTTCATGCTAAGGTCCTGGGCACTAACATCGCCATAGGTAAAATCCTGGCTGCGGGCGAGGGTGCTTGTTAGGATGAACGTGAATAGTAGGAGTAAGATTTTTCTCATGCAGGTTTAAGTTAATTTCGGAGGCTTGAAAATAAGCAATTATCGGGTTAATTTAATCATAAAAATAAACTACCGAAAATTTTAAGGTTTTTGCCACCTTTGCAGTCCCGACCCGAACAACCATGAAATTAAATTTAAAACGGCCCCTTGCCTTTTTCGACCTGGAAACCACCGGTACAAATATCGGCTCCGACCGTATAGTAGAAATATCCGTAATAAAACTTAACCCCGACGGCAGCGAAGAGGTTGCTACCTGGCGCGTACATCCAGGGATCCCTATCCCGCTGGAATCATCTATTGTACACGGTATTTATGATGAGCACATAAAGGATGAAAAGCGTTTTCATGAATTGGGTGTGGAGATAGCCGCTTTTATAGGCGATAGCGACCTTGCCGGTTACAACAGCAATAAATTCGACATCCCGATGCTGATGGAGGAATTCTTACGCGCGGGTATCCTGTTCGATTTAGAGAACCGCTACTTTGTAGATGTGCAGAATATTTTCCACCAGATGGAGCAGCGCACCCTGAGAGCAGCTTACAAATTTTATTGCGATAAAGATATTATCAACGCCCACAGCGCCGAGGCAGATACCCGCGCAACGATGGAAGTTTTGCTTGCCCAGGTAGAGCGTTATGTAGATACCGAATACGAAGACAAAAAAGGTGTGCGCAGCAAGCCGGTAACCGGCGATGTAGAGGAGTTGCACAAATTTACTAACCTGAGCCGCCCGGTTGATTTTGCCGGCCGCATGGTGTATAACGAAGAAGGTGAGGAACTGATAAACTTTGGCAAGCACAAAGGCAAAAAAGTAGAAGATGTACTGAACGTGGAGCCCAGCTATTACTCCTGGATGATGCAAGGCGATTTCCCGCTATACACCAAACGCAAGCTGGAGGGCATACACAAACGCTGGAGCGCTAAAAAAGCAGCCGAGAAACTGGCCGCAAGGCCGGCACAGCAAAACGCGCCACAAGTCGCTGAAGCCAAACCGACTTCGCCTAAGCCGACGTTCAGCAGCAATGCGCCAAAAACAACGCCGCAAATCAATAGGCCACACTTCAATAACAACCAGCCAGCCAAAAAGAAAGATGAGCCGTCTAAGCCTATCGACGATGATATGCTGAAGCTGCTGGCCAATAAATTTGGTAAGAGCTAGTGAAGCCCCCAACCCCCTGAAGAGGGAGCTATAGAAAAACAGAAGCCCACCTATTGATTTAGATGGGCTTTTATTTTGCTGCCCTTCAGGGGGCCGGGGGGCTCAAAAACGATATATTCCTTTTCAATCCCTCGAATTTGGTGCGTTTTACAGCCGAATTCTTGAATACTTTCTGGAATACATCCTGCGTAATATCTTCCCAATCATCCTGCTTCATGCCAAGTAATTCGGGGTGCGGGGTAAAAGCCGGTTCGGTGTGGATTACCGAGAAACGGTTCCAGGGGCAAACATCCTGGCAAATGTCGCAGCCGAACATCCAGTTATCCATTTTGCCTTTAAACTCCGCAGGTATCTCGTCTTTCAGCTCGATGGTGAGGTAGGAGATACAACGGCTGCCATCAACCACGTAGGGGCCAACAATGGCATCGGTGGGGCAGGCATCTATGCATCGGGTGCAGGTGCCGCAATGGTCGGCAGTGGGTTCTACGTCGTATTCCAGGTCGATATCTACAATCAGTTCTGCCAGGAAAAAGAAAGAACCAGCCTGCTTATTCAACAAATTGGCGTTTTTGCCTATCCAGCCTAATCCTGCTTTTTTGGCCCAGGCTTTATCCAAAACAGGTGCCGAATCTACAAAAGCACGGCCGCCAACTTCGCCAATTTCGCGGTTGATAAAGGCTAACAATTGCTTTAGCTTATCTTTTATAACAAAATGATAATCAGCTCCATAAGCGTACTTAGATATTTTAGGAGATGACGCGTCAGTTTGCTGTTCGTCGGTGTAATAATTCAAAGCTACCGAGATTACCGATTTTGCGCCGTCTACCAGCAGGCGCGGGTCCAGCCGTTTATCGAAATGGTTTTCCATGTAGCGCATCTCGCCATGCATGCCTTTGTTTAGCCATGCTTCCAGGCGTGGGGCCTCCTCTTCTAAAAACTCCGCTTTGGCAATACCGCAAAACATGAAGCCCAGATTTTTAGCCTCGGTTTTAATCATTTGCGAATAACGGTTTTGCAGCATTGGTGCAAAGATACGGAGGAAAGTCGAAAAGTCGGGAAGTCAGTGAAGTCCGAAAGTCGGAAAGACCAGAAAGTAGAAATATCCTAATTTCCGGAGGCTTTAGAACAATCGTCTTTCGGTCTTTCCGACTTACCGTCTTTCGGACTCTCCCAAATCTTGGTACGGTTTTTTCTATCTATAGGTTAATAACATCAACCTTAAATTATGAATGATATGGAAACGACAATAGAAAAATTCGACCGCGCCAACAATCAGGGCAAGAACCATGATATAAAAGGCAATGTTGCTAACGTGGATAACGAAACGTTAAAGCAAGACGGCGCAGACGCCGACAAAGCTAAAGAAATACTTACTGTTACGCCGGATAACGATAACGAAGAACTGGAAAACCCGCAGCCCCAGAATTCATCTAACAAAGGGCAGGGGCCGGCTGGCGAAAACCTGTAAAAACAACAAAGCCTCTTCTATTATGGAAGAGGCTTTGTTGTTTAGTTGCCGTTATGGTAGGCCATCTTGTTTACATAGGTGGCCTCGCTGCTTATTTGGTTATTATCGTCGATGCGGAAGATACTGGCCTTGCGCACATCATAGCGCACGTTGCCGTTGTCTTTATCCTTTAAGCCGATTACATCATATTCAACCACTACCGTAGAATCCGTGTTTATGGTTCTATCAACCAAGTATTTAGCATCAGGTGATACATAAAACTCCAGGTGGAATATTTCGTCGGCACCGGCAGGGCCGTTTGCGGTGCCTTTCCAATCGCTACTGGTGATATTGGCTTTAGGCCCATACTGGCTTACCAGGCTTTTCAGGTCGTGGTCATTCAGGTACCTGAAGTGTTCTTGTATCAGCATTGCCGATTGTGCTTTCTTGTCTACGACGGGTTTTTCGGGTTGCTGGTTGCATGCAGCCAAAACGGCAGCAGCGCACACTGCGAGCAAAGCGTAACGGGATATGATATGCATGGCTAAAGATAAAAAAGCTTTTAACTAAAGCCGCTATTAAAAGCTATTCTTTATAGCGTTGCCCAACGTTTTGGTGCTCCAGTAGCCGCTATCCAATATGCGTCTTACGGTCAATAAAGGGTACTCCGGGTCGCGTTTATCAGCCAGCTGGAAAGCCATCTTAAAGCCTCTTTGCTGTATCTCGGGCAGCACAGGCTTTTTCCATATACCGAATGGGTAAGCAAAGTAGATGATTTTTTTGCCGGTTATTTCTTCCAGTTTCTTGGTAGGCTTGTCTATCTGAGTAACCCAATCGTCAACCGGGCGGTTGGTTATTTTGCCGTTTTTGCCTTTTATCTGGAATACGCCGTTATGGCTGTATTTATCCACGCGGTGGTGATCCCAGGTGTGGCTTGCAATTACGTTACCGGCATCTGATAATTGTTTAACCATATCGGCTGTCATATAATGCGGGCGGCCTATAGATACCGTCATCACAAAATAAACAGCTTTGAAGCCATACTTTTTCAACTCAGGCGCGGCGATTGTAAACTGATCAAGGTCAGTATCATCGAACGTAAGCATGATAGGCTTTTTGGGCAATGCTGCGCCGGTAGTAAGATAGTTGTACAACTGATCGGGCAGAATGGTGTGATAACCGCTATCAGCCAGCATCTTGATATGCTCCTTAAAGGCCGCAATTTGTACGATGTAATCTTTCGCGCCTTTGCTGTCGGTAGCTTTCCAATCGCGTATTTGGTGGTAGCATAGGATTGGCACCTGTTTGCGTGCCAAAACGGCGGCATTATCTACCGGGCCCGTTGCTAATTTAACAGAAGCGGGCGCCGAAGTAGCTTGCGCTGTACCCACGGTATCAGCGTTTTTATCGGTTGTTGATGGTTTAGACTGGCAGGAAACCATGCCTAAAATACAGAGCGGCAGCAGGACAGAAAGTTGTTTGAACATAGCGCAGATGGTTGTTTATTTTTACAGGCCGCTAAAATAATACAATTCTAAAGGATATATTATTAACTGTTAATAAATATGACAGAATTTAAAGCACGATTCGCTTGCCCTCGGCAATGGAGCGTTTGGCGGCATCTAATATCTGCATCACAATCATGTTATACTTTAGCGAGGAGCGGTCGTTAATGCCCAGTAGCCTGTTTTTAAGGACTAATTGCAGGTAGGTTACAGGGTTATCCAGTGGTGGCTCCAGCGTGTTGGTGATAGCTGCGTTGCTGGTATTATCGTTTATGCGGGTGAGCGTATTGCTCCGGTCGAACGCGTGCATATAGCCCTTATCTCCAAAAACTTCAAGATCTTTGATAGAGAAAGGCCAGTTCCACGATGCTTCTATGAGGCCGGTAGCCGTAGGGTATTCTATCACGATGTTTACGTCGTCTTCCACTTTAGGGTAAACACTCAGCTTAAAATGGCGGGCCACAGCGGTTACGGCAACGGGGCGTTGCCCATCCATCAGCCAGGTCATCAGGTCGGCGCCATAGCAGCCAAAATCAATCAAGGCGCCACCGCCGTTCAGGTCGGGGTCGGTAAGCCAGCTCAGGAATTCTTTGCTGCATCCAATTTCCTTTGGCCCCTGGTGGCCATCGTGCACCACCATTTTGCGTATCTGGCCAATGCTGTCCTTCGATGCCATGTTATACACATGCTGGTAAGAAGGATACCAGGTTGTTTCATAATTGGTGAGCAGTTTAATGTAGTATTTCAACGCCAAAAACTCCATCCGTTTGGCCTGTGCAAGGGTAGCGGCCAAGGGTTTCTCCACCATTACGCTGATACCCAGCGGCGCACATATCTCCACGATATCGATATGCTTAGCCACCGGGTTGTAACCCAAAACGGCTTCGGGCTTGGTGGCCAGCACCATTTTCTTTAGGTCGTCGTAAAAGATAGAATCGGGCAGATGGTATTTTTCCTGGTATTTAGCGCGCAATTGCTTATCGGTTTCGGCTATGCCTACGATAATTACCTTGCCCTGCTGGTACTCGCTCAAGATGCCGTTAACATGGTCGTGCGCCATACCGGCTATGGCCAGCCTGGTGGTGCTTAGCAATACCGGGGCAGCCTGCGGCGTAATTGCCGCAGGTGCCACAGGTTTTACTTTTACGGTATCCTGCCCAAATGAAATTGATTTAAATGCACCCGCAAGGATGGCCAGGCAAAATAAAAATCTTATTAATTTCATAGTATGGATGTAAGCTGTTTTTTACTTTTCGGTTGATAACGAATAAGGCGCCGAGGCTGTTTTGGTACCCCTTACTTTATTTGGCGTTGCCGACATGTTGAAGTTAAGCACAGCGCCTTTCAGCAAATCGGTATGGTTAAGCCAGTTGAAATCGTAGGGTTTGCCGTTTACGCTTAGCGATTGTACATAGGTATTGGCGGCGCTGTTGTTAGGGGCGTTTATTACCACTGTTTTGCCATTATCCAGCGTAAGCGTAAGTTTTTTGAACAATGGCGTGCCTATTACGTACTGGCCGCTGCCCGGGCAAACCGGGTAAAAGCCCATTGCCGAGAATACATACCAGGCCGATGTTTGGCCATTATCCTCATCGCCGCAGTAACCATCGGGCGTGGCTTTGTAAAGTTTGTTCATCACATCACGTACGTGTACCTGGGTTTTCCAGGGTTGGCCGGCGTAGTTGTAAAGGTAGGTCATGTGCTGTATGGGTTGGTTGCCGTGGGCGTACTGGCCCATGCCGGCAATTTGCATCTCGCGTATCTCGTGGATCACTTCGCCGTAGTAGCTATCATCGAAAACCGGCGGGAGCGACCATACAGAATCGAGCTTGGCCAAGAATTTCTGTTTGCCGCCCATCAGATCGATAAGGCCCTGTATATCGTGGAATACGCTCCAGGTGTAGTGCCAGCTGTTACCCTCGGTAAAGGCATCGCCCCATTTGAACGGACTGAACGGGCTCTGGAATTTACCATCCCTGTTTTTGCCGCGCATGAAACCTGTTGATGGGTCGAACAAGTTTTTATAGTTCATGCTGCGTTTTTTGTACAGGTCGATTTCCGAAGCAGGGCGGTTGAGGGCCTTACCCAGTTTGTATATGGTGAAATCGTCATAAGCATATTCCAGGGTACGCGCTGCGTTCTCGTTTATCTTAACATCATAAGGTACATAACCCAGGGTGTTGTAGTAATCTACGCCATCGCGGCCGGTAGCTGCGGGGCCATCGTTGTTTGCGCCATGTATAAGGGCCTGGTACAGCGTGTTGATATCGTAACCACGGAGGCCTTTAAGGTAAGCATCGGCCACTACCGATGCCGAGTTGTTGCCAACCATTACATCAGAATAGCCGGGGCTGCTCCACTCGGGCAGCCAGCCGCCTTCTTTATAATCATTAACCAAACCTGCCTGCATCTCTTTATTGATAGCCGGGTAAACCAAATTCAGGAAAGGGTACAGCGCGCGGAAAGTATCCCAAAAGCCCGTGCCTGCAAATTTATAGCCGGGTTTAACGGTGCCATCCTGTGCGCTCCAGTGTATTGGTTGGTTTTTGGCATCCAGTTCATACATTTTGTTGGGGAAGAAGAGCATGCGGTACAGGCATGAGTAAAAGGTACGTGTTTGGTCTACCGTGCCGCCTTCTACCGCTAAACGGCTAAGGGTTTTGTTCCAGGTGGCTTTTGCTTTGGCGCAGGTTGCATCAAAGCTTTCTTTGCCAATTTCGCGTTGCAGGCTTATTTCGGCCTGTTCTAAGCTGATGAATGATGACGCTACGCGCAGGTGCACTTTTTCGCCTTTAGCGGTTTTAAAACCTATAACGGCGCTTACATGCTTGGCGCTAAGTTCGGTACCTTCGGTAAACGTGCTGTCGCTAAACAACTTCGCCATGCCGATTGGCTTATCCACATAAATAACAAAGTAATTTTTGAAGTTTTTGAGCGGCCCACGGGCGTATTTGGTAGAGTAGCCGGTAATTTTGCCGGCACCCCGGTCAACCTTAATATATGAGCCTTTATCGAAAGCATCTATCACAATGTACGAGCTATCGCTTTTTGGATAAGTGAACCTGAATTGCGCACCGCGCTCGGTGGCGGTCATCTCGGCGGTTACGTCATGGTCGGCCAGGTAAACACTGTAGTAATAAGGTTTAGCAACCTCGGTTTTATGCGAGAACCAGCTTTGGCGGCCATTTTGCGTAACCTGCAATTTGCCGGTGATGGGCATAATGGCAAACTGACCGTAATCGTTCATCCAGGGCGATGGTTGGTGCGTTTGCTTAAAGCCGTTTATTTTATATGCATCGTAGGTGTATTGCCAGCCGTCGCCCATTTTGCCGGTTTGCGGGGTCCAGAAATTCATACCCCACGGCACGGCCACGGCAGGGTAAGTGTTACCATTGCTCAGGTCGTATTTAGATTGCGTGCCCATCAGCGGGTTAATCCATTCAACCGGGTCGGTTATTTTGCCTGCCTGCTGAGCAAATGCGCCCAAAGTGCATAGCGACAGCAATAAAAGGAACGAGCTTTTTTTCATATGATGTAATGGTGGATATATCAGCCGGTAAATATAAAATACTGCGGCATATTGCAGGCCTTTTATATCAATTTTGATACGCAATGGTGAAATTGAGACGATGCTGCGACAATTATGCCCAAAGCCACTACCGGATTTTACGATTTCCTACCCCGGAAAGCGCTTAATGATTATCTGCTTTTCGCCAAATTCAATACCTTTAGGCATGAAAAAACTTGCCCTGCTTTTCATCATCCTGTTTCCGCTTATAGCCGCTGCGCAAAACCCCGATTCGGCCTGGTTTGTGAATAATTACGTCAAAAAGGAAGTGGCCATCCCCATGCGCGATGGCGTAAAGCTTTTTACGTCTATATATATCCCTAAGGATGAAACCGAAAAGCACCCGATATTGCTTACCCGCACGCCGTATTCGGTAGCGCCATACGGTACGGCTTACCGCAGCTATTGGCGCAGTTATATGATGCGCTACTGCCGCGAGGGCTATATCATCGTAAACCAGGATGTGCGCGGCAAATACATGAGCGAGGGCAAATTCGAAGTGGTGCGCCCCTTTAACCCCAATAAAAAAACAAAGCAAGATGTAGATGAGGCCAGCGATAGCTACGATACCATCGACTGGCTGGTGAAGAACATCGCTAACAATAACGGCAAGGTAGGTGCCATAGGCATATCGTTCCCTGGTTTTTATGCTACCATGGTGGCTTTGAGCGGCCACCCGGCTTTAAAAGTTGTTAGTCCGCAGGCACCGGTTACGGATCGTTTCTTCGGCGACGACGACCACCACAACGGCGTAATGATGCTGATGGATGCCTTCGATTTCCAGGTGGTGTATGGCTTTACCGCGCCTAGCCGCAAGCCATCGGTAAACGGCGCGCTGGGCAACTTAAAGTTCGGCAGTCAGGATAACTACGACCATTACCTGAAAATGGGGGCGATGCCCAACTTTACCAAACTAAGCGGAGATACCATGGAATTCTGGAGCGATATGATGGCGCACCCCAACCTGGATGCCTGGTGGAAAGCCCGCGATGCACGCGCCGGAATCAAAAACGTAAAGCCGGCAATGCTGGTTACGGGTGGCCTTTTTGATGCGGAAGATGCTTATGGGGCATGGCATACGTACCAGGCTTTGGTGAAACAGAGCCCGGCTACTAATAGCAGGCTTGTCATCGGCCCCTGGTATCATGGGCAATGGGCCAGCAAGGACGGAACGCGACTGGGCAATGTGCAATTCGGCAGCAATACGGCTACCTATTACCAGGACCTTGAGGTGCCATATTTTAATTACTATTTGAAAGGGAAGGGTGCCGATACGCTGAGTAAAGCCACTATCTTTTTCTCGGGCGAGAATAAATGGCGCAGCTTTAATCAATGGCCGCTTACGGATATTAAATACACGCCCATCTACCTGGAACAAAACGGTGCCTTATCTTTCAACCAGATACAAACATTTGCGCCTTCGTTCGATACCTACGTAAGCGACCCGGCCAAGCCTGTGCCATATACCGAGAAAGTACATGCATACCGTACCCGCGAATATATGGACGACGACCAGCGCTTCGCGTCGCGACGCACTGATGTCCTTACCTATGATGGTGGGGTACTTACCGAAGACCTTACCCTGGCAGGCCCTGTAGTTGCCGATCTATTGGTTGAGCTAAGCAACACCGATGCGGATTTTGTAGTGAAGATAATAGATGTGCTGCCCGATAACACCCCTGCCGACTCCGTTACCAAATACCCTATGGGTGGCTACCAGATGCTGGTGCGCGCCGAGATTATGCGCGGCAAGTTTCGCAATAGTTTCGAGCGGCCCGAGCCATTCGTGCCCGGCCAAACCACTCAGGTGAAATTCACCCTACCCGATGTGGCCCATACTTTTAAGAAGGGGCACAAGCTGATGATCCAGATACAAAGCACCTGGTTCCCGCTTACCGACAGGAACCCGCAGCAATATGTACCCAATATCAATATAGCCACAGATGCCGATTTTGTGAAAGAAACCATTAAGGTGTACCACAATCAATCAAAAATTATACTGCCGGTAATCCAATAAGCTTACCGCCGCTGTGTTCATGTTCACGCGCCGCAGCGTGAACACCGTGAACATAACCAAGTATCTTATAATCAGATAGTTGAAAAAAACAGGAATGGTGTCAAAATCGTGTCACCACCCTTGTGGTTGCCATTAGCTATTTTTGCGCTAAAAAACGGCTGTTTGGCGCGCTTTTTTATGTTTACAATACAATGATTTAACATTCGCTTAACAATAATCCGCTTTTCGCTACATTCGCCTTTTCACAAAAAAGAGGTGTAAGTAAGCGATATTAAATGGGCAATAAATTGAGGTTGGCGGAGTATAAGGTACTGTTGTACCGCCTGGGGTTGGGCTACTTGTTCTACTTTATTGCCCGGGTGCTGTTCTTTGCCTATAACACCAACCTCATCGCTATAGACGATATCGCCACGCTGCTAAAACTGTGCTATTACGGCATCGCGTTCGATACGGCCGCGCTGCTGTACATCAACATTTTGTTCATATTGGCCAGTGTGCTGCCCTTTACCATCAACACGCGGCCCGGTTATCAAAAAGGGCTTGCCATTCTATACTTCACAACCAATTTACTGGCTTACGCCACCAACTTCATTGATATTATCTACTATCGTTTTAGCCAGGTGCGTTCCACAAGAGCCACCTTGGATATCGTATCACAGGAGAGCAACAAGGAAGCGCTCACCGCACACTTTGCCTTCGCATATTGGTATATCCTGGTGCTCTTCATTATAGCCGCTTTTTTGTGGATATGGCTTTATAAACGGGTAAAGGTGAAACCCGCCACAGCGAAACCCGGCTGGGCGTATTTTGCTTCTTCAATAGTAGTTTTGCTGGTAACCGTAGCCTTAATTATCGGCGGCATAAGAGGCGATTTTAAACATAGCACCCGGCCAATTAATATGGTGGATGCCTACAAGCACGTTACTATACCCAACCAGGGCGATGTGGTGCTCAATACGCCGTTTGCTATCATCCGCACCTTCAGCAGCAATAATTTTAAGCTACAGCATTTTACCGATGAAGGGTACATTAGTGCCAACATCAAACCCATCAAACAATATAATGGCCACCCGGCCAGCAGGCCCAATGTGGTCATCATCATTTTAGAGAGTATGGCCCGCGAATATTGGGGCAGCATGAACCGCAATGCCAACATCCCGGGCTTTAAGTCGTACACGCCTTTCCTTGATTCGCTGAGCGATAGCAGCCTGATATTTATCAACGCCTATGCCAACGGGCGGCAATCTATCCATGGCATGTCGTCGGTGTTGGCGGGGATACCCTCGTTCCAAACTGCGTTTACGTCGTCGCCTTACGCCAAGCAAAAGATAGCTTCCATCGTATCGGTGTGCGATAGTCTGGGTTACCAAACTTCCTTTTTCCATGGCGCGGCAAACGGCTCTATGGGTTTCCAGGGCTTCGGTAGCATCCTCGGGTTCAAAAACTATTATGGCCGCACCGAGTACAATAACGATAAGGATTTCGACGGCATATGGGGGATATGGGATGAGCAGTTCTTCCATTTTATGGCCAACACCCTCGGCACGCAGAAGCAGCCTTTTATGGCCACGCTTTTCACGCTCTCCTCGCACGACCCTTACCAGCTGCCCGATAAGTACAAAAAACGCTTCACCGGCGGCCCGCTGCCCATACACAAAACGGTACAGTACTCAGATAACGCGCTGCGGCAATTCTTCAACTACGCCAAAACCCAGCCTTGGTACGCCAATACCATTTTCGTGATAACGGCCGACCATACCAGCCAAACCCATTACCCCGAATACAGCAAGGAGCTCAACCGCTTTGCCGTGCCCATCTTGTTCTACAGCGCCAACCCGGCGTATGGCTTAAAAGGCATCCGCACGGATCTGGCCTCGCAAATGGATATATACCCATCTCTTGCCGACTTGATTGGCTATGACAAGCCCTTCCGGTCATGGGGGAGGAGCCTCATCAGCAATCTGCCTGCCGAAACCCCGCGGGTAATCAACTCTACAGGCAACATCTACCAGTTTATGCAGGGCAACTACACCTACCTGTTCGATGGCAAAAACATCACCGGCATATTCGCCGCCGACGATAAAGGCCTGGTGAACAACCTGATGGACGGAAAACCCAATCCCGAAACGGTGAAGGGCGTGTTGGATTGCAAAGCCTTTATACAGGATTATGCCGATAGGGTAGTGAACGGGAAGCTGAACGAGGCGAAGTAAGGAATAATCCTGGATACCACTTGCACCGATGGCGCAAATGCCCATAAGCATACTTATTTTTTGAAACATAAACTCCTTTGTCCGGTTTCTTACAGATATTAGCATAATGGAAAACCAAAAAGCAGCACCAAAAGTATTAGGGGCCAACGAGGGCCAAACCCTTTCGGTAATGGGCGGTAACTACCGCATACTCGTATCTGGTAAAGAAACGGGCGGGGCGTTCGCTACGATAGAAATGCTGGTGCCGCCCGGTGGCGGCCCCGGTCCGCATGCGCACGCGGATTTTGAGGAGTCGTTCTACATCGTTGAGGGGGAGGTGCTGGTAAAATCGGAGGCATCCACTTTTACGGCTGGCAAAGGCGCGTTCATCAATATCCCCAAAGGGGGCATCGTACATGGCTTCAAAAACAAAAGCGATAAAATGGCCCATTTGCTTTGCACCGTTGTACCGGCGGGCCTCGAGGAAATGTTCCTGGAGATAGGGCAGCCCGTAAAGGCCGGCGAATTTTTGCCCCCGCCTGTAATGAGCGATCCGGAAGTAGCCAAAAAAATGGTCGCCATAGCCGAAAAATACGGCCAAAAGGTGTATCCGCCTGATTTTTTGGGGTAAGGCCGAGCATCGCTTATACAAGCCTAACCTTAAGTAAACACACAGCTAATACGCCGCACCTATCTTGGCCGGAAAAACAAATGAAGGCTATAAAAGGTGTATTGCTGTTATCATTATTAAGCGCGGGCATTGCCTGCGCACAGGACCTTAAACTGCCAGCACGAGAGCCGGAGGTATTAAACGCCAAATTTACCTTCGATTACTGGGGCAAGCTGGAACTTTCGGGCATTGTGAAAAGTAAATCAGACCCTAACGTTTTCTGGATGGAGAACGACTCTGGCGACCAGCCGCGGGTTTTCGCTATCGATAGCCTGGGCAAATTCTACCGATCGGCCCGTTACCGTAATTACGAAGGCATCACCATTTCCGGCGCTACCAATGTGGATTGGGAGGACATCACCATGGATAACAAAGGCAACCTGGTTATTGCCGACGTGGGCAACAACTATAACGACCGTAAAGATTTGGTACTTTACGTAGTACCAGAGCCATCGCCAATTGCCAGCAACACCACCTTTCTGAAGAAACTTTTCTTTAAATATCCCGACCAAAAAAGCTTTACCGCCAAAACAGATTTCAACTACGATTGCGAGGCCGTTTTTTCCGCCGATGGCAAATTCCATATGCTGTCTAAAGACCGCATGGCTACTTTTACCCGCCTTTATCGAATGGACGTAGAGAAAACCGACGAAGTAAACACGCTTACGCTACTGGATAAATTCAACATTGGCGGCAAGGTTACCGCTGCCGATTGCACCGAAGATGGCAACCGCCTAGTGGTAATTACGTACCGCTCTATCTGGATATTCGAGCGAACCGGCCCCGGCTCAAGCTGGTTCAACGGCAATATTTACTGGCTGCCGGTAAAGGCCCCGCAAATAGAATCTGTTTGCTTTAAGGATGATAAAACCCTGTGGCTGCTTGACGAAGAAACCGCCGCGTTGTACGAAGTACCGGTTAACAAATTGATGAAAGTTCGTTAGTTTTTTACCGCAAAGATCGCAAAGTAAAAAACGCAAAGAGCGCAAAGATTTTTTAGCGATCGCCTTAAATAGGCTAAACCAAATCAAATCTCTGCGCTCTTTGCGTTCAAAACGCCGCAAATCCTCTGTGTTCTTTGCGGTTAAAAAAGACTCAACTCTTCATCACCTCCGCAAATATCTCGTAAGAGCGCAGCCTGGCCTGGTGGTCGAAGATATGCGAGGTAACCATCACCTCGTCAACTTGTGTTTCGGCTATAAAGGTCTGCAGTTTACTTTTAACCGTTTCGGGCCCGCCAAAGATGGCGTACGTAAGCATTTGCTCTACGGCTTCCTGCTCAAAGTAGTTCCACACGCCTTCCATGGTATCTATGGGCGGGGGCAGCAGATCGCGTTTGCCGGTTACCACGCCTTTGATGAATTGCTGTACCGAGGTAGCCAGCCGGTCAGCTTCGGCATCGGTATTGGCAGCTACTACGTTGATGCAGCTGATTACGTAGGGCTTATCTAAATATTCCGAAGGCTTAAAATTTTGGCGATATAGCGCTATGGCCTCCAGGAAATAGGTAGGGGCAAAATGGCTGGCAAATGCATAGGGGAGGCCTTTCGCTGCGGCAAGTCGGGCACTATCAAGGCTGGAACCTAATATCCAAATGGGTATATCAAGCCCTTCGCCCGGCACGGCGCGTACTTTGCTGTGCTGGTTATCGGCAGAGAAATATTGCTGTAGTCGTTCCACGTCCCGCGGGAAGTTGAACGCCGCGTTCATATTTTCGCCACGAATGGCCATAGCGGTTACCTGGTCGGTGCCCGGCGCGCGGCCCAGGCCCAGGTCTATACGGCCGGGGTATAAAGAGGCCAGGGTACCGAATTGCTCTGCCACAACCAGCGGCGCATGGTTGGGCAGCATTACCCCGCCAGATCCTACGCGGATGGTTTTGGTGCCGCCGGCTATATAGCCAATGAGTATCGTCGGGGCCGAACTGCCCACGTTGATCATGTTATGATGCTCGGCAAACCAATAGCGGGTGTAACCCAATTGCTCCGCATGGCGTGCCAGCTCGAGGCTATTGGGGAAGGTGTTTGCGGGCGTTTGTCCCTGTACTACGGTGGCCAGATCAAGCACCGAATAGGATATGTTGTTAAGAATAGATGTCATAATGTGAAACAATAAGGCCAAAACTAAGGTATAAGGGTTGTTGTGTTTGTCAACAAATCATAAATGACTTTGTGCATACATTTTGAATGGCCCCGAATATGAAAATATAAGTGTTTGTTTTACACTGTGACTACATTTCTTTATGTATCTTTGCTGATTGATTTGGAGCAACGAAATACAAACACTTCTTAACTTGAGTTTATACGCTAAACTTTACCAAAATTTTGCTCTTTTCGTGCATAAGCAATACTTATCTCCGGATCGTACCAATTTTTATCACGCTTTTTATTTTTAGTACCCCCGCCGGTTTACAGACCGGCCTAAACGGAACATTTTTTTTATATGAGACAGCTTAAGATATCACAATCGATTACCAACCGCGAATCACAATCACTGGATAAATACCTTACCGAAATAGGCAAGGTAGACCTTATTTCGGCACAGGAAGAGGTTATACTGGCGCAGAAGATACGCGAGGGCGATCAGGCGGCCCTTGAGCGATTGACAAAAACCAACCTGCGCTTTGTGGTTTCGGTTGCCAAGCAATACCAAAATCAGGGCCTTACATTGGGCGACCTTATTAACGAGGGTAACCTGGGCCTGATAAAAGCTGCAAAGCGTTTCGACGAAACCAAGGGCTTCAAGTTTATCTCTTACGCCGTTTGGTGGATCCGCCAGTCGATACTATCGGCCGTTGCCGAGCAAAGCCGTATTGTGCGCTTGCCGCTTAACCAGATTGGCTCACTGAGCAAAATCAACCGCTCTGCATCAAAACTGGAGCAGGAACTAGAGCGCCAGCCAACGCCGGAAGAACTGGCCGACGACCTGGAGACTACTACTGAGAAGATATCCGACTCGTTATCTAACTCTGCCCGCCAGGTATCTATGGATGCACCGTTCATCACCGGCGAAGAAAATACTTTGCTGGATGTATTGCAAAGCGGCGACGCTGCGACAGACAGCGAACTGATGGCCGATTCGTTGAGCCAGGAGATAAAACGCTCGCTGAACATTTTGGCCGAGCGCGACAGGCAGGTTATCGTATTATTCTTCGGTTTGAACAATAACGCGCCGCACTCCCTGGAAGAAATAGGCGAGAAGTACAACCTCACCCGCGAACGCGTTCGCCAGATAAAAGATAAAGCCCTGATGCGCTTAAGGCAAAATTCAAAGGCTAACCTTTTGCAATCGTACTTGTAAGCATTAATTGCCTGATATTTGAACGCCCCGGTTTTAAACAAGCCGGGGCGTTTTGTTTTTAAAAAACTATATAACGTCATCTTGAACTTATTTCAAGACCCCATCATAAAAGTGGCCGCCATGCTCCATGGCTTTGCACGGTGGTTACCTGCCGCGTGGGGTCCCGAAATAAATTCGGGATGACGTTTTTGAGGTTTTAAAAATATAAAAGCATTCACCCCACCTTTATTATTTTATTTTAATAAGCTTAACCTTTTGTTTTTAACATACTTATTCGTAATTTCATAAACCCAATTATAAACCTGTATTTTTTATGAAAAGCGTAAAACACATCCTCGCCCGCAAGGGGAGTGCGGTTATTGCCGTGCCTGCCGATACCACTGTATTGAATGTGCTTAAACTAATGGCCGAAAGAAATATCGGCTCGGTAGTGGTTACTGATAACGGCCAATATATAGGCCTGGTTACCGAACGCGATTACGCCCGTAAAATAATACTGATGGGCAAGCATTCCGACGAAACTACCGCCGGCGATATCATCAGCACTAATTTGCCGCGCATCACCCCAAAATCGTCTGTAGAGAGCTGCATGATTATCATGAGCGAGAACAACATTCGTTACCTGCCCGTTTTCGATGAGGCGGAGGAACTTTGTGGCATCATCTCCATCAACGATGTGGTGTACGAAACCATCCACTCGCAAAAGGAAACCATAGAGCAGCTGCACAGCTACATACAGTCTACCTAAAAAGCGGCCTTAACCCGCCATTAGCTGCTGCTGGGGTAAATTGATGATGAATTCTGTGCCTTTATTAAGCACGCTGGTAATGGCTATGGTACCGCCAAGGCTTTCTACCTGTGTTTTAACCATAAACAGGCCAATGCCCTTTCCCTCTACGCTGGTATCGAACCTTTTGTAAAGGCCGAATATCTCTTCGCTGTATTTGGAGGTATCTATGCCGCGGCCATTATCGCGGTAGATGATGGTGATTTTGTCGTTGGTTGTTTTGGCCGAAATCGCAATCTCCGGCTCCAGCACCGGATTGCGGTATTTGATACTGTTTAAGATGAGGTTGTAAAGGATGCTGTGGATAAAGCTCTTGAGCGATACAATTTCTGTGGTTTCGAAATCGGCGCGGATAGAAACCTGCTCTTTTTCGATCAGGTGCCCGATGCTCAGTTTGATATCTTCCACCAGGCCAGGAAGCTTGATGCGTTCGATATGTTCGTTGGGCGTTTGGCTCATCTGCAGAACGCGGTTAAGATCCAGGATGATATCGTCGAGCTTATCTGCCGATCTGCTGATACTATCTACTATTTCGGCTATCTCGCTATTTTCAGTGGCGGAACCCGATAACAGCGACGATAGCCCGATGATATTGGCTACGGGCGCGCGCAGGTTGTGCGATATGATGTACGTAAACTGTTCCAGGGTTTTATTGCGCTGCAGCAGGTCGGCCGTAATTTTTTCACGTTCAATCTCCAGCCTTTTCTTGTCGGTAACGTCTTTTACGGTGTAGATGTAGCCAAAATCTTCGTATTGCTGGTCTTTGATTCCCGCCCAGGTAATATCGAGCCATTTTGCCTGGCCCTTAATGAGGCGACTCTCCTGGTGGTGCAGCACGCCGCCGTTGCGGGTGTTCTCTAATATCTCCAGCACAAACGCATGGTTTTCTGTGGGGATGCAATCCAACACCGCGCTACCTTCGGCAATTTCAAAGCCCGTGGTCACCTTAGCTAGTTGCTGCGCCAGCGTATTGAAAGATACGATGTTGCCCTGCCCATCAATCAGCATACACGCAGCATCTGTATTGTTAAAGATAGTGCGCAGGCTCGCTTCAGATTTGCGTATGGCGGCCTCATCCAGTTTTTGTTTGGTAATATCGCGCGAAAAGCAGGATAGGCCTATCACTTGCCCACTCTCCCTGATGGGATTGATAGAATAGCTGAGGTACACCTTCTCGGGCCCAAAGGTGTATTCGTTAACAAATTGCTGTGTTTCTCCATCCAGCGCGCGCTGGTATATGCTTTCCCATTTCCGGCCCACCTCTGCATCGAAACCGGTAATCATGTCCAGCGTACTGACTCCGGTAACGATATCGAAGCCGTAAACATGCTTGATCGTGTTTTTGAAGAGTTGGTTGTAAGTAATTACCTTCAGATTGCGATCCAACGAGTACACCAGGTCGCTGGTGTTCTCTATAACAGCCGATAGGTTGGCCTCTGAATGCTTCAATGCGTTCTCGTGCGCCTTGCGGCCGGTTATATCGGTGAGCATGGCCAGCGACCCCGTGTAATTGCCACCCGCATCAAAAAGGCCGTTAGTGGCTACGATGCATTGTACGTGCGCGCCGCTTTTGGTAACGAAGGTGCTTTCGTGCGTTTCTGCTATGCCCAGCCTGCGTTGCTTGGCCCGGGCAATAGTATCGTTGGGGTTGTGATCGTGCCTGAAATCGGAGTTGCGCTTGCCAATAATCTCTTCGGCGGAGTAGCCAAGCATATCACAGGTTTTTTTGTTCACGAAAACAGTAACCAGGTCCTGATCTAATATCCAGATGCCTTCCTGCGCGGTTTCTACTATCTGGCGGTAGCTTTGCTCGGTAAGCTGTGTTTTTTTTGGGATGGCCGCTTCATTGGTTGCAGATAGTACGGCAGCAGGTAGCTTGTGTATGTCCTGTTTTGGGATATAATCGCATGCGCCCTGTTTTACCAGGTTTACTATCTGCTGTGCATCGGTGTCTGCATCAGCCAATACCATAAAGGGGATAGCCGGATTATATTGCTTTAGCGCCGTTAACGCATCCGCAGCGCTCAATGCCGGTAACGCATCGCTGGCAATAACCAGGTTGGGGGCGAAGCCGGATAATGCCTCCAGGTAGCCGGGGGCGTTATCAACCACCCTTAGCTTAGCATCAATACCTGCCGCTTTCAGCGTATCGGCCACCAATATGGCGGTGCCGGCGTTATGCTCCAGGTAAAGTATTTTGATGATTGCGCTCACTGATGGTATCCTTGATGAAATTGTAGGCGGTACGGCAAAGGTTATTTACAATACTAAGTAAAAAACAACATAACGGAAACATTTTTGCTTTGGTTGCACCAATATGGGCATTTTACCGAATGATTGTCGTAACTGCCTGAAAAAGAGTTTAAAATATTTGCATTTGTAATGATAATTAATCGTAACTTCAATTACCAATTACAAACATCTTAAAAAAGGAGGCATCATATGAATATGGTCCAAAAAGTTGAACATTGGGGTGATCTTCATCATCCGAAATGGCTGGACATCGTACGCATTTTACTGGGGCTGATTATCTTTAGCAAAGGAGTGGTATTCATCAGCAGCACGGGTGTGCAGCAGGATTGGATATTCCAGAACAAAACCTTCGATGGATCCGGCCTGATGGCGGTGGTGCTTATCCATATCGTAGCTTTTGCGCATGTGATAGGCGGCCTGCTCATCCTTACCGGTCTGCTTACGCGGATGGTAGCCGTAATGCAGATGCCCATACTATTAGGCGCTATATTTTTCGTGAATATTACCAAAGGGCTATCTTTCCTCAATACGGAATTATGGCTTTCAATAGTGGTTTTTTTGCTGCTGGTATTGTTTTGGGTGGTAGGATCGGGCAAATTCTCGGCAGATGCCTGGATTGCCGAAACCAACGACCATCAGCACAGGCACAGGCATTAAGATTAGTTTTCATGTTTGCGAAACCCGGGTGCCGTACTGGCATCCGGGTTTTATTTTTTAATTTGCGTGTCCATAGCCCAGCCTTTAAGCCATGAAACGATACACGCCCCTGTTACTTTTATTAATTCTTTCTGTTGCGTGCAGGCAACCTTCCGTGCCCGTAAAAACTAAAAGCCAGGTAATTGCTACCGCCCCGGCTATGCCCAAAGCCGCCGTTACTGTTAAAACGCGCCAGCCGCAAAATGCCTCTAAATGGTTCGATTCTCTCTCCGTAGTGTATAACAAAATCACCAAAAACGAATTGGTACGTAATGCCGTAGCCGATAAGACGCTTAATGAAGAATGGCTCTTCGACCAGGAGATAAAGACCGATACCGCCAGCTATTACCGTTACCAGGTAGGGCACGATTTAACCGACGCCGATGGCAGCAGGTTTATTACTGATGCCTGGATTTACGTTGATACCGTAAAAAGGCGGTTTTATGAACAGGATGCGGATGAGAAGCTGCTGGAGTGGAAACCGTAAGCGGATTGGACTTGGTTTTAATAATAAAATAACCAATCAGGTATCATTTAGTCATTACATTCATTAGTCTTTTTTAATAGATTTAAAACAGAAAAATGAATAAGAAAACCGTAGTTGATTAAAACTAAGTGGAATGATTGCCTAAAAAACGATAGAACAATAATAGACCCGATGAAAAAAAACATAAAATGGTTAGTCCTGATTCTGGCTTTAACTTCTTACACTATTGCACACGCCCAAATGCCGCAACAAGGCAATGTAAATATCACTTATGCCGATACCATATGGTGCGCAAAATTCCTGGGGCCCTTTAAAGGGCTAAGCATGGGGATGGTTGCCCGATTCAATTCAACGGATTCTACTTTTTTGTTATCAGATCAAAATAATAAAACCTCGGATATACAGATGGGCTATTTGTCGAACGGCCTTAGTATTTTGACTAAAAACAAAAACAGTTCAAAATTTCTAGCAGTTAGCGCATCATACGATTTGTACAAATACTTTAGCATGAAAACCGGCTATGTTTTTACATACATAGTTGCTTTTGAGAAGGGGAAAATGAATATTTATAGATCCCATGCATTTGATCAGGTGCACTCTCAGAAGTATATAGGTTTAGATTTGGATACACTTACTGAGAAACGACTCATACTCAGTGGTGATTTAATGAATTAAGTTTAGGGTTAACCCCTGCATTTTACCTAAACTGCCTAGATAAAGGGATGCAGGGGCGTTCCTCCTGTTCAATATGTAAATAAGCTATTGAATATTATTTGACTTTTGGATGTTTTGCAGGTTTTTGGTAGATTAAGGGCAAATTTGAAAGTATAACTAAACCCTTATCATCATGAAAAAACAATTACTTGCCGGCATCATCGCGCTAAGCACAATTGCGCTGGTCTACACGTCCTGCAAAAAAACCTCGACGGATCCATCTACCAAAACGCTGGATGCTAAAACAGTAACCCAGGAGGTTGCAATTAACCTTGCGCAAACCTTTTACGGTGGCCTGGGCGGGTTCGATTTTAGCGACGGCCTGCATCCACAGATAAACGCAGTGAGACCGGGCTTCAAAAAAATAGTGATCAACACGGTAAACCCCGAGTGCGGCCTCAAACTGGATACCACGCTTAGCTACAGTGTCAGCATAGATACTGCGCAGCTGAGCATAGCGGGCCGTTTTAAATTTGCTACCATCTGTATCAACAATAATGTAAGCGGGCTTACTTTTTATGATACCCTGCTGGTATCAATGATAACACCATCCCTTACGGCCAAATACCGGATTGGGCAGGACCTGGCTATCACCAGCCTCAGCCCAAGCAACCCCGATTCGGAGATATCTTTCGGTGGTACTATGAATATGCAAACCAACCTGGAGTTCAAAACCGGCGCTAAACCTAAAGCGAGCACGGCTTTTTACTATAAGCTTACGTCGCTCATCATCGACCCAACCGACGGCGGCCAGATAAAAGGCGGCAGCGCGGTATTCAAAACCACCGGCAGCACCCCCAAGGGCAAATGGGATTACACAGGCACTATCCTGTTCATGGGCAATAATAGAGTAAAAATTACCATCAACGGCGCAACTTACACGGTTGATATCCAAACCGGGCAAATCGTTTAAACCGCAGCTTTATAATATAACAGAGCCTTTCCTGCAAACAGGAAGGTTTTTTTGCTTTTGGCAATAGTCTACTGCTGGCTTATGCTTTTTTGCCAAAAATAATAAAGGCGTATTGTAAAAATAATTGCAATACCTATATTTATCATACCTGGTCGCACATTGTGTGCGGCCAAAAACCTTTATCACAATGGAACAAACAGAAACAACCCAACAAGCAATCAACCAAATGTATGAGTATGCCGCAAACCTGTTTATAGGCGGCAAAAATGCCTACGAAGTAAAAGAAGCATTAATGGAGCGCGGGCTTAACGAGGATTCGGCCACGGCTATCGCCGACGGCCTTGAACAGGAAATTGCCAAAGCCAAAAAAGACAAAGCCCAAAAAGACATGCTGTACGGCGCGCTATGGTGCGTGGGCGGCATCGCGCTTACCATGGCCAATGTTGGCTTTATATTTTGGGGCGCGATAGTTTTCGGTGCCATCCAGTTTTTTAGGGGTCTGGCGAGTTTGTAGGGGGGATTATTAATTAGGATTGGCGCCGACTTAGCCTTGCTTTGCATACTCGTAATACGCGGCGGGAGGCGTAACATAAGCCGGGTAAATCAGTCGCAAAGTAGCCAATATGAATTGAACGTATCGATTAAGTAAAAAAATACAGACGTTGCAATCATTATTATAAAATCGTAGTATCTTTGTAGTATGGGTAGATCAACTGAAACATTCAGTAAAAAAGAACGAGAGAAAAAAAAATCGATCAAGTTAAAAGACAAAAAAGAAAAGGCCGAAGAGCGCAAAGCGAACGGATCTAAGGGCAAATCGTTGGACGATATGATGGCCTACATCGATGAGGATGGCAATATCACCTCAACGCCGCCGGATCCTAACAAACGCCGCAAGATAGTTGCTGAGGATATACAAATCAGCATTCCTAAGCAAGCCGAACTAACCGAAGCGGATAAAATACGTACCGGATCGGTAACCATGTTTAATAGCTCAAAAGGTTTTGGCTTCATCAGGGACCACGTAACGCAGGAAAGTATTTTTGTGCACGTAAACGGCCTGACCGAAGAAGTAAAAGAAAACGACAAAGTAACTTTCGAAACCGAACAGGGACAAAAGGGGCTTAACGCGGTAAACGTAAAGAAAGCACCTAAATAAGGGAGTTGTTTTTGTTTCTGGCCAGGGTTGATGAATCAATTTATCCAGTGCCATTAATTTTACAACATTATTGTAGCGCCGGGTTTTTTAAGCCCGGCTTTTGCATTTTCACTCAGTAGTGGCCGCTCTGAAAATCAGGGTGATTAGCTGTTAATTGCCCCTCTATCTGCACGGCGCAGGCACCCGTCTATCGCGTTCAGCTATTAATACTTGCTTAAACTACCCTCTCCCTGCACTGCCCATGCTTCATTATCGCCACTGTCTTTTTCGTTGACCACCTGCCGCGACCACACCAGGCTTAAATTGCTGCCGGAGACATAAGAAAGCATAAAAGTTTGGGTTTCCGTCCAAACGCCGCCGGAGCTCATCCACGAAAATTCAAAGTTATTCTTGTGCGCAAATTTGCGTGTAATAGCGGGGCTTGTGGCCCGCCATTCCGATGCATCGGCATTCCAGAAATATTGCGTCACCTCATCGTCGCTGATTTTGATCCTTATCTTGAGCGTAGAGCCGCTTTTGGTAGTAACGCTGCCGCGCCAGTCGCCGTCGAACTTGCTTTGTGCATAAACGCCATAGGAGATGAACAGGAAAATAACGAGTGCGTAGAGTTTCTTCATTGTTTTAAGGGTTGAGGGTTAACGGTCAAGCTAATTTAACTAAATATCAAAAAAATACGATTAGTGCCGGGAATATTTTTTTTGGAAATAAGCACGGAGACGCCCTGCCGAAGGGAGCCCATTAATGCCTAAAAAAAACAGAACGTCCATAATCCCAGGCAGTGCGGGTATGCAATTATATTGCCTATGGGCCATAAGGGAGGAGAATTCGGCATAGGGAGGGATATTATTTGAGAAAATATAATATATTTAAATCTATAAATAGCCTTATCCGATGTCGAACCAACAATCACAAATTTATCTTAGCGCAAAAAAAATATGGAGTACAGTGGTCAAGGAAGACCCGACACATCAGTACGAACTGAAGTTAGAACTCGAGCTTCATAAACGATTACTAAACCTCTTTCAGCCAGGGCATTACTACTATTATGTATTTAATATTTTTCAAGCTGAGTTTGATATGGTTAGCCCGGGTATTACCAAGGTATTGGGCTATATGCCCGAAGAAATGAGCATCCCTTTTTTTCTGGAAATATTGCACCCCGACGATAAGCCTTACTTTTTGCAGTTTGAACAGCGCATTACAGAATTTTTTATCGACCTGCCGTTTGATAAGATACAAAATTACAAGATGCAGTACGATTTTAGGATGCGTACCCGCGACGGGCGGTATATAAGGCTATTGCACCAGGCAGTGCAGGTAGATTATGATGAAACCAACTACTACCGCACGCTGAGCGTGGATACCGATATTACGCACCTAAAACCAGAGGGCGCGCCAAACTTTTCTATTATAGGGCTGGATGGAGAACCATCCTACTATAACATCGCCGAAGCTAATGCGCTCACAAAGTCGTTCGATTTATTTACGCGTAGGGAACGTGCCGTTTTAAAGATGATTGTAGAGAACAAAAGCAGCAAGGAAATAGCCGATGAGTTATTTGTAAGCAGGCATACCGTAAACGCCCACCGGAAGAATATACTGCGGAAAGCCAATGCAAAAACAGCGGTAGAACTGGTGAGCAAAGCTATACACGAAGGCTGGTTATAAGGCGCATAAAAATAGCTATCTGTAGCTATTTTTTTTGTGCCGTAAGCACCTGAAGTTTGCAGGAGCCCCATCACAATTAAAATCTCCTTGCAATGAAAAAAATTTACTTTTTATTTATTATCCTATTAGTTACAACCTATTCTTTCGGGCAAAAATGGGGAGACGGCAAAACAAACTGGAGCGGCTCAAGCCAGGCAGAATGCTTTACCAATTTATATTTTTCCTACAAGTCTCAGGGATACGTACCGTCGGTAAGTGCTTATGCTTATAATTGGCGGATAGAAAACAGATCCTCTAAAAGAGTATCGTTTACCATAGAGCCATGGGTTATTGCTGCTAACGGCTACAAAGAAAAAATGCTCGACGGGCTTTTTGTTCTCGACCCGGGAGAAACTTACACACACACTACGGGGTACAACAAAGTATTGCCTCAAGGCAGTTCAGCGGAGTTTTATATTCGTGCTTACAGCGAGGGAAAAAACGGCCCGTCTTATGAGTGTAGAGGCGGCCAGAAAGTTTGTGTAAATTGCGATGATAACGCTTCTACGCAGAGTAATTCACAAACCAATAGTTCAAATTCTGGCGTAAACGGTAGTTCGCTACCCGGCGGTAACAGCATTGACGCACAGATAAGCGCACAATTCCAAAAGAAGGATGATTTGTGCGCACAACTATCAGAAACTACCACCAGATCTTCTATCTGCACCAAAACCCCGGCAGATTATATGACCGGCCTAACCGGTACCGATAGCCAGATAAACAACCGGAAATACACCATTCTGGCTGATATAAAAGCAGATATTTATCAACTGGAATCACTGGTTCGCGAGGCTTCTGCTCAACAAACAGCAGCCAATGCCAAACAACGGGAAGATCAGGACAAACAGAAAAGATTTGATAACTTCATTACTCAGGGCGATAACTCTTTAAGTAGCAAAAACTACGATGCTGCACTGAGTTATTATTCGCAGGCACAGAATATAGCCCCAAACGAAGGGCAAAAAAGCATAGCCAAACAAAAATATGATCAGGCAGCCGAAGCCAAACGCACCGCTGCAAGGGCAACCCGCGTAGCAGATGTACAGCGAAAAGATAACACCGAAGATGCAACCTATGCAGCGGCTGCGGGTTCGGCAGTAGCAGCCATGTCGATGCTAAATGATGGGTACACGCACAAGGGTTTTTCTACCAAGTTTCAGGTGGGTGTGGGTTATGACCAAACGCCTATGATAACCAACCAAAACAATGGCAATGCAGCTTTGGGCTCTTATGCCGATAAGGGATCTTATCCAACTGTTGAGATTGGCTTAAAATTTGAAATTTTAAACAATGCACCGGTTAACTTTAATTTGAGGGGGATATTTACGGCAGGGCTACACGCATTCGAACCCGGTGTTACCGGGGTGCATACCGTAACCGGCGGAGAGGGCGGCCTACAATTCTGGTACAAAACAGATACCAAATTCAAGCTGTTTGCAGATTTTGGCTGGTATGAAAGGATAGGCGAAAGAAAGCGGGACCAGGATGCAGTAAATAGCGGCACATCGGCCACCGATGACGTTAGGGAAGGCAAATACAGATATACCGTAATGCGCCTGGGCTTTGGGCCGATGCTGCATTTTAGAAGAAACGGCAAAGAAACCTGGATAAAACCGGGGGTGTATTTTGATAAGCTCTCTTTCGCCAAAGCAGATAAGCCTACAAAGGTATTTTCGCTAACAACCAATATAGCAAGCGCACTTATTATTGAGGCAACATACAGCCAAAACTACCCGGTAGCCGGCACTATCAATTATCCAACAACGTTCAACGCGGCTAAACAAAATTATTTCTCAATCAGATTGATCAGGCAAGGGAATCTTTTTTAAGTAATAGATACTGGTAGATTGCTTGATGTGTAAATAACAGCATTGCCCGGGCGGCTATGCAACGTTGGGGGTGTACTCGTGGCTTATTGCGGTTTCATTAGTCACGAGTACGCCAACCAACTTTTTATTACTGTGTTTTTAAAACTCGTAGCTTCTTTTTTTAGATCGGGGACTTTTTGAAGTTGTCATCAGCAACCTGCAATTTGTTTTAAGCAGAGGCAGTTGAAATAAGTGTACCTGGGCATGATAAATAAGGTACAAATGCACAATTCTTTATTGAGGATGATATCGTTAACGAGGTTGCCTGCTGAAAAAGTGAATATATAACCGGTGAAGGGGAGGGCAAGAGGATGGGGATTAACTGTTTATTTCTACCATGCCTATTTTATCGGTAATGGTACCTATCACCTGGTCCAGTTCGTGGGTTGATACTAAAAGATAATCAAGCATTTTCTCCCTTTCCTTTTTATTTTCACTGGCATCCCTGATAAGCGGTGCCAGCCCCATGATCCTGGCGAGGGGCGCCCTGATGACATGAGACTGTATCCAGGAAATTTCCTTCAATTTTTCGTTCTGGTCTTCAATAGCTTTGATATACACCAGTCTTTCGGTGATATCGTTCGCAATGATCACTTTTGCGGGCTTTCCTTTATATTCAATAAAATTAGCCAGTACATCTACCTGAATGATATGCCCGTCCTTTTTTTTGTGCCTTAAAATTCCCACTACATTCGTTTTCCCTGTCAGCCGGTCATTTTCCAATGATTTTTCCATTTCCGCAATGTCTTCGGCAAGGTTAATATCCCTAAGCGTCATGCCCAGGAACTCTTTCCTGCTGTAGCCGTAATACTGGATCGTTGCCTCATTTACATCCAGGAATTGTAAGGAATCCAGGTCGAACACGAGCATGGGCATAGGGCTTAAATGAAACAATTCACTATACTTTTTTTCGGAAGCGGCGCGTTCCTGCGCAAGCTGGGCTTCCTTTTGCAATTCGCCCATTTGTATCGTCTGGAGCAAATAGATATTGTTAAATTTTTTGAGCTGATAGGCCCATAAGCCGCAGATGAAAAATATGACGGCTGCCAGCAGGATATGGATAATGAACGTTTGAAGAGCGAAATAATCCAACTGGGTAAAATAAATTTCCTTTAATCCGGTATTTTGCAAATAGCCGAAGACGGCATGATGGACGAGTACTACCACCGTGACAGGAATCTGCAACTTCCATTTCTGATACGTGATGAGCAAGACACTGCCTATAAAAGCAAAAAAATGCATCTCGAAGAGCCCGTGCATCTGGTAAATGTACTGGGCCATAAAAATACCAAGCACCGTGCTAAGCACATACTGATAGAGGTCCGACTCCGGCAGTAACAATTTGGTGGAGTAATAAGCTAGTAAGGAAAGCCCTCCAATACCAAAGGCAATTAGCCAGGTTTCGTAAAATACGGCTAATACCAGTCCGATAATAAAGTAAGCGGTCAGGAAATAATTCATCAAACGGTCCGACCTCTCCCGAACATCGGAAATCAGTGTCTGGTTGAGGCTATCCGGTAGCGTGGTGGGTGAGGGCATTCGTATGATCTTAAATGGGATAAAACTTAATTTTCACAACCAGGCAAACTACAGCCATAAGATCGCAGCGCCAGTGGACTAAAAACCAAACCGGCCTGATCCCTTAACAAGCCGTTTAGTGCGATCTTAGCATAACTGGTTTTTTCGTCGGTGCAGTAACGGCTGCTGTTATAGTTGCCGCGGTAATATAAATGATGTGTCTTATCCAGGATAACGGCTTGCGGGGTAGAATAGACACCGCAAGTTGTGGCGATGGCCTGATCGAACAAAATGGGAATATTCAGGTCAAATTTATCCTGTATTTCATCGGCAGTAAATTTTTTTGTGCTCATCACCACCACCATGAAATTTACCTCGTGGCCGCGTTGGCGAACCAGGGATTTGAATTGAGCTATGTTAAACCGGGAGCAGGGGCAGTCGGGATTGAAAAAATGCAGAAACACGGGTTTGCGTTTATCCTGCTTCATCGAGGCATTGAACACGATCAATTTGCCGGGCTTAGCGGGCCGGTAGCCTATGGGCACGGGGGTGGGTAACTGGTACTTCCAGTCGTTGTGCCAGAACAATGCTCCCGCTGCACAAAGCAGCAGCGACAGCCAGATTATGACTATGCTTTTTCTCATTTATTTTAATCAGGGGTAGTTCTTACTGAAATTTTCCGGCAAAAACTAACCCAACATAATCATTTTTTTTGTTTTTATCAAAACATTACATGGAATAATTGTATTTAAGACGGTTTTTAACTTAACCTTAAATGGCATTTGCCATTGATTTAATTAATGGGAAATTAAGCTACCTATTGTGCAGATAATCCGCCTTCGTTGGCCTTGTAGGCCAACAGAATACGATGCTTGTGGACCCCGTTCACGCAAGGTCTCTCGGCAGAGGACCCTGCGGCTTTAGCACCGTAATAAATTTATATAAATGAAAAGCCGCAAAACGCCTATATCCTGTGGACCAAACGGCCATCCGAAAGGCTATTCATCGAAGTTGATTACATCCGTGTGCCGCCGGGTCCTCTATCGAGAGACCCGGCGGGGACATAATGTTTGTAATAGGCGCTAACAGGTGTGGCGGGTATTTCGTAATTAAGTGCATCCGTTAACACCAACAACGGTGGAGAATAATGCCGATGATATGACTGCCTGCCCAAATTGCGGCAATGCTATGTTAGCGGTTCGTTGTTATTTTCAGGCATTTATTATCGACTTGAATAATGCAATAACACTGTTCCGCAAGGAAATGCTTTACATTCTTTCAATGTTAATTGCAAATTGCTATTGATGAATTTCAAAATTGGTTCTTCGCTATTACTGGCAAGCGGATTTACAAATAAATAGTATTCGTCTACTAAATTGTGTCCGATTAAAGATGATACGAATTTATTACCGCCATAAACAATGATGTCTTCCCCTTTATTTTCTTTCAATTGTTTTATTTCTTCTGCAATATCGCCACTTATGATAGTAACATTATCCCACTGATTGCCCTTAAGTGTATTTGAAAAAATGTCCTTGTGAATATCATTAATTGGCTTTCCCATTCTACTATTAATATCATTGGGATCAGGATTCCCGGCTACATCCTTCCAATACGGAATAAAACCTTCAGCCGTGATTCGTCCGAGTAAGATACTGTCCACATTTTTAAGGTTGTCAATGCAAAAGGTTACCATATCATCATCCCAACTTATTCCCTCAAAATTCATTTGAACTTTTAATTTTCTCATGGCGGTTTAATTTTAATTGTTTGTAATGGTACAAAGGAGTAGAATATAATTAAAAAGGGTGTGAGCCAAAAGCGACAAAATAGGAGGGTGGTTACGACCGGGATATTTTATTTCCTCGCCTTCGTTGGTTTTGTGACCAACGAACCGCGATGCCTGTAGGTGATGTGTTAACCGATAAGCCGCAATGCTTGTAATAGGAGCTAATAGGTGTGGCGTTTATTCCGTTAAGTAAGTGCATCCGGGCGTTATCGGTGACAACACCAACAACGGCGAAAAAACAGAGCCACATGCTTTAATACAACAGCGGGTAATGGTACTGTCTATTGAGTTCATGGAATTCCCCTAATTAAGTGCATCCATGAGTTAACTAAATCTGCGCTTTTGCAAATCCCCAGGAACGCGCGACACACGTGCACCAGCATCGGGACATAAAATCAGCTAATTATTTTAGTTATTTTTTTAATATTATTATTTTCTTGCTTTTATATTTAGTAAATTAGAATTTTATTTTATTTGAATGAAAGACTTAAAACAGCGAGAGATATTCCGATTGGCAGCCGTATTGTATTCTGAGAGTAATTATGAAGTAAGCCCTAAAACAATACATCGTAAAATTATCGAATCTGTCTTCATAGACAATAAAAACGCACCGCTAAACATAGATCAAATTGTCGCAGCTATAGAGAATAATTATGGGTTTATATTTTCTTATGAGGAAGTTAGCGATATAATTGCAAATCAAACAGAAGAAAACTTTCTAATTGTGCCAGATACTCATTCTCAAAACGAGTTAATGGCTTGTTTGACTTCAAAAAGAAGACTCTTGTTAGAATCACGTTTAAATCAAAATAACGTTGATTTTTTTATCGATGAATTTCTAGATCTAAATTCAGAAACATTTCACGCTCTAGATGGAAAATCAATAATCTATAAATTTTTATATGAAATATTTAATAACAACATTTCAAGCTTCTCAAAGTTAATCGATTATAAGAAAGGCTTAAATGGTGCTATTAATATTGATGATTCTTTTAATTCTGTTGAAAAACAACTAATCAATACCTTTTTGCTTTGGGATAATGATTTAAAAAATAAAGCAATATTCGACATATCAAGCTACGCCTTAGAATACTGTCTTATAACGAATAGTGATTCTAAGGCAACTTTTCATCTTAAAAATTTAAAAAACAAAATATTTTACTTGGACACCAACATTGTATTTAGAGCGATTGGTATAAATGGTGAAAGCCGTTCTAATAAAACAACTACTTTTTTAAATAAATTCAAGGATGCTGGTGAAACGCTTGTTATATCCAGTTTTACTACCGCTGAATACAAATCAACAATTAGATACTACATAGAACAAATTAAAAAAAAGAATTTTTCTAAAGTTAACCCTAAGACTTTTAAACGGTTTAATAAAGAGCCGGAGTTCTTTGATTACTATCAACGTTGGCGAATGAATCGGAATAACGATAATCTTGATTATTTCGAATCATTTCTTTTGTCTGAATATGAGTCGTTTAAAAAGAAATTTGCCATTGAGGAAGACTATCTGTTTCCGTTTAATGATAAGAATGAGGAAATAATCAAAATTATCACAGAGTTAGCAAATGATATTTATACTTTTAAGAACAATGAAAAATTGGTTCCCGTTAGATATGAGACATGCATATCAGATGCTAAAAATATTTATTTAATAAGAGAACGTAGGAATGGAAATTTCCGCAACATATTTGAAACAAAATATTTTTTCATTTCGTCGGATCAAGGGTTACGGCGGTGGGATTTTAAGAACAACTCATCTACTCCAACTGTTTTGCTGCCCTCCCAATGGCTTAGTATCCTGTTACGGTATATAAACAGAACCAGCGATGATTTTAAGAGTTTCGTGAGTTTTTTAAACCTATCTCAGAACGAAACCAACATTTCCAACGAACAACTTCAATTAATTTTAGTTGGTATCAGCGAAATTACCGCTGATTTTGAAAAGCAGTCTGCTATCATCGAAGTTATGATTGACAAAAACTTTAAGGGCATCCTTGAGAAAAGCTTATCAGATGATGAAATTATTGAACGTTCAAAAGCGTTTGCTAAATCTAAACTTGAGGCGGATTTAGATCAAGTAACAGAGCATTACCACGTTTTATCAGAAAGTTTAGATGCCCATATAAAGGGGTCTGGTGCTGTATTATATGAAATGCAAATAGAAAAACAGCAGGAGATAGACAGAAATAAGAGTATTCAATTAGAAAATAGACAGTTAAAGCAAGAGCTAAGGCGAAAATATGTGAAAGATAGATTTTTTTGGTGGCAACTCGTTGGATACTTGGCTGTAGTTGCACTTATCCTTGCATTTGTCTTTTACTTATTAATCTTCATTTGCAAGGATTGGAAATATAATTACGCCCATAAAATTATAAATTGGATTGACACGTTGCCGAAAGACGGAATGGAGCACGACATTGCAAAATGCATTTTTGACTACGTTTTGCCTTTAAGCAGTATTAGTACTTTAAGCATATTTATTAATAATCGATTAATTAATCGAACTAAACGACAGAAAAAGTTAGTATCAATTGAACAGACAGTACCTAATCAATATCTATAGGTTCGACCATCAGAATCCGTTGGCATATTTATTTAGAATAAATGTTGTGACTATTACTATTCGTCACTAAAGGATGCATACTATGCATTAATTAATTTTCATACCATAACAACAATGATTAATACTACAACGGTCCGCGATATTGCGGCAGTTTACATTGAACTTACTTTTCAAGTAGTAGAAATATCGTCAACATTATTGTTTTACATTTATTATCGAATAAATCCAGCCTTATGTCAAAATTTACAGTAATACTTCTCATAGCAATCTTTAGCCTAATTGTTTTATTTGTTTGGAATGGTATTAATTTTAGATCGTTAAAAAAAAGTTCCCGTTTAAGAAACAGTCAATTAAATGATGCAAAGTACTGGGAGCTAAAATACAAATACGAATTTTTGATCGCGATTGTAGGTCTGATAACCGCAGCTGCAGGTTTTTTGGGATATAATAGCCTACAGTCAATTGAAATAGCTGTTAAAAATGATTTTAACAAAAAGGTTGATTCTATTAAACTTACTTTTCAGGATAATTACACTGATGTTAATAATAGAATGTTAGCCGCGAAGGATTCCGTAAAAGAGTTGAATAGAAAGGTAAAGACTTCACAGTTCCAGTTGCAACAAAATGCAGCTATATTATATCTCTTGAGAAAACAGCAGTTCAACCTTAGAGAAGCTGGGTATCAATCAAAAGATGCACTAAAGAATCTTTCTATTCAAATTGATTCTATTAATAAAAAGAACAAAATAAAAAAAGAGTTCTATTTAGTGACAAATGTGGCTCTAAAGGGATTATTGGACCCTACAACAATCAAATTTTCCCTTTTGAAGACCAATTCGGGCGATAGACTGCCTATATTCAAAAAGCCGCCAATTGTGATTCCTGCATGGGGAAAACAAGTTGAGTTTAGGGTAACTTCAACTACTACAGAAGAATTCCAAATCCAAGTTATCGACTATAGCGGCTTAAATTTGGATCAATCTGCAAAAACAACCTATTATGGGTCGTTTATAATCTATGAAGTTGATTAAGTCAAACCTTGCACTTCATTCCGAGTAAGTAGGGCTTAATTTACTCAATCCCACGAATAGCTTGAGTTTGTAGCGTGGGCAGAGAAGTGGGTACGCGCCGCCCGTTCAACGGTCACCCCTGACTGATCTAATCTGTGGGCGTTGAAGAATCCCCGCCCGTTCAGGCGTCCGTGCCTGAATGATATAATTTGTCAGCGTCCACGCTGACGTAGCAGTTAAAAGGTATTAGGGTAAGCGTGGACGCTTACCAAGTTTCACAGTCAGGCGGGGACGCCTGCCCGGGCGGGGTAATTGTAATAACTTAAGCGTAGAGCCTTATCAATATTTACAATCAGGCGTCTCGCCGAACAGCCCACATTCAATTTGGCGCACTTACCGTTCGGCCATAAACCCGATAGCAACGGAAAGCCCGCTTCTACCGGCGGCTTGTAGTGCATAGCGGGACTGTTGCAACAAAAGAACCACTACCCTTGCTTTTCAAAATCGACTGCTACAAACCGTAAATAATCAGAATCCTTTAAGCTCGGGACATTTTAAATCTGAAATCTGCACATCTGTAATCCGCACACCTCTAAACCCCCACCTTCTCCGCCCTCTTTATCACCCTAAACACTTTGCTTGCCGTACACCCCGTTGCCTGGGCTATTTGCCGTACGCTTTGGCCTTCGGCGTGGAGGCGGAGGATCTGCTGATCGGTGGCTTTGCGCTGCTGCATGGTTGGGCTGAGCAGGTGAGGGGCTTCGCTACCCTGGCCTTCAAACGCAAAGTGGAGGGAGCTGCCTTCTTTAACAATGCGGCAAAGCTTTACCATGCCTGCGCTAAACGCGGGCCCGCTGCTGCGCTGCTTTACTTGCTTTAGGTAGCGCAAGCCCGGGCTGCGCTGGCTTTCGCCAATGGCAAAGGAGCTGTCGGCAAAGTTCATCAGCATTTTGCTGCCCTGCAGGTCGTTACGGGTAATGGGGCGTGCAGGGTTGCGCTTGGGCGTATGGGCCAGTACCAATATAGATACACCCCAGCGGGTTTTGACGGTGTTGAGGCTGCGCATCAGCTGTACGGCGGCGGCGGTGCTTTCGGTACTGCTGCGCAGGGCGGTAATGTTATCAATAATAATGGTGCGCGACTTGGTGCTGACGATGATATTTTCGAAGGAGTTGATGAGGTAATCGTGGTAGCTGGCAAATTTGCGCTCGCGGCTGGCAGCGGGGTTGATGATAACCCGGTAAAAATTTGGCGAGAAGGGGTAAAGCTCCCCATCGGGGCCGGTATAGCGTTTGGCAAACTGCGCAGCGCTCAGCTCGAAATCGAAATACAGCACCGGTTCGGGCTGCTTTTGTACGGGCATATCGCCCACTGCCTCGCCGCGGCTGATGGCATCGCCTATTTGCACCGCCAGGATGGATTTGCCGGCGTTGGTATCGGCAAAAAGGATGCACAGTTCGCCTTTAAGCCACAGGTCGCCGAATAGCATATCGCCGATAGGGTTTTCATCGGGAGGCAGCCAGAGCCAGTCGTCGGCTTTTTTGATGATGAAGGCCTCGTCGCAGGTTATGGCGCGCTCCTCCTGTTGCTGTAATAGTTTGCGCTGCTTTGCAGTAAGTTTTACGCCCCGCGCCAGCGAACGGATCAGTTCGATCTCCGGCGGGCGTACAAATAATGGTTCGTCCGTGTGTTTAACGCTCATGAAATTTTGATTATAATGCAAGTTAGCCAAATACGGGCAGGCAAATGGTGGCGCTGTTTTGTCAGTAAGCTGGTTTTAGCGTTACACGGTGGGTGTTCCACTCTGAAAAAAGCAAATTTTATTAATTTATATAATTAGCTTAATATTAATAATTTACATAGTTTACCTAAACAATAGGGATGTTCCAAAGTGTTCCACCTGTTTTGTTTAAAGCGCTGATTATCAATTATAATTAAAAAACAGGTGTTTCACACGCGGAAGTGGAACACCCCCCGGCCAAAAAATCAGGGTTTTGTCCATTTTCTCATTTATCCCCCCGTATTGTAACGAAATACC
Source organism: Mucilaginibacter sp. P2_D11 (assembly GCF_056404435.1). Lineage (NCBI taxonomy): Bacteria > Pseudomonadati > Bacteroidota > Sphingobacteriia > Sphingobacteriales > Sphingobacteriaceae > Mucilaginibacter > Mucilaginibacter sp. P2_D11. The sequence continues at coordinate 129,727 of NZ_JBFUEA010000014.1, forward strand.
CCCTATGCTATCCGCTTTAAAAAAAGTAATTTGGCTGCTTAAACCAATTGTTAAACGCCTCCGTGGCGTTGCCGTTTTTCCTGATTTTATATGAAGCCAAAGCCTTCGCTATTTCCTGTGTTGCCCTTAGGGCTCAGCTACATTGCGCCACTGGCATTCCTGCTTGGTTTGGCGGCTTGCAACAACGGTACCGATAGTGCGCCCGGGTCGCGGCCAACGCTTTTTCATGCGCTGGATACTGCGCAAACGCATGTAAGTTTCGTAAACCAGCTTACCGAGGGCCTCAACACCAATGTGCTGGTGTACGAGTATTTTTATAATGGCGGGGGAGCCGCCGTCGGCGATTTCAATGGCGATGGCCTGCAGGATCTGTACTTCACCGGCAACATGGTTGATAATAAACTTTACCTCAACAAAGGCCATATGGTTTTTGCGGATGTTACCCAACAAGCAGGCGCAGCCGGCCGGCCCGGGCCATGGAAAACAAGCGCCACCGTTGCCGATGTAAACGGCGATGGCAGGCCCGACCTATACCTCTGTTACTCGGGCAAGTTACGGCCCGAGAAGCGCATAAACCAATTGCTCATTAACCAGGGGAACGATGCAGCAGGCATCCCGGTGTTCAAGGATTCAACGACCGAATATGGTCTCGATTTCCCGTCATACAGTACCCAGGGCTACTTTTTCGATTACGACCGCGATGGCGACCTGGACCTGCTGCTGGTAAACCACAGTCCCGAACGGCTCAACAACATGGATGTCTTCGCCCTGAAGGAACTGGTAAAAACCAAGGACGCCGAACGCGGCACCCGCCTGCTGCGTAACGACGATGGCAAATTCAAAGATGTTACCGGGGACGCGGGTATAGAGAATGGCACCATCTCCTACGGCCTGGCAGCCGGTATTGCTGATGTAAATGCCGACGGCTGGCCCGATATTTACCTGGATAACGACTACAGCATTCCGGATAAGCTGTACATAAACAATGGCAACGGCACCTTCACCAATAAGCTGAGCCAAATGCTTGGGCATACTTCGTTCTTCTCGATGGGGAACGACGTTGCCGATATCAACAACGATGGGCACCCCGATATTTTCACACTGGATATGCTGCCCGAGGATAACCGCCGCCAAAAGCTGCTGATGGGTACCGATAATTACGAGTTCTTCAACATGAACGTAAAGGCCGGGTTCTACTATCAGTACATGCGCAATATGCTGCACATCAACAACGGCAACGGCACATTCAGCGAAGTAGGGCAGTTTTCCGGCATATCTAATACCGACTGGAGTTGGTCGCCATTGTTTGCCGATTATGATAACGACGGTTTTAAGGACCTGTTTGTAACCAACGGTTTCACGCGCGATTATACTAATATGGATTTCCTGAAGTACATGGGCGATAATTTGAAGGACCGGTCTGTAATGCGGGAGGACCTGCTTAACCTGGTGAAAGAAATGCCCTCATCGCGTGTTAAAAACTACTTGTTCAAAAATAAGGACGGCTTATCGTTTACCGATGTATCTGCGGACTGGGGCATAACAGAAGCATCAAACAGCAACGGCAGCGTATATGTAGATTTGGATAACGACGGCGACCTTGACCTGGTTACCAATAACGTTAACGAACCGGCTTCGATACTGGAAAACAGTGCTGCCGCCGATGCCAATAACCATTACCTGGACATCAAACTTAAAGGCGCTAGCAAAAATACCGACGGTATCGGCGCGCTTGTTACGCTATATGCCGGTGCAAAACTGCAAACCTTGCAGCAGATGCCTGCCCGGGGGTATCAGTCGTCGGTAACGCCGGTGCTGCATTTTGGCCTGGGGAAAATAAAAACCGTCGATTCTGTAAGGATCACCTGGCCATCGGGCAAAACGCAGGTAATTGCCGGGCAGGCGCTTAACAAGCGGATAACCTTGTCCGAACAGGATGCGGACAACAAAACCGGGCATATGTCGGCCGCAAACACCCTGTTTGTTAAGACTGCATCGCCAATCAACTACAGCCAGCCCATTAGCCAAACAAACGATTTTAAGCGCCAACCGCTGTTGGTGAACCCCATTTCCTTTTCGGGGCCGCATATGGCAAAGGCCGATGTAGATAAGGATGGTATGGAGGATATCTTCATTGGCGGCGGCAAAGGGCAGGCATCATTACTGTACATACAAAAACGGGATGGTAGTTTCGTGAAAAAAGAGCAAGCCGCATTTGCGCAGAGCGGCTTGAAGACGGAGGTAATCCCGGCATTTTTTGATGCCAATGGCGATGGTTACCCCGATATTTATTGCGCATCAGGCGGTTACGATGATTTGCAAGCCGAGGACAAAACCCTAAGCGATGAGCTATACCTGAATGATAAGAAAGGCAACTTCGTGAAAACCGATAACGCCATCCCTGCCCTTTATACCAGCAAGAGCAGCGTTAAGGCGGCGGATTTCAATGGCGACGGCGCACCGGACCTTTTTATAGGCGGTCGTATTATTCCCGGTCGCTATCCCGAAACGCCAAAGAGCTACCTGCTTTTGAATGATGGCAAGGGCCATTTTACCGATGCCACCCAACAATACTTGCCGCTGCTTAGTAAACTCGGCATGGTTACCGATGCTGCCTGGGTAGACCTGAATGGCGATAAACGCCCCGACCTGGTTGTAGTAGGCGAATGGATATCGGTAACCATCTTCATCAACGTGAACGGAAAATTTGTAGACAAGACGGCGGATTACCTGCCTAAACAATACAGCGGCTGGTGGAACTGCATCACCGTGGGCGACTTTAATAAAGACGGGCACCCCGATTTGATATTGGGCAACCAGGGTACCAATTCGCAATGCAAGGCGAGCGATAAAGAGCCAGCTGAGCTGTTTTTCAAGGATTTTGACAAAAACGGCGCTATCGACCCCATCCTCTGCTTTTACATCCAACATCAATCGTACCCGTACCTTACCCGCGACGAGTTGTTGGATCAGATAAGTATCATGCGTGGCAAGTTTACCGATTACAAAAGCTACGCAGATGCAACCCTGCAGGATGTTTTTACTGCAGAGCAACTGCAAGGAGCAGGGCACCTGTCCGCTAATATCTTAGCCACAACTTACCTGCTAAGCGATAAAACCGGCAGGCTGCATTCACAAGCTTTACCCGCCGAAGCACAGTTTTCGCCCGTGTTTACCATAACGCCTTTTGATTACGACCATGACGGTATTACAGATTTGCTCCTTTGCGGCAACATGAACAAAGCCCGGCTCCGCTTTGGTAAGTACGATGCAAATTATGGCCTGTTGCTAAAGGGGCAGGCAAACGGTAACTTTATAACAGTAAAACAAGCACAATCGGGTTTTAACATCACCGGCGATGTACGCAGCGTGATGCAGGTAGGGGACAAACTGCTTTTCGCTATAAACCAATCCACTATGCAGGCCTATAAATCAACGGGTAAATGAAAAAGTACTGCTTTATTTTAACAGGCATCCTGCTGATGTGCCTGGGTATGAACTGCTCGCCGAAACGTACAGGCAAGCCCGCGTTACACGCGGCTGATATCACTAAAGTGATAAAAACGATGAGCGCGCAAATGGTACACGATGTAACCAACCCGCCTTTGGCTGCACGCTTTTTCGCTTATTCGTGCATGTCGGGCTACGAGGTGCTATCCCAAAACGACGTTTCGATAATGAAACTTTCCACGGCACTAAATGGCTACCCGCAGGTAAAAAAGCCTTTGGTCACCAATTACGATGCCCAACTTGCTGCCTTGTTTGCTATCACCAAAACGGCTGCTAAAATGCAGCCATCGGGCGCGGCTATAAAAGTATTCGAGCAACGGCTTATCGATTCGTGCCTGCAAATAGGTTTTGCGCAGGATAAGATAGATAGTTCTTTAAAGTACGCGCAACAAGTTAGCGTGCAAATTATTGGCTATGCGGTTAAGGACAACTACAACCGCATCAGCAACTTTAAACGTTATGTGCCAAAAGATACAGCCGGTGCATGGTACCCCACGCCGCCTGCCTACATGGGTGCGGTTGAGCCTTACTTTGCTACCGTAAGGCCTTTTACGCTGCAGGCTTGCAACCAGTTTAATCCGGCCCCGCCTGTGCCTTTCTCCACAGACAAGAAGTCGGGATTTTACAAGTTGATGCTGGAGTGCCAACGGTACGATGCAGACTCCTTATCTGCCGGGCAGCGCGCCATAGCCGGTTTTTGGGATTGCAACCCCTTTGCCGTGCAGGATAATGGTCACATGCTCATCGGCCTAAAGAAAATTTCGCCGGGCGCACATTGGATGCTGATAACCGGCATAGCCTGCAAACAGGCAAACGTTGGGTTTGATAAAGCCATGGCCATACACGCCATGGTTGCGATAGGGTTGATGGATAGCTTTATAAGCTGCTGGTACCAAAAATACCAAACCAATCGCATCCGGCCGGAAACGGCCATCCACCAGTATTTAAACCCCCGGTGGAAATCTTTCCTGCAAACGCCGCCCTTTCCGGAATATCTTAGCGGGCACTCCTGCATTTCGTCCACCTCGGCAGTTATCCTTGAATCTTATTTTGGCACTAATTTTAATTATACCGACGATGTGGAGCTTGCTTTTGGTATAAAACCACGTAAGTTCGGCTCATTTTCGCAAGCGGCTGCCGAGGCCGGCTATTCGCGGTTACTGGGCGGCATCCACTTTGCAGATGGCATTGCCAACGGCAAATTGCAGGGCGAAGAAATAGGCCGATGGGTGCTGCATAAGTTCAATTGCCTTGAAAAAGAAGAGATTAAATAGGGGTGATGCACCATGGTGGGCGTTCGTTTCGATAAAACGGAGGGCAAAATGTTTTATCGTTAGGTGTTGTGTAAACAATTAAATTGTAATTTGCCCTTTTAATAAAATCCGTAGAACGATGTTCTTGTCGGAGAGATCGGCTGCGTCGCAAACAAAAGCAGGCATGCCGACGTTTAAATAAACCAATTATTAGCCCGATACATCTGCCTCGGGCGCATCATATAAATTATCGGGTTCAGCATGGTTGAATTTTTAAGAAAGGGTTTTGGAAAGCAATTCATTACTATGTTTTACCTTTCCGGCATCTTGCCGTTCATGGCTTTAAGCTTACGTGCGCAAACGCCGGTTAATAATAAGGTCTTAAAATATTCATTAAAGGATGGCCTTTCTTTCGAAATCGCGAACAGCATCACGCAAGATGCCAGGGGGTTTATTTGGATTGCCACCAACGATGGGCTCAACCGTTTCGATGGCAGCTCTTTCAAGGTGTTCAAATCGAAACAACGGAATTCGCTTGGGCTTTTGAGTAACTATGTAGAAAAGGTGTACACCGATAAATCCGGCTTTATATGGGTTGGCTCGCGCGATGGCCTGAGCCGCTTGGATCCCCGTACAGAAAGCTTTATCCATTATAAAGTAAACGCGGGGCGTACAGCCAAAGAAGACGTAAATAACATTGTGCCCGCCCGGGGCGATAACCTTTGGGTATCCACCTATGGCATTGGCTTCTCGTATTTCGACGCAAAAAAATCCAGGTTTATAAACTACAGGCAAAATACGTTCCCACAATTGGGTGATGACCGGGTTATCTCCCTCTCCGAAGATTCGCAGGGTTTGTTATGGGTAGGCACCCAGGAGGCGGGCTTAAACGTATTCGAGCAAAAAAACGGCGTTATTGGCAAACGGCTTAGTCTTGGTGCTGATGCGCCTTTGGGCCGTATCAATGATATTTTTGAGGACCATTTCCATAATGTATGGATAGCCACCGTTAGCGGAATGTTTTACTACAACCGCAGCCTGCGCAAATTTTACCATTTAACAAGTGCGCAAGCTGGTATCAGAAATAAACGCTACCTGTCGTTAAACGAGGGCAGCGATAAAAAGCTGCTTGTTGGCCTGCAGGATGGCGGGCTATACAAGCTGGATCTGGGTACATCTGCCGATTACAATGTCAACTCGTTTTCGTTGGAACCTGTAACGGGCGAGGATGGCTTTAATATTACCCAACGATCGATACAAACGCTGTTTATCGATCGCGACAAGAACACCTGGGTGGGCACTTATGGCAACGGGATATACATGCTTGGCAATAGAACCGAAAAGTTTACACGCGTACAGCGTAAACATGCCGACGCACAAGGCGAAAGTATGGTGCGGTTTTACGGTATGAGCCAGGATAATGCAGGCATGCTTTGGCTGGGTACCGATGGCGACGGCCTGTTGAAAACCAGTCCCGACGGCACCCTGATAAAACAATACAAGGCCGATGGCCGGCCGGGCAGCTTAACCGATAACGCCATCCTGAGCGGCTTTACCGATAGCGATAATAATTCGTGGTTTGGTACTTATGCAAAGGGCCTTTTCCTGTATAACAGGGCAACCGACAATTTTACCAATTTTGCGCATACACCGGGCTTGACAAACAGCCTTGGCGGCAACGATGTGCGTGTTATTTTCCAGGATTCGCGCAAGCAGCTTTGGATAGGCTCTAACGGCGGGGGGCTGAGCCTTTACAACCCCAAGAACCACACGTTTACCAATTATACACCGGAAAATAGCGCCATAAGTTCAAACGATATACGGGCTATTGCCGAAGATACCAAGGGCAACCTATGGATAGGCACATTTGGCGGAGGGCTGGATTACTTCGACGTTAATAGAAATAAATTCGTAAAGCCGCTGAACACTGTCGACGAAAAGCGCAGCCTGCCAAGCGCCGTAGTATTCTCGTTATTACAGGATAAGCAACAAAAGCTTTGGATAGGCACAGAAGGGGATGGGCTGCTGGTTTATGATTTGCGGAACAAAACTTTAAAAGTTTTCGACGAAAGCACCGGGTTGGCCAATAATACTGTCTACGCTATTAAGGAGGCGGCCAACGGCATCTTATGGTTAAGTACCAACAAAGGCCTATCGAGCATAGATCCTTTAGACGGCAAAATAGCAAATTACGACCAGTCCGATGGCGTGCAGGCGGGCCAGTTCAACGTAGGTTCGGCGATGTATAACGATAAGCGCAAAGCTATGTACTTCGGCGGTACGCAGGGACTCAACATCTTTTATCCCTCGCAGGTGTATAAAAGCAATTACCGCCCCGGCGTAGTGATAACCGGCCTGCAAATTTTTGATAAACAGGTTGATGTTGACGGCCACGATAAAAACGGCGCCGTATTGCCCAATGTTTTGAACGAAACAGAAGAACTGGTGTTACAGCCGGATCAGCCTGTATTTTCTATACAGTACACGGCCCTTAACTACGCCTATCCGCAAAAAGGGAATTTTGCCTACAAAATGGATGGGCTGGACAAGGCCTGGAACTACGTAGGCACTCAGCGCTCGGCCACTTACCGTTACCTTTCGCCCGGTACTTATGTATTCAGGGTGAAGGCATCTAACCAGGACGGGGTTTGGTTCAACAATTATGCTACGCTGCAAATACGAGTACTGCCGCCATGGTATAAAACCTGGTGGGCCTACCTTTGCTACGTGCTTGCAGCAGGCTTGCTCATCAATTACTACCGCCTGTACCGTATAAACCAATCCCAGCTTAAATACGAAATAAAAATAGCGCAGCTATCGGCCGAAAAAGATAAAGAATTGAATGAACGCAAGCTTTCGTTCTTTACAAACATTTCGCACGAGTTCCGTACCCCGTTAACGCTCATCATCAACCCGGTGAAGGATATGCTCTTCGGCAAAATTGAGCACGGAAACGATGCAGGCAACCTGCATATCATTTACCGCAACGCACGCCGCTTACTTAGCCTGGTAGATCAGTTACTGCTGTTCCGAAAAGCCGAGAGCGATACCGATAAGCTAAAGGTGGTTAAGCTTAACGTAGTTACGCTTTGCCGTGAAGTGTTCCTGTGCTTTAACCACCAGGCGCGTACCCGCTTTATCCAATTCGATTTCGTATGTGAAGCCGAAACCATCGAGATTTATGCCGATAGGGAAAAACTGGAGATTGCGCTATTCAACCTCATTTCGAACGCTTTGAAGTTTACGCCCGAGCATGGTAGCGTAAGCTGCACCATAGCCGACGGCGGCGGCAATGTTGATATAGCCATTAAAGATAGCGGCTGCGGCATAGCCGAAGGCACGGGCGACGATTTGTTCGGCAAGTTTTACCAATTGCAGAATGCAGGCATCACGGCCGGCGGTTTTGGTATCGGGCTTTATTTGGTGAAGGCTTTCATCGAAAACCATAAAGGCAGTATCACTTACCAAAGCGAAGCGGGTAAGGGCACGGTGTTCAATGTTTCGTTGTTAAAGGGCAAAGAACATTTGGGCCAGCAATTTATTTTTGAAGATGTGCAGGAAACTTCGGCCTTTTTAGATGAACTCATTGATAGCGACGAAGGCATGCTGATGGCTGAGGCTGAGATAGCAGCGCCGCATATGAAATCTGAAGCTTTAAGCTCCGACACCAAGACCATGTTGCTTATTGATGATAACCAGCAGATACGTACCTACCTTAAACAGATATTTGCAGGCAAATTCGAAGTATTTGAAGCCGATAATGGCACCGAGGGGTTGGAATTGGTATATCACCTGGTGCCCGATATCGTAATAAGCGATGTGATGATGCAGGGCTTGAGCGGGATAGAGCTTTGCAGCCGGATAAAAGAAGACCCCGTTTTAAACCACATCCCGGTAATATTGCTTACAGCCAGTTCGTCGCCCGAAATAAAATTAAAGGGTATAGAAGGCGGTGCCGACGATTACATCAGCAAACCCTTCGAAAAAGAGATGCTGGTAGCCCGCGTAAACGGCATCCTTAAAAGCCGCAATAACCTGCAAAAGTACTTTTACAACGAAATAACGCTCAACAACACCAACGACCTCAAGATATCGCAGGAGTACAAAGAGTTCCTGGAAAAATGCCTGCAGATAGTAGAGAAGCATTTAACAGATCCCGACTTCAGCATCAAAACCCTTGCAGCAGAAACAGGCATGAGCCACTCAAATCTGTACAAGCGCATCAAATCTATCTCGGGGCAATCGGCAAATAGTTTCATCCGTTTCATCCGCCTGCGTAAAGCTGCCGAGATTTTGCTTACTACAGATAGCACCGTGTACGAAACCGCGTACAAGGTAGGGCTTAACGATCTGAAGTATTTCAGGGAGCAGTTTTTCAAGCTTTTCGGCATAAACCCTTCAGATTATATCAAGAAGTACCGCAAGCCATTCCATAATAACTACAACATCAATCGCGATGTATTGAAAGAAAACTAAAATATTATTTTACCCCCTGCCCAAAAAGCCTCAAAAAACCTAAATTTGAGGCTTTTTTATTAAATCCCCCCTATCTAAATCAGAATTTACCCCTCACAGTTTTTAATGATTTAACCTGAATTTAGACCTACCAATAACCAAGGTGTAAACCGATTTCCTGTAACAGGCATCAATTGATAGGCAAAAACTAAACGGACGCGATTGTTTCCGGCCCTGCCCTTTTTCGATTAGATGTGTGCTACGGGCCGGAGGTGAAACCAATTAAAAACCAATAACCCATATGAAACTAAATTTACATGTAAAAGATTCTCCGCACGGGAAAAAATTACCGCGGCTTTTCTTATTGGCAACCAGCATGGCTATTGCCTGCGCGGGTAGCATTGCCATGCCTTCGCGGGCGCATGCCGGCATCAACAGTGTAGCCCGGCAGGACGTCAAAATTACCGGCGTGGTAACAGACGAAAAAGGCGAAACCCTGCCAGGCGTAACAGTATCGTTAAAAGGTAGCCAAACAGCGGTAGTTACCGATGTTAACGGGAAGTTTACCTTGAACATCCCCGATGCCTCGGGCACTTTGGTGTTTACCTACATCGGCTACACAAAGCAGGAGGTAGCCATCAACGGCCAAACCACTTTCAATATTAAACTGGAGGCTGATTCCAAATCGCTCAACGAAGTGGTAGTAGTAGGTTACGGCACCCAAAAGAAAGCAACCTTAACAGGATCCATTTCGCAGGTTAAGGGCGCAGAACTGGTTAAAAGCCCGGCCCCCAACCTTTCTAACGCTTTAGCGGGCCGTGTTGCAGGTGTTATTGTAAACAACCGCAGCGGCGAGCCTGGTTACGATGGCTCTAACATCACTGTGCGTGGTTTAGCAACAACAGGCAGCAATAATGTGCTGATTGTTGTTGACGGTGTAGCGGCCCAAATAGGTGGCCTGGAAAGGCTTGATCCTAACGACATCGAAAGCATGTCGGTATTGAAGGATGCATCTGCGGCCATTTATGGTAACAGGGCGGCAAACGGCGTTATCCTGATAACTACCAAACGCGGCAAAACAGGCAAGCCTACAATCAATTATAGCTACAATCAAGGCTTTAGCTCGCCAACACGTTTACCTAAGATGGCTGATGCTGCCACCTATGCGCAGATTATGAACGAGATAAACTACGATTCTAACCCCGCAGGCGGCCTAAATCAATCATACACTGCAGATCAGATCCAAAAATTCAGCAATGGTTCAGATCCGCTTAACTACCCAAACACCGATTGGGAAAAGCAAACGCTTAAAAGCTACGCGCTGCAAAACCAGCATAGCCTATCGGTAGCTGGTGGTAACGACGATGTGAAGTACTTCGTGTCGTTGGGTACGCTTTACCAGGATGGTTTGTATAAAAACGGCGTAACTCAATATCACCAGTATAATTTCCGCTCTAATATCGATGCGAATGTTACCAAACGCCTTAAGGTTGGCTTATCTATCTCTGGTCGCCAGGAAGACAGGTTGTTTCCGCAGGTGGGCGCAGGCGATGTTTTCAGGTCAGTGTATCGCGCAAAACCAATCATAGCTGCATTTTATCCAAATGGCTTGCCAACAACCGGTATCGAAAACAATAACCCTGCAGTACAGGTAACTGATATCGCCGGCACTAACCGTAACCCAACCCAGGTTTTCAATGGTATATTGAAAGGTAGCTATGCCTTGCCAGGGATAGAAGGTTTGTCGTTGGATGGTTTCTTCTCGGTAGATAAATCTAACGCTTTCGATAAAAGCTTCAGCAAACCATACGTGCTGTACAGCTACGGTGGTGGTGATGTGTACAACAAAGTAGTGGTAGGCGGCAACAATAATGCAGCTACGCTCTTCGAATCGCAAAACAACCAGCAGCTCATTACTTCCAACATCAAATTGAACTTCGCACGCAAATTCGGTGCGCATGATATCAATGCCTTTGTTGGTTACGAGCAAAGCAAAAGCCATCTGGACTATTTCGATGCCAGGCGTTTTAACTATTTGTCGTCACAATTGCCCGAACTTTCGCAGGGTGGCAGCGCGGCAACCGATTATCTTAACTCGGGTTACAGCTCAAACTATAATCGCCGAAGCGTGATTAGCCGATTGGCCTACGCTTTCAATGAGAAATACCTGTTCGAAGGTCAGTTACGTGCAGACGGTAGCTCGATTTTCCCTTCCGGCAAACAGTGGGGCTATTTCCCATCAGCATCAGTAGGATGGAGGGTTTCTAAAGAAGAATGGTTTAAAAACAAGGTAACCTTTATCGACGACCTGAAGCTGCGCGCTTCTTACGGTTCGTTAGGTAACGATAACGTAAACGGTTTCCAATACTTTGATAACTATGTATTAGTGAGCAACGGCTTCGTGGCATCGCAACCGGGCAGCGGCTCAAGCACCATCCAACCAAACGTTAACCTGGTAAAATTAGCCAACCCCAACATCACCTGGGAAACTGCCCGCAAGCTCGATATAGGCTTAAACGCAACCTTCCTGCACAACTTTACCATAGAGGCTATCTACTTCAAGCAAAAAAGGTCGAGCATATTGGCTACCCGTAACGCTTCATTGCCCGGTACATCGGGTATCGTAAACCCTTACGGGTCAGATCCATTGGTGCCTTCTGAGAATATCGGTAAAGTAAACAGCGAGGGCGTTGAAGGAAGCCTGGGCTACAATTCAACTGCTTCGAGCCAGTTTACCTGGGGCATCAGCGGCAACATCACTTATGCCAAAAGCCAGATTGTGTTTATCGACGAAGCAAGCGGAGCGCTTGATTACCAACGCCAAACAGGTCACCCGATGAACACCTATCTGCTGTACAATGCTGTTGGTATATTCCGCACGCAGGCAGATCTTGATGCTCATCCACATGTAACCGGCGCAAAAATTGGCGACCTTATTTACGATGACTACAACAAGGACGGCAAAATAACCGCCGATGACCAAACCCGCACCAAATACGGCAACATACCGCAAATTACCTACGGCATAGCTTTAAACGCCGCCTACAAAAACTTCGATATTTCGGTGTTATTTGCAGGTCAGGCGCAGGTTAGCCAATACGTTTTGCCTGAGTCGGGTAGTATAGGTAACTTCTACAGCAGCTGGGCCGATAACAGGTTTAGCGCAAGTAACACAACCGGCACTTACCCAAGGGTAACCGATAGGGCATCAGCCGCCATTAGCGGAGGCCAGTACAATAACACCTTCTGGTTGAACGATGCTTCTTTCATCAGGTTGAAAAACGTGCAGTTAGGGTATAACTTCAATTCACAATTCCTATCGAAACTTAAGCTGGGTGGGTTAAGGGTTTACGCAAGCGGATTCAACTTATTCACCGTAACCAAGGTGAAGGATTACGATCCGGAAGGAACCAGCGGCAGCGGCCAGTTTTACCCGCAGCAGCGCATTATCAACTTAGGTGCTAACGTGAAATTTTAACAAGAACAACAATGAAACTGAAACATATAACCCCGTTGTTTATACTGTTTGGCGGTATGCTGGGCATAACAGCGTGTAAAAAAGATTTTTTGACGGTACAGCCAACCGATAGGATCGCAACATCGGCCATAGAGGCAGATACCGCAGTATTCGAGGCTTACGTAACCAACCGTTACATCGGCACCAAACTGCAGGATAAAGAAGCCGACGGCACCAACCCTGGTTTCGGCCGCGGCTTTGAATACAGCATGTGGAGCTCGCTCACGGATGAATCTATCTACAATAACGACGATGCCACCTGGTTGGTACAGCGCGGGCAACTGGCCCCCGAAAACCTCGGCGGCGCAGGCGTGTTGTGGGGCAGGAGCTACCGCGGCATAAGGGAGTGTAACTATGCATTGAGCATATTATCGAAATTACCCATGAGCGCGGGCCATAAAACCCGTATAGAGGGCGAGCTGAAATTCATCAGGGCTTTCCGCTATCAGGACCTTATCCGCAACTATGGCGGCATAGTATTGATGGGCGATAAAGTAACCAGCCTGAGCGACAATTTGCAAGATCCATCGCTTTACAAAAGAGCTACGATTAAAGAAAGCATTGCTTATGTGCTTGCACAGTTGGATGATGCAGCCTCTAAACTGCCTTTGAACAACGATAACAGCTGGTTATTGGGCAGAGCAACTAAAGGTGCTGCATTGGCATTAAAATCGCGCCTGGCCCTTTATGCTGCCAGCCCGCTTTATGAGGGTGCAGGTACCTGGGCCGATGCTGCAACTGCGGCACAAGCCGTTATCAGCCTTAATAAATACGGTATTTACACAGGCGGTTACAACAACCTGTTCCTGGTGAACGAAACCAACGAAACTATCTTCGAGCGTTTATACACCAAAAACGATAACCATACGCACCTGGAAATTGCCAACGGCCCTAATGGTTATGGCGGCTGGGCGGGTAACACGCCATTGCAAAACCTGGTAGATGATTATGAGATGGACAACGGCAAAGCCATTACCGATGCAACATCGGGCTATAACGCCGCTAAGCCTTACGAACACCGCGACCCGCGTTTTTCTGCTACCGTATTGTACAATGGCTCTTTTTATAGAGACCGTAATATAGAAACCTTTACCCCGGGTGGCAAGGATAGCAAGGATGGTGCCGATAACTGGAATACCACCAAAACCGGCTATTACCTTAAAAAATTCATGAACGATGCGTATCCGCTTCAAAACCCTTGGGGTAACGCGGGTTTCCAGCCATGGATATACTTCCGTTATGCCGAGATACTGCTGAACTTTGCCGAAGCAGCCAACGAAGCTTACGGACCTGATGCGATACCTGCCGGATCGACGCTAAGCGCACGCACAGCAATCAACATGATACGTGCAAGGCCGGGCATCAACATGCCGGCACTGGCAGGCGGGCTTTCGCAGTCGCAAATGCGCGATGCTATCCGCTACGAACGCCGTGTTGAGCTGGCTTTCGAGGAACACCGTTTTTACGACGTGCGCCGCTGGAAGATTGCTGATGTTACCGAAAATAAACCGGCAGCAGGTGTAATCATCACCAAAAATGGTGATGGCACCTTTAGCTATACGCCAAAAGTAGCGTTAGATGGCCGTTCGTTTGCTACCAAACACTACTGGCTGCCAATTCCGCGTGCGGAGATTCAGGCTTCGGGTGGTCAATTACAGCAAAACGCAGGTTACTAATAAAAATAAGCAGAGGGGAGTATTACTTGCTCCCTTCTGCTTTAATAGTGCATCAACCCCGGCTTACCCATGAAGAGAATATTTGGTTTAGTGTTAATAGCTGGTGTTTTAATAACCGGTTGTAAGAAAGATAAAGGTCCTGTAGCCGATAACCACGACAAAACAGATGTAGTGGATTTACCCCCTGTTCCGGTTACGACCGATTCGCCCCCGGCCGGCCCCCTCAAAGGAGTGAACTGGGCTGCAGACGGCGATAATTTTAGCGATGGTATTTTGGTTTTAAGCGCCTTGTCATCTTCAGACAGTTACGCTACCGTATCCGCAACGGCTGATGCCGTGTTAACCGGTATCAAAGCCAACACGGGCGCAAACACGCTGCGCTTACCGGTGAATTATTCAACCGTGTCGCAAGCCTGGTGGGGTTCCTATATCGGCGTTATTGATAAGGCTATCAGCAAAAATATGAATGTAATATTGGCTTGCTGGGAATCCAAATCGCAAGCCGATGGGAAAGTAGATAATATGGCGGAGTTTTGGTTGATGTGGAAAGCGGTAGTTGCCAGGTACGGCAGTAACCCCCACGTTTACTTTGAGATATTTAACGAACCTCACGGATATTCGTTAACCGACTGGACAACCATTTGCGCGCAATGGTTAAGCAATTACCCAACAGTGCCGCAAGGGCATATTTTAATTAGCGGCACCTCTTACTCGCAGGATATTAAGGGAGTTGGGGCCGATAGCCGCTTTACCGGTTGCCTGCTATCTATACATGATTATAACTTTTTTAGTGATGGCACCAATACTACCGCAGCCCAATGGGAAAACCGTTTTAAAAGCAATATAGGTAATTATGCCAGCCGCGCTGTGCTTACCGAGTTTGGCGTACCTATGACGGGCGGCAAAAACTATACCGGTGCCATAGGCGGCGACCCGGAAATTGCCTACCTGCAGGGCCTTACCAACGTTGCGCGTAGTTACGGCATGGGTAGTGTTTATTGGCCCGGCATACGCACCGGCGATATTTATGCCATGCAGCAATTAAGCGGAAGCGGCGCAGGCATCACCGTTACAAATACCAATTTATCGGGCTTAAGCCGCCTTACCTATGCGTGGGGCGTGGGCGCAGGTGGTACCGATGTGTTTTACACGGGTGCTTTCTACCGCTTGCTAAACCAAAATAGCGGGCAGGCGCTTGATGTTAACAGTTCGTCAACAGCTGATGGTGCCGGCATTATTCAATGGCCGCAAAATGGAGGTAACAACCAGCAATGGATAATTACCGACAATGGTGGTGGCTATTATAAAATCACCAACCGTAACAGCAGCAAAACCCTTGATGTAGATATGAGTTCAACTACTGCAGGTGCAGCGATTGTTCAATGGCCATGGAACGGCGGCAACAACCAGCAATGGCAATTAACCGCTGCCAGCTCGGGTATTTATAAAGTAATAAACAGAAACAGCGGGTTTGCGCTTGATGTTAACGGCGCATCTACTGCTAACGGCGCGGGTATTATACAATGGAATGCAAATGCGGGCGCCAACCAGCAGTGGCAAATTATACAACAGTAACTTACAAAAGCGGGCAATGCCGGCAGGCCTGCCCGCTTTGTTTTTTAAATAATGATCAGAACATCAACTATTAGATTTGCCCTTTTAACGGCAACCTGCCTGGCGCTTGGCCGGCTGGTTGCCAATGGGCAGTCCGGTGAAGTAACTATACATATCGATGCTGCCAAAACCTACCAAACCATCAGCAATTTTGCGGCATCAGATGCATGGGCCTGCCAGTTTGTAGGCAATTGGCCCGATGCCAAACGCAATAGGATAGCCGATTTACTCTTTAGCCGTAATACTTATCCCGATGGCTCGCCCATGGGGATTGGTTTATCGCAATGGCGGTTTAATATAGGTGCGGGCAGCACTCAGCAGGGCAATGCGAGTGGTATTGGCGATGAATGGCGGCGCGCCGAATCGTTCCTCAATGCGGATGGTGCCTATAACTGGCAAAACCAGGCAGGCCAGGTATGGTTTTTAAAGGCAGCGAAACAGCGCGGCGTGAAACAATTTTTGGGATTTAGTAATAGTCCGCCGGTACAGTTTACGGCAAATGGAAAAAGCTTCGCAACTAAAGGCAAGGTGAACATAACGCCTGATAAATACGATGACTTTGCAGCTTACCTGGCCAGTACGGTAAAGGGTTTGCAAAAAGTAGCCGGGATAAAATTCGATTACATCAGCCCTGTTAACGAGCCCCAATGGGATTGGAGCGACGGCGGGCAGGAGGGATGCCCCTACAATAATGCCGAAATAGCCGGGCTGGTACGCGCTATTGATAAAACCTTCCAAAAAGATAAAATAAGCACTAAAATATTGATTGGCGAAGCCGGGAGCATCAATTACCTTTTTACCAAAGGCGATAAGCACGGCAAAGGCAACCAGGTTAACGATTTTTTCAAACCCGGCACGCCTGCTTATATCGGCGATTTGCCTACGCTGAGCCGTACCATAGCTACGCACAGCTATTTCACTACATCGCCAATGGCAGCTTCGGTAAAAGCCCGCAAAGCGCTGGCCGATACCGTGGCCGCAATAAATGGCTTGCAGTTATGGCAATCGGAATACTGCATTTTGGGCGATAACGCCGGCGAAATAGACGGCCGCCACCGCGATTTGGGCATCGACGCGGCGCTGTACCTGGCATCAGTAATACATACCGACTTAACCGTAGCCAACGCATCAGCATGGCAATGGTGGACCGCCATATCGCCTTACGACTATAAAGACGGCCTCATCTACATCGATAAAAACAAAACCGACGGCAATTTCTACGCCAGTAAAATGCTTTGGGCTATGGGCAATTACAGTCGCTTTATTACACAGGATGCGGTGCGGATAGCCGCAACGCCCAGCAGCGGCCCGCTGCTGGTTTCGGCATTTAAAAATGGGAGGGAGCTTACGCTCGTAATCGTCAATACAACTAAAGAGCCGGTCACGACAGGCTTTGATGCAGTATCGGCAAAATTGAGTTTGGAGACCTCATATCTTACCGCTCAGGATTCGGAGCTTAAATCCGGGAAAGTTACCGGGAATAACGCCACTATTCCGGCACGCTCCATCGTCACTTTTATCGGCACCATTAATTAGCTGCCTGCAATGAAAAAGATTTACCTGCTACTTTCAGCCTTTACCCTCATATGGTTGCCTTTGCTGCTTAAAGCGCAGGCACCCGGTACGCCTGCTATATTCAACTCCGGCTGGGCTTTTCATAAGGGCGATATTAATAAAGGCATAGATAGCCTCAAGCTCGAAACCGACTGGAAAAACGTAAGCCTGCCACACGATTGGAGCATAGAGGGCCCTTTTAGCGATACCTGGGCCAGTGCCACCGGTTACCTGCCCGGCGGCATCGGCTGGTATAAAAAAAGCTTTGCGGGCAACGCCGGTTGGCGCGGCAAACAGGTGTACATCTACTTTGATGGGGTTTATAAGAACAGCGAGGTTTGGATAAACGGCCACCTGCTGGGCAAACGGCCAAATGGGTTTATCCCGTTTCAGTACGAGCTTAGCAAATACCTGAACCTTTCGGGCCAAAACCAAATAGTGGTAAAGGCAGATCACAGCCAGTTTGCCGATTCGCGCTGGTACACAGGCTCGGGCATTTACCGCAACGTTTACCTTGTGGTGAAAAATCAGGTACATGTAGGCCTGTGGGATGTAGCCTTCACCACACCGGAAGTCTCTGCTGCCAAAGCCGCAATAAACGTAAAGCTGGATGTTACCAACAGCGGCAACGCCAATACGCCCGTTACGGTGCGAATAAACCTTTTTGATGGTAAGGGCAAAGTGGCCGCAACGCTGCAAAAACAACTCATTGCAAAAGCGGGTAAACAGCAAATAAGCTTCGATAAGCAGCTAACCACTCCACGTTTGTGGGGTAGCGAAAAGCCGGAATTATACAAATTGCAGGTCACGTTACTTAGCAAAGGCTTAAAGATAGACGAGGTGACGCAAAATGTAGGCATCCGCAGTATCCGTTTCGATAAGGATAAAGGGTTTTTCCTGAATGGCAAGAGTACCAAGCTAAAAGGCGTATGCATCCACGATGATGCGGGCGCTTTGGGCGTTGCCGTACCGCCAGAAGTTTGGGTGCGGAGGCTTAATATCCTGAAAGATGCCGGCGTAAACTCGCTCCGCCTGAGCCATAATCCCCATGCAGATTACCTGTATGACTTGTGCGATAAAATGGGCTTCCTGATTATAGACGAAGCTTTTGATGAGTGGGCAATAGGCAAAAACAAATGGGTGGCCGGCTGGAACGTAGGTACCCCCTCAAAAGACGGCTACCACGAATACTTTAAAGAATGGGCCGACATGGATGTAAGCGATATGGTGCAACGTGCACGCAACCACCCATCCATCATTATGTGGAGCATCGGCAACGAAATTGATTACCCTAACGACCCTTATAGCCACGAAGTGCTCAATACCGGGCGCAACCCGCAAATTTACGGTAAGGGGTATCTGCCCGATCATCCGGCAGCCAGCGGCCTTACGTCATTGGCCAGGCAGTTGGCAAAAGCGGTGAAGGCGGTTGATACCACCCGCCCCGTTACTGCTGCGCTTGCAGGGGTGGTAATGTCTAACCAGGTGGGTTACCCCGAAGAGCTGGACGTAGTAGGCTATAATTACCAGGAATACCGCTACGCCGACGACCATAAGAAATACCCCAACCGCATTATCTATGGCAGCGAGAACGGTATGGCGCAGCAGGCCTGGGCGGCTGTAGATAGCAACGAATACATCTCGGCCCAATACCTGTGGACGGGCATCGATTACCTCGGCGAGGCCGGCAAATGGCCACAGCGTAGTAATGGCGCAGGGCTTATTGACCTGGCAGGCTTTAAAAAACCCGAATACTTTTACCGTCAAAGCTTATGGGCCGATAAACCGATGACTTATATAGGCACGCGTGCCATAACCAGTATCGAAGATAAAGGCATTTGGAGCCACCGTAGCGCCGAACCAATTTGGAACTGGCAGCCGGGAAGCAAAACAAAAGTAGATTGCTTTACCAATTGCCAGGAGGTAGAATTGTTTCTGAACGGGCAATCCTTGGGTAGGCAATCCCGCGCTGCGGCGAAAGGCCAGGTGCCATATTGGGAGGTAGCCTACCAACCCGGCGAACTGCGTGTTAAAGGATACAACAACGGTGTTGAGGTATGCAGCAATGCTATCAGGACTGTCGGAGACGCTTATCAACTTAAAGCAGTGGCCGATAAAATATCTTTTAAAAGCAACGCAGGTGGTTTATGCCAGGTTGAAGTGTACGTGACCGATAAAGACGGTAACCCCGTGTTTACGGCCGAAGATGATATCAGCGTAACTATCACCGGCCCCGCCAAGCTATTAGGGCTGGAAAGCGGCAGCAATAGCAGCCACGAAAGTTATCAGGCAAACCAACGGAAGGCACTACATGGCCGCTTGCTGGCTTACATACAAACATCCGGAGGGCCGGGTACCGTGCTGGTTCAGTTCAGTTCGGGCAGTTTAAAATCTTCTACCATCAGGCTTGATGTAAAATAGCCCGTCTTCATAAAAATATAACACCGTATTGCACTATATGAAACTTCTAAAACTACTATTGTTCGTCCTCGTTTTATTCACGCCGTACCGCCTTAGGGCACAAACGCCTAAACATACGTTTACCCTAAGCGATAACGCATTCCTGTTAGATGGTAAACCATTCCAGATAATATCGGGCGAGATGCATTACACCCGCGTACCGCGCGAAGCCTGGCGTGCCCGTATGAAAATGGCCAAAGCCATGGGCCTCAACACCATCGGTACCTACGTTTTCTGGAACGCGCACGAGCCGCAGAAAGGCCAGTACGATTTTAGTGGCAACCATGATATTGCCGAGTTTGTGAAGATTGCAAAGGAGGAGGGCCTTTGGGTGATACTGCGCCCCAGCCCATACGTTTGCGCCGAATGGGAGTTTGGCGGCTACCCGTACTGGCTGGAGAAGGAGCAGGGCCTGCAGGTGCGTAGTAAAGAGCCTAAATACCTGGCCGCCTACCACAAGTATATTATGCAGGTAGGCAAGCAGCTTGCGCCCTTACAAATAAACCACGGCGGCAATATTTTGATGGTGCAGATAGAGAACGAATATGGCTCTTACGGGGCGGATAAAGATTACCTTGCCCTGAACCAAAAAATGTTCCTCGATGCTGGGTTTGACGGGCAACTGTACACTTGCGACCCAGAGGCCGCCATAAAAGATGGCCACTTGCCCGGCCTGCTGCCCGCCATAAACGGTGTAGACGATGTGGCGAAGGTAAAACGCCTGATTAATGAGAACTACGGTGGCAAGGGCCCGTATTTTATAGCCGAGTGGTACCCTGCCTGGTTCGATTGGTGGGGCACTAAACACCACACTGTACCGGCAGAGCATTATCTGGCCAGGCTCGATTCGGTACTGTCGGCCGGGGTTTCCATCAACATGTATATGTTTCATGGCGGCACCACGCGCGGTTTCATGAACGGAGCTAATTACAACGATAAAGACCCTTACGAACCACAGATAAGCAGCTACGATTACGATGCGCCGCTTGATGAAGCAGGCAACGCTACCGACAAATACCTAAAATTCAGGGCGGTTATTCAAAAACACCTCGCACCCGGCCAAACATTACCCGAGGTGCCGGCGGCTAAGCCATCGGCAGATTTGCCCGCCATCCATTTTACGCGAACCTATGGCTTATTGGGCAACCTGCCGGCGGCAAAACTGCATGCAAACCCGCAAACATTTGAGGACCTTAGCCAGGCATACGGTTTCGTGCTATATCGCACCACTGTGACCGGAGGTAAAACAGGCACGCTGAAAATTGACGGTCTGCGCGATTATGGCATCATTTACATAAACGGCAAACGCGTGGGCGTGTTGGATAGGCGCCTGAAACAGGATAGCCTGCAGCTTACCCTGCCTAAGGGGAAAGTGCAATTAGATATACTGGTAGAAAACCTTGGCCGAATAAACTTTGGCCCGTATTTATTAAAGAATAAAAAGGGCATCACCGGGGGCGTTTCGTTCAACGGCAAAGCAGTGAAAAATTGGTATAGCTACGGCCTTCCATTGGATAAGCTGAACTTAAAAGGCAAAGGCCTGCAAACTAACCTAGGTAAGCCGGTGATAAAAAAGGCGATATTCAACATAAAAAAACCGGCAGATACCTACCTCGATTTAAGCAAATGGGGCAAGGGTACGGTATGGCTAAACGGGCATAACCTTGGTCGTTATTGGAACATAGGCCCGCAGCAAACCATTTACGCCCCGGCCGAATGGTTCAAAGCAGGGCAGAATGAAATTGAGGTACTGGAATTATTAAAAACCGATCAGAACGATTTGCCCGGCATCAAAAAACCAATATTGGATAGCTTAGGACAGCGATAGTTATAACGTTGAAATAGAAACGGCTTTCCTGTTGTAGGAAGGCCGTTTTTATTAAATCGCGTTCCATGATTTTAAGGTTCGATGGTGCCCGTCTTTACTTCGCCAGCCCGTTTGTAGTTGGCAAATATCACCCCGCTCGGCGTTATTGCGCTTTCAAACAAAGTAAACGTTGTCGGTGTGCTTTCTTCGCTAAACAAGTTCTTGCCTTTACCAAGGATAATGGGGTAAGTTTTAAGCCAAAGCTCGTCTACCAGGTCATGCTTCAGCAAGGCCCTCACCAGTTCGCCGCTGCCCCAAACTTTAATATCGCCGCCCTCAGAATTTTTAAGTTTTTCAATATCAGCCAGGCTGGTTAGAAATTCTGTATTATGCCAGCCTGATTCGGTGAGCGTATTCGATAGTACGTATTTTTTAGCCTCGTTGATGCCCGGCCAGTATTGCGCGTGTTGCGGCCAATAGCCCGCAAAAATATCGAATGTTTTGCGGCCCAACAGTATATCTGTAGGTGCCATCTGTTTCTGCATCAGCTTGCCCGAATCCTTGTCGGAATAGGGTGCAGACCAGCCGCCGTATGCGAAATCTGAAGTTGGGTCTTCCTCGGGGCCGCCCGGTGCCTGTATTACGCCGTCTAATGTGATGAATGATAAAACGATTATTTTTCTCATAAGATTTTGCCTCCGTTTGCTTAGTTAAAATTTTTGTTTTTGTATAACACAAATTTGCACCATAAGTTGCTACTCCTGCGGGTGCATAAAAGACAAATCAGGGGTGAAATGCGCCATATATTTGGCGGTTGTAGAAGAGGCGCCCACTGTAATTGGTTATCAATTAAAAAACCTCAAGGCTATTGGCCCGAGGCTTTAAATGACTGGCCGTTAGCAGGCAGTTCTCAAAATCTTTCCTTGAAGGTTTAAAGAAAATCGCTTCATTATAGATGATTTTGATTTATCAAATAGACCCCAATGCTTGCCCGAAATCCTCCAGCAAATCTTCCAGGTCCTCTATCCCAACTGATAATCGCACCATTCCTTCGGGGATGCCCATTTCAGCTCTTTTCTCCGGGCCAAGCTCAAAGAAGATAGTTTGGGCAACGGGGATAGCCAGGGTACGGGTATCACCCAGGTTACTGCTTTTGATTACCACTTGCAACTTATTTAAGAAAGCCAGCACATCAATGCCATCTTTTAAGGCAAAACTCATTAGCCCGCCATGAAACTTAAATAACAGGGCAGAAAGCGCGTGCTGGGGATGATTGGCAAGGCCCGGATAATAAACCTTTTCTACTAATGGGTGAGCATTAAGCATGGCTGCTATTGAATTGGCATTGCTGCAAGCCCGCTCCAAACGTAAGGCCATGGTCTCGGCACCAACCGAAATACTGTGCGCCGCTTCCGGTGAAAGCGTGCCGCCGCCGTCGCGTAAGCCGCGCTTTCTTATCTGGGTAATCCCTAAAAGTTTCGGCGTTATTTGCTGCCTCAGCATTGGGGCTATGCCTGGGTAAGCTTCCCAGTTATAAAGCCCGGTATCGGTTACGCTGCCACCCAGCGCGTTGCCATGCCCGCCGATATATTTGGTAAGTGAGTTGATTACAAGCGATGCTTTAACCGTGGCCGGCTTGAAAAGGTAGGGTGATGTCATTGTATTATCCACCATATAAATCAACTTGCTTTGTTCGCAAAGCTCGCCGATAGCTTTTAAGTCGGCAATTTGGGTCGCAGGGTTCGCTATGGTTTCCACGATAACCATACAAGTATTCTCCTTTATTGCCGACGCGACATTTTGCACATCTGTTGCGTCTACAAAAGAAATATCCAAGCCCATTTCCGTAAAGGTTTGTAATATGCTTCTGGTATTCCCGAAGAGGAAAGAACTGGCAACGATATGGCTGCCCTCCTTCACCAGTGCCAATATCGTTGCCGTGATGGCGGCCATACCGGTAGAAAAAGCAACCGTTGCTATACCTTGTTCCATAAGGGTAACCTTGTTTTCCAGAGCTGCCACGGTTGGGTTGCCCTGGCGGGAATAAGCATACCCCTTGGCCTTGTTTTGAAACACGTCGACGAGTCCCTGCACATCGTCATAACCCCACGTTACTGCGGTATGAATAGGCTGATGCAGGGCACCGAATTCAGGTTTTCTTAAGCGGTCGGCATGGAGTAGGGTGGTCGTAAATCCTTTAGAAGTGGTCATGCCGCAATTATAAAGGATACAGTTGTGAAAAACAATTTAGATTGGGAGGCATTCAGCCATATTTTTAAACTGAATAAACTGCAGCAAAGCGATGAGGATTGCGCAACACAGCAGGAGTAGCCATTTTTTAAAAACAAAACAGCCAAAACGATATCGTTTTGGCTGTTTTGGTGACCCTTGGTACACATTTTTCGAACTCTTTTGTAGAAGATTTGAAGAAAATAGCATCTATTCATTCAATAAAAAAATGATTATCATAATATAACTTTCATATCAGTAAATTAATTTTCCTACCCTATCAGAGCTGCGATTGCTTCCTTTTCTACTTTTAGTACCGCTACTGGTAACGTAGGTTTTAATAGTAAGCACACCGATAAGGTGCGATGGTGGCCATCGAGCATAAAAACAAAGAGCCTCTTTTTAAATCTATATACTTTTTGATAACCAGGCGCGTGGATTCTCTCTAAGCCGGAAAAGCGCTTTGTCCTTTATT
Organism: Mucilaginibacter sp. P2_D11; assembly: GCF_056404435.1. Lineage (NCBI taxonomy): Bacteria > Pseudomonadati > Bacteroidota > Sphingobacteriia > Sphingobacteriales > Sphingobacteriaceae > Mucilaginibacter > Mucilaginibacter sp. P2_D11. The sequence goes on from NZ_JBFUEA010000014.1 coordinate 154,277, forward strand.
CGCCTTACGCGTTCGCGGGTAAGATGGTACCGGTCGCCAGTTTACTCCAGGCTTTTTGTGCCAGACGCCCCACGAAAATTGCTCTTAATATTAAAGCTCTCCTTGCTGTTTTCCTATAAAAAAGCTGTCGGCGCTACCCTGCGGGCCGTGCTTTACGCTGTATCTTTCTGCCGAAAGAATGCCGCTCCAATAGCTGATCGGTTCTAACTAAGCGTGAATGCACTTGCTGCGCCAAAGCCTTCACCATACATCCGCGTTTAGCGCATCATTCCGGCGTAATTGTTCGTCTCGCCCCCGCAGACTTCGCCGGTAAAGCTCCGCGCCGTTATTCCTGCCCTAAACCAGACTGCAACAGGCGGCGTACTCAAAGCGAGAAGGATGTAAAGGAAGATCTTTGTTTCCCCGACAGCCACAGCCAGCCCCAAAACACTTGGCCCTGCCGCCCCCGGTCGCTTTGGTACCAGGCACCCGTCAATGATCGTCGCTGAGGCAATTCCCGTTATTTCAGGAAACCGCCGAATTAGATTTGGGCGGTTTCCTTACGACTTGGCATGGCTTCAGATAGGAAATTATTCGGTCACATTTAGCGAATCGATAAAACCGTCTTTTAATCCCAAATGAAATTTCAGCACGATTGGGCTGCCGGGAAATTTGCCCGATACCTCTGCGGTTAACACTCCCTTCGAACCCGACTCATCGTATTGAAGCGGTTTCATAAAAGATTTATATCTCTCATTAGCATCTTCGATCCATGCGCGTATCTCTTCTTTGCCGGTATGGGTCTTGCCTTCGTCATAGACGATGGCTGTTTCGGTAAAACACTCCGTGTAAGCCTTGCTGTCGTAAGTGTTCTGTGTTTCTACAAACTGCGCTACTAATTGTGGTAATTCCATGGTCTTTATTTGACTAATTATTTATTTGAATTTTTAAATGGTTGGCACCGTTCCGCCGTCAATGACGTAATTCGTTCCTGTTAAGTAACTGGCTCTTGGTGAAACCAAAAAGCCGACCAGCTCGGCTACTTCTTCCGGGTGTGCCGGCCTGCCGTAAGGTATGCCACCCAATGCATCCATAACACTTTGCAGAGCTTCTTCTACAGTACTATTGGCATTTCTCGCGATCTCGCCCAAAAAGGCTTTCGATGCTGATGTATTTATCCAACCTGGAGAAACCGCTAGCACACGGACACCTTTTGGTGTAACTTCATTTGATAAACTTTTACTGTAATTGATCAATCCTGCTTTTGAAGCAGCATACGGCAAGGTGGAGTCGTATAGCGGTAATATGCCTTGTATGGAAGCGATGTGAATAATAACACCGCTTTTCCGCTCGATCATTTGCGGTAAAAATCCTCTGTCAAGCCTGACAGGAGCCAGTAAATTAGCTTGCAGGGTTGATATCCAATCTTCATCATTCAATGCTGAAAAACCACCTGCCGGTGTCGTAGAAGCACCAAGGTTGTTGACCAGGATATCCAGCCTCCCATGGGTTGACAGCACTTCGCTGATCACTTTCTGCGCATCCTCTGCTTGACTTAGATCAGCAGGAATAAACTGCAGGCGGCCGTTTTCATCTTCAGGAGCCTTCCTCGCAGTTATTATTACGGTTGCACCAGCCTGCAACAGCCTTTCTGCAATCGCCTTTCCGGCTCCTTTGGTACCACCTGTTACCAGGGCGATCTTCCCGGATAATTCATCGTTGTAATTGATTTGCTGTGTCATATATGTTATTGTTTATGCAAATCTCAGCAGTACATCGATACCATACAATTACGGGTTTACGAATCAGATAGGGAGAAATTTATCCGTATTGTGCACAAATAAAGGCTGTTGTATATTTGTAGTTATGTACGTGAAAAAGATCGCCCCGTCTCTTAATTGCGGCCTTGACCTGATCGGTGAAGTGCTGTATGGCAAATGGAAGATCCGTATCCTTTGGTTCATTCATGAAGGCCACTTACGCCCAAGTGAATTGCAACGAAAGATACCGGATGCAACACGGCGGGTGCTTAATGTACAGTTGAAAGAGCTGGAAGAACATGAGTTGGTGACCAGGACGATCTATCCCGTTATGCCTCCAAAAGTAGAATACCATCTTACTGACTTTGGCAAAACGCTCATCCCGTTGATCAGTTCTATCGGCCTTTGGGGCGACGAACATCAAGAGCGGTTACGCAGGGTGATCTTAAAGCAGAACGAGACATCATTACGCGAAGATGAAATCGATGATTAAAGGTGCAGCAGTTTAGTCCACATGTATTAAATTCAATATAACGTTGTTATTATTTAGTTTATACGAAAAGGCCTGAACGCCTCTCTCAGGTCATTTGTAAACAATTCCGGTTGTTCCATAGCTGCAAAATGCCCGCCTTTTGGCATTTCCTTAAAGCGAACTACATTGTAGCCACGCCTGGCCACTGATATAGGTGCATGTGTGAAAGCGAAGTCGTAAGGGTATTTAGAGATCATTGTAGGAACGCTGACATAGCCAGGCCAGGATGATCTCATTTCGGTCATTGCGCCACGATAATACCAGAAGCTGCCGTCAATGCCATTCTCATTGATGATATAAAGCATGATGTCAGTCAACAAGCGGTCTTTCGATATTACAGCATCCAGATCACCTTTATTATCTGACCAGGTCCAGAACTTTTCCGCGATCCATGCTGCTGTTCCCAGCGGGCTATCACTGAGCGCTACTGCCGGCATCATCGGTTTACGGGCCTGCATCCGCCAATAGTCCATGCTGGCCGTTCTGAAATCGTCACCTGCTTTGAAGTACGCCTTTTCCTCTGCTGTTTGTTCTTTTTCAGGTACAGGAACACCGGGGAAGAAGTTAAGATGAATACCTTTTACGTTTTCCGGGTAGTTGTGGGCCAGCAGAATGGTCGCGCCTGCTCCCCAGTCACCGCCCTGGGCGTAATAGTTTTTGTACCCGATCACTTCGGTTACCAGTTTATTCCATAAACGGGCGGTCGTAATGCCGTTAATTGGTTTACTCGGCATGGAAGAAAATCCGAATCCAGGCAATGCAGGGATGATCAGCGTAAATGCGTCTTCCGCTTTGCCGCCATATTTGGAGGGATGGGTAAGCGGGCCGATCACATCAAAGAATTCAAAGGTGGAACCAGGCCAGCCGTGCGTAACGACCAATGGCAAAGGGTTCTCGCCTTCACCTTTGATATAATAGAACTGGATATCCATATCTTCTACATGCGCTTTGTAAAGCGGGTAGCTGTTCAATAGTTTTTCCTGCTTACGCCAGTCATATTGCTTGATCCAGTAGTCCTGAAGCCCGGCAAGCCATTTCATATCCATACCAGTTTCCCAGTTGGATTCCGCGCCTTCCGAGGCAGGCATTTGTTTAGGTATCCGCGCGTTTTTAACCCGTTCCATAACAGAATCCAGACGGGCTTGGGAAACTTTAATTTGAAAAGGTTTAACTAATTCAGGCTGGGCAAAATCAGCCTTGCTGGCTGAAGTTTGAGCTGATAACACAGCTGCTGATGTATTTAATAACGTCGTTAATATCATGAGCTTTTTCATAATGATTTTTTAAGAGGTCGATAAAAAAGCGGCCCGGCTGCCAATGGTAGTCGGGCCGACGGGTTGATCAGGCTGTGTATTTTGCCAGCCATTTAGCCTTAGTAGCGGCTCTTGCGTCGATGAACTCCTGGTCGGTTCCTTCGGCAATAGCATCCAGTGGGAAACGTAAGGGGCGGGATCCGTCCTGCATGTTCACCAGTTTCAGGATACCGTCTGCAATGGTTTGCGGATCCATGTTGTACTGCGCCATTTTACCGAAAAGCGCGGTACCAATGGCATTGAATTTCTCTGTCGCCGCGTCGCCGTAGGCAGCGGTGATCTCCGGCTTATCCGAATGCACGCCGGCCTTTGATCCGTTGGTCATTTCGGTAGGATAAACACCCGGCTGAATAGTTACGTTCTCTATGTTATATTCAGCCAATTCATCCTGCAAGCCTTCCGATATGGTTTCAACACCAAATTTAGAAGCCAGATAAGGAACCATGAATGGCAGCGTATGGCCACTTGCACCGGAAGTAATGTTGATTATGAGGCCTTTCTGAGCCCGGCGCATGGAGGGCAGCACTTCCTGGTAAGTCCTGATGACGCCATAGAAATTAACCTCGAACATTTGTTTAATTTGATCAATGCTGTAAGCTTCCAAAAGGCCGAATCCTGTTACTGCGGCGTTGTTGATCAGCACGTCAACCCGTCCGTACTTAGCCAGCACCCCGGCAAAGGCATTTTTAACCGAATCGTCATTGGTTACATCTATCTCAACCACATCTACTTTAGGTAATGCGGATAGTTCTTTTGCAGCAGCTGCATTTTTTCCGACAATGTCACGCATGCCAGCTATAACGGTATAACCGGCTTTTGATAAAGTAATGGTGATCAATTTGCCAAAACCTGTACTTGTTCCTGTGATGAAAATTATCTTTCCCATGATCTTATTTTTATTTGTTTTTGATTACTCAAAATTGCGTACAAGCGGTTAGCCCCACATTGATGTATGATAAAAAGGAGCATTGATAAATGTCAATCGAAAGGGCCGGGAAAGGTGTGAAAAAGACGAGCAGACCGGTTGAAATTCCTCGGTCAATCGAATCGATATACTTAAATATGGACGTTACAACAAATAAAAATTGAACACCACAACAAAGTCCAAGACATAAATTAGCCGGAGATTTGCTTAATTAATTACAACAGCAATGGAACAATCGAAAAAAGAAACAGTATTGGTTACCGGAGGATCCGGCTTCGTGGGCAGTTACTGCATTATACAGTTACTAAAGGAAGGATATACGGTCAGAACGACGATCCGGTCATTAGATAAAATAGATTCATTAAAAGAAACACTTTCAGCCGGCAAGGCTGAAAATATGCAAAATCTGACCTTTATAGCAGCTAACCTCACGAGTGACGAGAATTGGGATCAGGCTGTCGAAGGATGTGATTACGTTCTTCATGTGGCTTCCCCTTTTCCGGCCGGAGAGCCTAAAGACGAGAATGAGGTCATTATACCGGCAAGAGACGGCGCTTTAAGGGTTTTGCGCGCAGCGCAAGCCGCAAAGGTGAAACGTGTGGTTTTAACCTCGTCGTTTGCAGCTATAGGCTATACCATCGATCCTAAGAACCATGTTTTTACAGAGGCCGACTGGACAGACCCCAATGTAAAATTACCGGCCTACATCAAATCCAAGACGATCGCAGAACGTGCTGCATGGGATTTTATGGAAAACAACGCCGGCGCTATGGAATTGGTTGTCATTAATCCCGTTGGGATCTTCGGACCGGTTTTAGGAAAAACTTTTAGCAGTTCGATCGGCATGATCGTACAGTTACTTTCAGGAAAGATGCCCGGAACGCCGAAACTATCTTTCGGCATCGTGGATGTCCGTGATGTAGCCGATATCCATATCAAAGCAATGAAAAATCCGGCAGCCAGCGGCCAGCGGTTCCTGGCAACTTCAGACGGAATGATTTCATTTCCGGGAATTGCCAAAGTTTTAAAAGCTGATAGTAATTTACCTGTCGACAAAGTGCCGTCTAAAGTTCTGCCGAACTGGCTGGTAAAGGTCAGTTCATGGTTTAAGCCGGAATTAAAACCGATTGTCCCGCAGTTGGGTGTGGTGAAAACGCTGTCAAACGCAAAAGCTAAATCTGTTCTGAACTGGAGTCCGCGGTCTAAAGAAACGACCATTAAAGAGACGGCAGAAAGCCTGGTCAAATTTAAGATCATATAAGTTCCCTTTATTATAGGCTTTTAACATTTCATTTGCGAAATTTGATCATATGATACCAGCGCATGATAACCCTCAAATACTGATCTCCTGTTACTACAAGAAATCTGTAAATGGCGAGGATATCGTTAATCGGCATGCTTTTGCTTATCAGATCACCGGAAGCCTGACTGTACAGGACGGACGCGAGAAAGTGATCTTTGAACCGGGTGACTTTCGCTTCAACGTCCGGAATAGGTTGGCCAAGTTCGTGAAACAACCTGGTGAAAGTGACCCTTTTAAATCACTTTCACTGCAATTTGACGAAGAAACGCTGCGGGAGTTTGCCGATGAGCACCATCTGACGGCTGAAGCGACATCTTATGTTCCACCCTCGTTCCAACTCAAAAAGCACCCGCTTCTTCAGAATTTTGTGGATTCACTGCAGCAGTCGCTTCCCTACTTCAGTGACGGAAACAACGACCTGATGAAAATAAAATTGAAAGAAGCTTTGATCGTTCTGCTTAAAGTGCAGCCTGAATTAAAAGATATACTTTTCAACTTTCAAACTCCGGGCAAGATCAACCTTAAGGCTTTTATGGAGCGGAATTTCCGCTTTAATTTAAGCCTGGCGCGGTTTGCCTATCTTACTGGCCGGAGTATATCGACCTTCAAACGTGATTTTTTAGGGGAGTTTTCGATGACACCGGCAAAATGGCTGCAGCAGAAAAGGTTAGACGAAGCTTATTATTTGCTGAAAGAGGAAAAGTTTAAAACCACTGATGTCTATGCGGAAGTGGGATTTGAAGACCTGTCTCATTTTTCATTTGTGTTCAAGAAATATTTTGGGATCAATCCCTCCAGTATTTCCTGATCGCCTGTACGGCAAAAAGCCTCCGATCAGGAAGCTGTTTTTGATCCTTGAAAGAAAATTATTATTTTGATAGTGGGATAGCAATACGCAATGTTGGCCTGTTTCCTTCAAAACGGTTTCTGGCACCGGTTTCAAAGAACATTTTCGCTTCGATCAGTACACCGTTCGGGGCAAAGTAAGCCAGTCCGGGGCCAATGCCCAGGACGCGTTCTTTAGTACTCCCGATACCAAATTGGCCTGCATAGTAATGATGGTTCCCGGCATAACTATCCTGATTTAGCTGGTTTAAAAAGTACGCAGCCGCTTCAACTTTAAAGCCTTTAGCTAAAGTATAGTCAACAGAATAGTTTCCATTATAGTAGATCCCCGGTTTATTTTGCTGGCCGATAATATGCGCATTATAATTGAACTGGTTTCGCGAGCTTAGGCTAAGCTTATCGCTCAGGAATAAAGTAAAAGCATGATAAGCCCCAAAGGCGTAAAGATGTGAAGATGCATTTATATTATACCTGCTGTCATATGATCCGGTCGGAAGCGTTACATCAAACTCAACACGATGGAAAAAGGGTTTTCCAAACAACTTTTTATCAGACCATTGAATTGCTGTTCCCTGTACGATATCCCCAAGGGCACCGGGATTTACAGTTGGTGCCGGCCCGTTCAGGTTGGATGAGTTGATCTGTACTACAGGTACAATTACCGTGAATCCCAGGTTCCCGCCCAGTAATTTCACAGGCGTCAGATAGATCAGTTGGTTTAGAGAAACCACCGAATTGATCTTTAGATCTGATGAAGTCCTGTGACCTGATCCATCTGCAAAATGTTTGGTCTCAAAAGCCTGTACATAGCCTTGGTAAACCCAGCCCGGTTTACCGGCAAAGCCGTCATACGCATTGGATAACCCGAGATTGGTTGGTGGTAATACCGGGTCCTGGGCAAATGCGTAACCTATATTGACCAATAAGCCGATAAGTATGGCTGCAAAAAATACCCGGTAGGAAAATCTATCTGATTTTAAAGCGGACGGGTTAAGCGGCGCGATGGTCGATCCCTGGTTATTAAGGGTTGTATCATGCTCAAAGATTTCCTTGAGATCCTCGGCATTTTTATGATTTAGTGATGGTGTTTTCATACAGCAAACCTACTGCTGGAGGGAAAGCTCCCGAATGATGTAAGGCAAGAAATTAGATTGATAAATATCAATTGGCGCTATTGCTGTCAGTGATCAGGTAATTCAACTTTCGTTTCCCGGGTTCAGATCCTGGTACAAACCAATTACAGTTTCATTGCCCAACAGCAAATGACAAAAAATAAATGCATTACATACCGTTTCGATGTTACCCAATAGTTCAGCTCCCGCATTTTGCATCAATGATACCATTTCGTCCAGGTGGTCAACTTTAAAGCCTATAACCACATTCGTGTTTTTAAACAGATATTCCGGATAGCAGGCTCCTGGTCCGTAAAATTCCAATATTGCTCCGTCAACCATGCTATAAACTGTTAATCCCGGCTGAACCGGAATTTTCTTCAGTTTAAGCCCTTCGGATAACAATATTTTAAGCAGGTCACCATCAGCGGTTCCCGTTTTAACCGAGATCCGGGTTATCGTTTTTGTCTTTTTCATATTCAACTTCATTTAAACCGGGATTGGCCGGCCACAGCGTTAAGATTGCAATCGGCCTTTTCCGGCAAACAAAATTGAAAGATCGAAACCTGTAAAAAATTGATATAAAATAAAATAGCACTTGATAAATGTCAAGTGCTATCAATATTGGGGAAGTTAAATCAGCGTTTAACGATCTGTTTTCTGACCCGGCTTAACGTCTCTGCGGTAATGCCCAAATAAGAGGCGATCATGCTCTGCGGAACGCGCATGGTGAGATGGGGGAATTTTTCCAGAAAATTTAAATATTTATCTTCAGCGGTCAGACTGATAAAAGTATGGATCCTGTTTTGAGCAACGAGGAAGCTTTTTTGTAATATGGCGTTGATCATATTGTTGAACGCGGGTACCTCGGCACATAACCTGTCAAATTTTTCTTTATTGATCAGAGCTACTTCCGAATCTTCTATAGCATCAATATTATAGATCGACGGCTGCCCCGTTTGAATGCTTTCGCGGTCGCCGATCCACCAATTCTCTATAGCAAAATTTAAAATGTGTTCAACCCCTTTTTCATCAACCGTATAGGTGCGTAAGCATCCTTTGGTAACAAAGGAGTGATTTTTGACGACATCTCCTTCCTGGCTGAGGTACTGTCTTTTCCTGACTTTTTTTATAACTGCCGCCGCCGCAATTGTTTCCAGTTCCTCGGCAGTATAGTTACCTTTTCCTTGTAAATAAGTTTTAAATACCTCGATCACTATCTGTTTTTTTCGGTGAGTAAACGATTAAAGATAATGAAGAATTTTATTATAAAAAGGATTGTGATGCAGGAATAGCATTGGCCGGCATAAGTCGTTTGTAAACAATTGATTTAAGTCAATCTTATTTCTTACGATAAGTCAATGGAGGCGGCCGATGAACATGCCATTTTTGTCGTGTTAAAACAACATAACACATTTAAAAAAATAAAGACATGAAAACTGCAAAAGAATTATTACTGGACTATCTGGAAAACGTAGGTAACCCTGATTTTCAGATCGAATTATTTGCTGACGATGCGGTATTTGAGCTGCCATACCTTGCCAGCCTTGGCATACCGGCCCGTTGGGAAGGCCGTGAAGTACTGTACAACTTCTTAGGTAACCTGCCAAAGACTTTCCCCGGATTCAAATTCAAAAACATTCAGATCCATATTGATACACCTGATCAGGCTTTTGGAGAATACGAGGCAACTGCTGTTATAGCATCAAATGGCAAAGTTTACGCTCAGCACTATATGGGCCGTGTGGTAGCCGAAAACGGTAAGATCAAATTGATCAGGGAAGCTTTGAATATGGTGCCGGTCGTTAGGGATATTAAAGGGATCGCTATTAACTAAACAATAATAAAGCCTCCTGCACCAGTCGTGAAATAAACCATTGGTGCAGGAGGTGTTTGTGATCAAACGTTTTAAAATTATTTTAATCTTTATCGTCATGAAAAAACGACGTGTACTTAATTTCTGCTTCCTGAATATCTTGTGTTTTTTTATTTCCCTGAATAGTTTTGCTCAGCGTAATATAAAAGAAGGACCTTCAATGACTTTACCCGAAGTGCAGAAAAAATATGATCTCGATCCTTCCCGCCCTTTGTTAAAACGTATTTCCAGGACACCAGATAAGGTTATTAAAATGTTCCGGGACGCAGGCATGTCTCCCTCCGAACACCAACTGACGAAAGAAGAAGTAGCCATTGTTGTTTCTGCAATTTCGGCGCTTCCACCATTGCATCAGCGGGTTTTGAAACAACATTTAAAAAGCATCAGCTTTTTAGATAATATGCCCAATACGGCGCTAACCTCAACGATCACTACAGATGGAAGTGTCAATCTTTACCATATCACTTTCCGGGCTAGTATACTACATCAAAACATAACCGAATGGGTGAATGAAAAAGAGGCCACCTGTTTCTCCGGTGGCGACTCCACAATTTCAGTTTCGATCCAGGCAGGGCTGTTAAAAGCATTGACCTATGTTTTGCTTCACGAAGGAACACACGTTGTAGATGGCGCAATGCATCTGATTGCAGCAGACTCAGTAGCCGGTAAACCACATATGAATGATTTTACCAGCGAGTTTTCAAATGGAGTATGGAGCAACATTAATACACTTCAATGGCCTGTCAAAGATTCCTCAGTTTTTAAAAGCCGGTTTCGGCCGGGCGGACGCCGCTTTCTTTACACAGAAGCGTCACAGGTTTATGCTGAATTGGTCAAAACACCCTTTGTTTCACTATACAGTACAGCAAGCTGGCATGAAGACCTGGCGGAACTTTTAACAGTATACCATCTGACAAAAGTGTACAAACAGCCATTTAGCATTACCATAAAACAATCGGGAAAAGTGGTGAAGAAATTTGAGCCGATGAGCTCACCGTTCGTGAAGAAACGACTAAAAATGTTGAGCCGGTTTTATATTGCTCGCTGAAATATCGCGTAGTGACACCGCCACCGTTGATACTTAATTTTGCAATATCGGTTGTATCACGTATTGATTATAGGCATGTATGCGTTTTTTGCCGTTATGATCATAGATTGCATCTCCGTCAATGCCGATATAGACACGTAACGGCTTCATCTCTTCTGGTGATTAGATAAGGAATCGGCAATTTTATATCGTTAATTGCGAATTTATCTTACTTTTATGCTACGGTACCATACCGGCTTGCTAAAGGGCCAGGTTTCCGATTTCGAAGATCTCAACTAAATTTTAATGCGTTTAAAACTTTATATTGTCGTTTCAGTGTTGTTTTTTGTTTACACGAACAATTTTGCGCAAGGCAATCAATACCGGTTTTCGCACCTTGATATAAGTAACGGACTGTCGCACAATCAGGTAACCAGTATTTTTAAAGATTCCGAGGGGTTTATGTGGTTTGGTACTTCTTTAGGCCTAAACAGGTATGACGGTTATAACTTTAAAGTATTCAGGCACGACGCAAATGATAAGAATTCTATTAATTTCGATTATATAAGAAGCATTTTTGAAGGTCCTGATAAAAAATTATGGATATCAACCACCACCGGCTTCTGTTTCTATGATCCGGAAACCGAACGGTTTAATAATGATATGTCATTATTGTCACGTCCTTTGAAGCTGCCCGTTAAAGATCCTCAAAAAATTGAACGCAGCAGCGCTGCTGACTTTTGGTTTTTATATGCTGATTCGGGGATTTACAGATATAACGCTATAAGCAAAAAGACGACGCGTTATTTTCAGGGTGTTAACGGAGTTCCCTCGTTATACCCGGGCTCCATTGCAGATATCACGTCTGACATTAAAGGCAATATTTGGATAGTTTACACTGACGGAATGGTGGAGATGCTTGATGTTAAACTTAACAGGATCAGCTACCGCACCAGCATATTTAAGAAGGTAACTAATAATAAGAAAGATCGTTATGCACTCCTCGTCGACCGCGATGGTGATTTATGGTTTTACTTGCCGTACAATGATTTGGGCCTATCTTATTACCGGCCTTCAACAGGGACTTTTAGGCATATTGATAAAGAATCACCCGGGATAAAGTTAAAAACGAACCTTATTACCAACATTGTTCAGGCTAATGATGGCTTAATATGGATCGCGACTGACCATGGGGGGATAAATGTGTTGGATAAAAAGAATGGGACAATTACTTATCTGCTAAATAAGGGAGATGACCCTACCTCATTAAGGCAAAACACAGCAACACTCTATAAGGATAACTTAGGTATTATATGGGCCGGTACTAATAAAAAGGGAATAAGTTATTATCATAAAAATATTATCAAGTTCCCGCTTTTCAAGCATTTAGATTCTGATCCGGCTAGTTTAAAGTTTAACGATATCAATAAATTTGTAGAAGATAAGCTGGGGAATTTATGGATCGGCACCAATGGCGGCGGCCTCATTTATTTTAATCGCAAAACGGGCGTATACACCCAATACAAAAACAATCCTAACGACGTCAACAGCTTATCGAGCGATGTAATTATTAGCCTTTGTATAGATCATGACCAAAAATTATGGATAGGTACCTATTTTGGCGGTTTAGATTGTTTTGACGGGAAAACGTTTAGCCATTATAAACACGACGATAAAGTGGCCACCAGTATTGCCGATAACCGGGTATTTAGCATATTGGAAGACTCGTCTCACCGTTTGTGGATAGGAACGCTTTTTGGGGGGCTCGAAATTTTCGACCGCACAAAAAAAATATTTTACCATCCATTAACGCAGGCTGATATCAGCTCTACCATCATATTCTCAATCTTCGAGGATAAACATGGCAATATCTGGATAGGGGGAGGATGGGTCGTAGATGTTATATGGAAGGACGGTCGGCGGGCAAGCCACTATACCGCAAAAGATGGTTTAATTGACAATGAAATAAGCAGTATCAATGAGGATAGCCGTGGTTTGATATGGATAGTGGCTGGGGGCGGATTGTGTGTGTTGAATCGCAAAACAAACACAGTTATCTCGCTGACAAAAAAAAACGGGCTCCCGGCTAATTCAGTGACCAATACGTTAGAGGATAACAAAGGGGTAATGTGGTTAAGCACTTCGAACGGGTTAGCCCGCCTCAGGTTAACTCCAACAGCTGATTCTTTCAATTTTCACTTCGACAGTTTTGACGATACAGATGGTTTGCAGGGCCGGGAGTTCAACATAAATGCAGCTTTAAAAACACGCGCCGGTGAATTGATATTTGGGGGCCCAGATGGTTTTAATCTGTTCGACCCCGCAAGCATTGAACCCGATACCGCCAGGCCTCGGTTAATTTTTGCCGACTTTCAGTTGTTCAATAAGAGTATATCAGCAAATGAGGCGGTTAACGGCCATATTATCCTTCCAAAAAGTATATCAGTAGTACATTCAATAGTCCTTAATCACGACGAAAATATCTTTTCGATAGAATTTGCCGCCCTCGATTATATCAATCCGGGTAAAATAAAATATCAGTATATGCTGGAGGGCTTTAATAAGGCATGGGTAAATGTAGATAATAAAACGCGAAAAGCCGGCTATACCAATCTGGATGGGGGAGATTATACTTTTAAGGTACGTGTGTCCAATTCTGAAGGTGTTTGGAGTCCGCATAGTATTTCTTTAAAAATTAAGGTATTGCCCCCCTTCTGGAAAACTACTTTAGCTTATGTTATTTACCTGTCGCTGATAACCGGGACCCTCTTTTTTATACGCCGGCGCGGAATACAGAAAATAAGAAGACAATTTATAGCAGAGAAAGAAAAACAGGAAGCAAAATTGATAATTGAACAGGAGCGGCAGGAAATTAAGCGAATGCAAGATCTTGATCAACTGAAAACTAAATTTTTGACCAATGTGAGCCACGAGTTCAGAACACCGATCTCGCTGATCATGGCACCGGTCGAAAAAATGCTTACCCGCGCTGACCAGGAACAGAAGCAACAGCTGGGCATGATAGGGAAAAACGCCCGGCGATTGTTGAACATGGTAAACCAGCTGCTTGATTTTAGAAAGATGGAAGTTCAGGAGTTGAAACTCCATAGCAAGCCTGGGGATATTGTGAAGTTCATCAACGAGATATACCTTTCATTTACTGATATCGCTGAACAAAAAAAGATCAATTTTATTTTTGATACCACGGTCGATTCGCTGTTTACCAATTTTGACCATGATAAGATAGAAAGGATATTGTTTAACGTGCTTTCAAATGCCTTTAAATTTACACAGCCTGGCGGCCAGGTAAGCCTGTTGCTTAATGTAGATAGCGAAGCCGGCGATGCCCCGCTTGAAATTAGGGTGATCGATACAGGTATTGGTATTCCGCATGAAAAACAGGGTAAAATTTTCGAGCGTTTTTTTCAACACGATATTCCGGAGTCGATGATCAACCAGGGCAGCGGCATCGGCCTGGCAATTACGCATGAGTTTGTAAAGATGCACGGAGGCGAAATAATTGTTGAGAGCGAGCCTGGTTATGGAAGTTGTTTCATCATTAGACTACCCTTGCCAGTAAATGATAGTTTATTGACATCCATGAACCTTCCTGATGAAATTGAAAATGGATGGATAGCCGTCAGGCAAACCGAAGAGGAAAAGGTTTTGACGAAACCGCAATATCCCGATAAAAAGCCAGTAGTATTGTTAGTAGAGGATAATGAAGACTTTCGTTTTTATTTGAAAGATAACCTTAAAGGTATATTTTTCATTATCGAGGCTACAAACGGTAAGGAAGGATGGCAAAAAGCTTTGTCTCAGCACCCGGACATTATGGTAAGTGACATCAGTATGCCCGAAATGAATGGCATTGACCTCTGTAAAAAAATGAAAAGTGATAAACGGACTTCGCATATTCCGATTATTATGCTAACTGCTTTAACTGGTGAGGAGGAGCAATTAAAAGGATTGGAAATTGGTGCTAACGATTATATGACCAAACCTTTCAACTTCGAGATACTGCTTTCCAGAATCAGAAATCTATTGACCCTGCAGGACACATTTAAGCAAACGTATCAAAAACAGATGAATGTTGCTTTACAGGAAGAAGCTATAGAGTCTGAAGATGAAAAGCTTTTCAGAGACGTAGTTGAATATATTGAGCAGAACATTTCAAATGAAAAACTTTCTGTTGTAGAATTAAGTCGCCATGTGAACATGAGCAGGGGAACACTTTATAAAAAGCTGTTAACGATTACAGGTAAATCACCTGTTGAATTCATCCGTTCGATAAGACTAAAAAAAGCAGTTTATTTGCTGGAGAATAGTCAGAAGAACATAAGCCAGATATCCTACGAAGTTGGCTTTAATGATCCCAAATATTTTACAAAAGTGTTTAAGGACGAATATAATATCCTTCCGTCTAACTACGTTATTGACCTTCGCCAAAACAAAATTTTTAACAAATCTGAAAATAAATAGTAAATCAAAATTTATTCCTATTTATATTTCCACCTCTACTCCCAAATGCAGTTACCCCAGTAGCTGTTAGGTAACGTGTGCGTTGTTGTTGTTTCAACTGAAATTTCATGAAAATAGCTGTAAAATAAAATGGTAATAATTAACTATCTCATTTTTAGATAGTTAACATTGGCTGAACATTTTTAGTGTAATCATGTACAAATTTGCCGGTCCTTTTTTGCCCCCCCATGTAGCTTTACCTCCCGATGATATATGCTTTATACAGTTAACAAACTGTTCGCTGTCACTTCGCATATTCATCAAATTATAAACAATAAACCATATAAATAAAATTCACTATGATAAAATGCTGTATACCCAAGGTATAGGTTTTTTGTCTGCGTGCTTTGGCGATTGATTGCTGAGATAGAAATTAAAAAACTATCAGGCGCAGCTTTCGTGGGCCTGTTGATTTAATAACCATATAATAAACTGATAATAAATTATGAATAGAGAATAAGATCCAAGTTAAACCAACCAACAATGAACCAATTAAAAAACCTTAAAATCCTTTTATAAGATGGATATAAATTTACAAAAGAGAGTGAAATACCGAATTTCATTAATTATTATGGGCGTGTTCCTTTTTATTTCGGCCCATGCACAAACCTTAAGTATCACCGGCAAAGTCATCAGTTCTGACAACGACGAGCCTATGGCGGGCGTAAACGTTAGGATCAAAGGAACAACCATCGGATCTGTAACCGGTGTAGACGGTAAGTATTCAATAGCGGCATCGCCAGGAAATATCCTCGTTTTTAGCTTTTTAGGGTATTCAACCCAGGAAGTTAGTGTTAAACTTGCAAGTGCGATAAATGTTAAGCTAAGACCTACCTCCAGTAATTTAAATGAAGTGGTTGTAACAGGTTACGCCCGCACAAAAAGAAAAGATGTAACCGGTTCGATAAGTTCAGTATCAGGCGACGAGCTCCGTAAAACCCAACCCACTACTTTTGACCAGGCTTTGCAGGGCAAGGTTGCCGGCGTTGTGGTCCAGCAAGTATCGGGCCAACCCGGTGGTGGTGTGTCTATCCAGATACGTGGTGTGTCGTCAATAAGCGGCACCAACTCGCCTTTGTACGTGATTGATGGTATTATTATCCCGCCGGTAGGTGACCCTGGTAAAGGCGGCAATCCGTTAAGCTCCATCAACCCCAACGAAATAGCATCAATAGACGTATTGAAAGATGCATCGGCAACGGCCATATACGGTTCGCAGGCAACCAATGGCGTAATTGTTATTACCACAAAAAGAGGAAAGAAGGGGGCACCGCAAATAACCTATGATTTCTATTCAGGATATCAGGCGATAGCGAAAAGGCTTCCCACAATGAACCTGAAGGAACATGCGGGTTTCATTAATGCAAGAGGGCAAGTATGGGGCTTTGATGTAAGGCCAGAATTTGTCAATCCAGAGTACTTAGGTACCGGTACCGATTGGCAGGCGGAATTATTCCGCAGAGCGCCGATGAACAACCATAACCTTACCGTAAGCGGCGGCGATGATAGAACGCAGTATTTACTGTCGGCCTCTTATTTTGACCAGGAAGGTATAGCCATTGGATCTTCTTTTGCAAGAACCTCGGTGCGGTTAAATCTGGATAACAAAACTACTAACTGGCTTAAGGTTGGAACCAGCCTTCAGTTGGTCCACCTTAACGAAAATCAAAATTCAACAGCTTCGGGCGTTATTGGTTCGGCGCTATACCTTACACCCGATATCCCGGTGAAAAACCTTGATGGCTCATGGGGGGGTATTACTAACACAAATGGTTGGGTGTCCTCTACTCCTAACCCTGTGGCTATGGCCGAGATCATAAAAAACCTTAGAAAAAGAAACCAGGTATTCGGCAACCTATACGCCGAAATACAATTTACCAGAGATCTGTCCTTAAGGAACGAAGTGTCGGGTAATTTCGATTTTAACACCGAAGATAATTTTTACCCCACTTATACCTTCGGCAAAACCGTTAACAATACTAATAATGCCTCAACATCAATGGGTCAAAATTTTTATACGGTAATCCGCAATTTTTTAACGTATAATCACAAGTTCGGCAAGTATTATGTCAATGTATTGGCGGGGCATGAATCGCAGGTTGGGTCTTTTCAAAATGTATACGCCTCGCGGTCAAATTTCCCTTCCAATAACGTACAGGCCATTAATTCGGGTGATGCTACTACCGCTAGAAATGGCGGCGACTACGGTTCAGGCGGTGCGCAGGAATCTTATTTCGGCCGTATCAATGTATCATGGGATGATAAATACCTGCTTACTGGCAATATACGGGCAGATGGTTCATCAAATTTCTTCCGTACCAATCGCTGGGTAAACACTTACTCAGGCGCATTCGCCTGGAAGATCAATAACGAGGCATTCCTGAAAAATGTTAAAGCTGTAACTGAATTGAAATTAAGGATTGGTTACGGGGTTACCAATAACCAGGGGATACCGGGCAATACCTTTGTAACCCAGTTGCAAACAGTAGCTAATGGTTTATCGGGTATAGCGCAGTGGCAAAGCAATTTGTTGAATAAAGATGTAACATGGGAAAAAACAGACTATTACAATGCCGGGCTTGACGGTGCATTTTTTAACGGGCGGTTAAGTTTTTCACTGGATGTTTATGACCGTGAAACAAGCGGACTATTGTTAAAAGTTCCGCTGCCTTTATATAGCGGCACTACGTCCGGATACTCTCCGGGATCTATGCAGGCACCATTTATCAATATTGGTAAGGTACGTAACAGAGGCTTTGACTTCAGGGTTAGCGGTACCAACGTTAGTACGAAAAATTTTACCTGGAAAAGCGATCTTACTGTATCGCGAAATGTTAATACCGTGCTGGATCTGGGCCCGGGTGGTGCTGATGCCAGCTTAACCCAAACATCCTACACCATAAACCAAGTGGTTGAAAAAACCGTAGTAGGCAGATCTATAGGCGATTTTTATGGCTATGTATTTGACGGTATTTTCGCAACCGCTAACGATTTTAAAACGCATGCCTTGCCTGCTGACCAGGCCGGTAAAACTTATCCGATCTCGCCTTCAGGTGGTGGTATCTGGTACGGCGACCGTATGTTCAAAGACTTGAACGGCGATGGCATTATCGACACCAAAGACCAGACCTTTTTAGGCTCTCCTATTCCTAAGTTCCAGTTCGGGATCAACAACTCGTTCACCTACAAAAACTTTGACCTGAACTTCTTCCTGAGTGGCAGTTATGGCAACAAAGTATTTAATGAACAATCAATAAGACAAACCAATTCGCAAAATAATACAGCCTATTTTAAAAAGGTGTTGAATTACGCGAGGGTAGAACTGATCGACCCGGCCGGTTCCGCGTCAGACATTGATAACGTGCATGTTACCAACCCCGGCACAACCGTTGTGGGCTTAAGAAACGACAATACCAACGATAATAATCGTTCTAACAGCCTGTTTATCGAAGACGGTTCGTTCCTGCGGTGTAAAAACATCACGCTGGGTTACCGGCTGCCCGAAAACCTTTTGTCAAAAATACACGTGAGCAACTTCCGGATATACGCTACAGTAACCAATGCTTTTCTCATAACAAAATATTCCGGAATGGATCCTGAGATCGGGTCATGGAATCCGCTTCAGGCGGGTTGGGATTACGGTTATTATCCGCAGCCAAGGGTATTTACGCTTGGCGCTAACATAACTTTTAGCAAATAAGGCAATCACCAACAAAATAGATATTATGAAACCAATTAACAAAATATTCGTTTTCGCGCTATTGGCGGTAGCATTTACCGCGTGCAAAAAGAGCTTTTTAGATCGCCCGTCCAACTCACAGATCAGCTCTAATAATTTTTACCAAAGCACCGCCGACGTGCGGCTGGCTACGGCAAGCCTGTATGGCGGTGCGCACTGGTGGCAATTTAATAATAGTGCCCTACAATTGGGCGATATATTAAGCGGCAACGCTACCTTCCCGTGGAATGGTGATATCGTTCAGCTTTATACCCGTACTATTACTGCCCAAAACCCTATTATATCAAGCGCATGGACTGGTTTGTACAACGTTGTAGCTCAATGTAATACCGTTATCAGTGCTATAAAAAACGCCGGCCCCGATGTCTCAACAGCTGATAAGAATGCTGCCATAGCCGAAGTCAGGTTTATCCGCGCAGTTGCCTATTATCATTTGGCTGTTTACTGGGGCGCGGTACCCATTATTGAAGACAACGCCAAACTGTTAACAGACCCTTTACTTAACCGTAATCTTGTTTCTGACGTGTATAAATTTATTGCCGCCGATCTTACATATGCAGCGCAAAATCTTCCAAAAACCGATCAAACCGGGCGTGTTACCACCTGGTCGGCACAGGGAATGCTGGCCAAAGTTTACTTAACCATGTCTGGTGTCGACAAAAGTGGTGGTATGCGCGACCAGGCATTGTTGGATAGCGCTAAATTATATGCGGGCAACGTGTGTAAAAACAGTAATTTACAGTTGCTTGGACAGGATGACCCGAACCATATGGGTTATTATAATCTTTTCAAAACGCAATTTAATGATAGCCCCGAATCATTATTCGCGCTTCAGTGGGCGGCCGGCGTCGGTTACGGTAATGGCAATACATTTGTAACCTTTTCGCCGAGCAATGAGATCAACCCTCAAAAGAATGGCGCATGGGTAGCTTTATCACCCAATTACGAGCTATATCAGCTTTATTCTGATAAGGATTCGATCAGGCTCAAAGCGAGTATGTTTCTCACCGGTGTACATTATCCTGAGCTGAATGCAGCGGGCGGCGGGTATACAGCAGACGGTGTGGCTATGAAAAAGCACATTGTTGGCAATGAGAAAGATAATAACGCGCCTACTATGGAAATCTGGTCATCTCCGGAACACAATGCTATTTTAAGGCTGGCTGATGTGTACCTGATCTATGCCGAAGCTATTTTGGGAAATGATGCCTCAACCTCAAATGGCGATGCGCTGAGGTACTTTAATTTGGTTAGAACAAGAGCGGGTGCAGACCCTGTTGTGTCGCTAACCTTTAATACCATATTGAAAGAGCGGAGAGTTGAACTTGCTTTTGAAGGGCAATACTGGATAGACCTGGTGCGGTATTCTTATTACAACCCGCAGGCAGCCGTTAATAACCTTAACAACCAAAAACGGGCGAAGTTTTCATACGACTATCCAACGCGGACAGCCAAAGTGGATACAAACTCAGTAGCACCTGCGTTGCCGGCAACCATCAGTTCGTTTACATTGCCAATTCCGGCATCGGAGATGACAGCTGATCCTAAATTGGCTCAACCACCTGTACCATATTATTAATTTAACATAGTTAAAATATATTATTATGAAAAAGATTTTAAATACCCGCCTGTTTTTTTTGCCACTGCTATTAGTAATAGTGGCCTTACTGCCCGCTTGTAAAAAAGAAGCAACAACAAACAGCGCCCCGCCTTCCATTACAAGCATAAGGATGTATAATGTATCTCCTAAAGATACGCTTATGAGTACCGGTAATCCCGCAACTGATACCAGTTGGTCTGGACGAACAGGACGATATGTGGTTATAATCGGGCAGAATTTGCAAAAGGCAACTCAAATCACATTTAATGGAGTTCCTGCCAGCTTTAACCCTACTTTGTTTGCACCCACCAGCGCAGTGGTGCAAATACCTGACATTGTGTATTCAAAAGTTGATTCTACTAAACTCTATACTATAGAGTATACCACGTCAGCAGGTACCACAAAATTTTCTTTTAAATTAGGTCCGCCTGCGCCTGTTATTTGGGCCATCTCCAATGTATTTGCCAACCCGGGCGATTCGGTTTATCTTTTTGGTGCAAATTTAGTATTGGTTCAACACCTGGTATATGGGGGCACCGATATCCCCAAATTTAACTCGAGCCTTCATGGGGATTCCCTTGGCTTTTTGATGCCGGCAACGACATCCAACAAGCTCGTAACAGTTACTACCAGATCTGGTATTGCCCGGGATACAATAAAAGCCACACCAGTTACTTCCTGGGTTTCCAACGAAAATCCCAGCCCTGGCGATTCGGTTTATATTTATGGTACTTATTTTAAGGACATTCAATCGCTAACCTTTGCGGGTACCGCAGTTACTACTTTTACAACATCAAATGATACAAAGTCTGTTGGTTTTGTTGCGCCTGCGCTATCGCAAAGCGGACCGGTATCCATTACGACAACGTACGGCACTGGTACTACTCCTTACAATGTTTATACTCCAACATATCTAAAAAACGGTGTTATAGAAAATATGGATGGTTCTGGTGTTCTTTATGCGGATTATGGTGGTAATGCTTCTGGCTGGGGGGACGGTATTGGTGGTATTGATGCTAACATCAATAACCGATACGGCTGGTTTACCGAAACAACTGCCTTTAATGGCGTAATGGGCACAAACCATACTATGTTTATTTTTGTGAATACCGGTGTTTTGAGTGGCGGCTCTTCTAATGGTGGTATTAATTTAACAAGTAATCAATGGGTACCAGCAGCCAACCTTACTGATGCCCCGGACAACTGGGCCTTGAAAATGGAAATAAGTGTACCGACAGACTGGAATGGTGGTGCACTGGATATTAAAACAGATGTAGGCGGCTATATATACAGATGGGAACCATGGAAAACCGGAAAAGCGTACAAAACAAAGGGGTGGGTTACTATAACTATCCCGTTGTCGTCGTTTCGTGCAAGTAATGCATTGGGCGAGGGTATGGGAGCTCCCTTAACTAATATCACCGATTTGGTGGGCTCATCAGGAAAAACCGGCGCTTACCTATATAGGCATAATTATGGCGCAGCAACTACAACAACTGGCTTTTATGCTGCATTCGATAATATCCGTATTGTAAAAATTAAATAAGCTAAAGCCCCCACGGCAGCATATCGCTGTGGGGGCTTTTTGTCTAGAAAAATATTTGTTAAAAAGGATAGGAAAGCGAAACGAGGAAATAGGCAAGAGAGCTTAGGAGGATTCCGATATGACAACCTCTATTTTACCATTTTGGATTCGCGCCATAACGGAGAAGAATTTAGAAGAACGAATTAACAGTAAAAAGATCAACGTACAATTGAGCCTCTATCATAGCGGGCGACAAAAAGATATCAATGCTGATATTTTTTAGTGCGGGGGATTTGTATACAATTTCTAATCAAATGATAGAACAAAATGAAAAAAAACTATTTTTTTAAATCCGTAGTATTATTTACTGCGATCATTGCGCTTTTCGCCTGCACAAAGGCGAAAACTCCGGCACCGGCCCTCACGGTTAGCGTGTCGACGATTTCTTTTGCGCCCGAAGGAGGAAGCCAAGACATAAACGTTACCAGTAATGCCGACTGGAGCGTAAGCAACCCCGCTTTTTCATGGCTGCAATTAAGCGCAACTGCCGGCAAGAGCGGGAGTACCGTTATTCATGTGACGGTGACGTCGCCAAATGGAACCGGGGCAAGCCAGTCGGCCATTTTAAACATAAGTTCATCAAATGGGCAGGCCAGAAGGGTGACGGTTACCCAAGCCCCCACCATATACCCAAGTTATAACACCTCGCCAATAGCGCCAGACATGACTGGAGTGACGAGTACTGCCGTGCAACTGGCTGCAAAATTTCAAATGGGAATAAATTTTGGCAATACCATGGAATCCCCAAACGAAGGTGATTGGCAGAATAGTAAATTGACCCTATCGTATGTGAAATATGTAAAACAATTAGGTTTCAATTTTGTACGGCTTCCCTGTAACTGGGCTTGGACTCATTTAAGCGATCGAAAAAAGGCAACAATTGACCCTGCATGGCTTGCGCGGGTGAAAGAAGTGGTTGGATGGTGTGTGGCTAATGATATGTA
This sequence comes from Mucilaginibacter sp. P2_D11, assembly GCF_056404435.1. NCBI lineage: Bacteria > Pseudomonadati > Bacteroidota > Sphingobacteriia > Sphingobacteriales > Sphingobacteriaceae > Mucilaginibacter > Mucilaginibacter sp. P2_D11. The sequence continues at coordinate 177,339 of NZ_JBFUEA010000014.1, forward strand.
TGTGATACTGAATTCTCACGATAGTGCCAATGCCAATGCAATTAAGCAAGATTCTGTTAATGCGATGCAAAAGGCACTTTGGGAGCAGATTGCTACAACCATGCGTGATTTTGATGAGCACCTTATTTTTGCCGGCTTGAATGAACCTCCGGCTGATAATGCCGCGCAGATGGCCATACTTAATGGTTACCACGAAACATTCATCAAGGCAGTTCGCTCTACCGGAGGCAAGAACAGTTACCGGGTGCTGGTGGTGCAGGGGCCTCACACTGATCCTACTTTAACTACTACTTTGATGACTACACTTCCTCACGACCCGGTACCTAACAAGTTGATGCTCGAGGTGCATGACTACACGCCCTATGCATTTACCATTCTGGCGGATGGAGATGCAAGCTGGGGCAAAATGCTTTACTATTGGGGCGCTGGGAATCATTCTACTATTGAGCCGGACCGCAACGCCACCTATGGAGAAGAGAATGCGATCACTACTGAATTCCAGGCGGTGAAACAGAATTTTATTGACAAAGGTATCCCTGTGATACTGGGTGAATATGCAGCCTGGAGGAGGACTGCCGACGTCACCAACGCCAATTATCTTCCTAAGGATATGGCTATGCACAACAAATCTGTGGATTACTGGACAACTTTTGCGACCAAAACGGCTAAAGCGAATGGTCTTATGCCATTCTGGTGGGAGGTAGGGTTTCTCTTAGACAGAAGTAATAATGTGGTAAAGGACCAGCCTATGTTTGATGCCCTTATTGCCGGATATAAGTAAAAGTAAGGTTTGTGGGGGCAAATAAACGGATTCAACAATCCTCAAATAATCCAGGACAATTACACTAAAAAACTGCAGGTGTCACGAATAAGAGTTCGTTCGTGATATCGGCAGGTTATAAAAAATATTATAAGATGTTTTTAGTGCGGCGATTATTTATAAAAATAATATTGAACTAAGGCTTTCCCAGGGTAACGGTACTGTGAACCGAATGGAGAAGTATGAAAATAATGCATCAATAAGCACTAAAAGGAATATACCTAAAACTATTTATACCAATTTTTTCAAACAAATAATCAACAACTTTTAATCAACAATTATTAATATTTAAAACTCAAGTAAAATGAAAAAAATCGCTCTATTATTTTTGGCTCTAACAACAGGGATGTTTGCCAAAGCACAGCAAACTGTGTATTCCGAAAATTTTGAATCAAATGTTGCCGCCGTTAGTGATCGCTATACGTATACATTTGCACCAACTACAAAGGCAGGAACATGGAATGGCGGAGTAAATTTAAAAACCGCTGGCGATGCCAATATAAATTTGCGTCAAGGGTGGGGTGACGGATTTGTATTGAAAATAGAATTCAAAGGTGCTCCTGTTACCATACCTAATATCAATGTGGCTGGTTTTACAAATTTAAACCTGTCTTATGAATTTGCTGTTGAAGAAGGAGGAGATGCTGTAAAACCAAAAATTGAAGCAAGTATTGATGGCGGTGCTTCTTGGGTAACTCTACCTACAGTTGCCAGTGGTGCAGGGTGGAATAAAGATGCAAAATCGGTTGCTTTGCCTTCAGGAAATTATAAAACAATAAGCCTCAGATTGAATCCTAATACTGAAACTTCTAATGCTATAATGTTTGATAATATTATTATTACCGGAAAGCAGTAAGCCTGGCGACTGAATCGAACCAATCATGTGACAATTCAATTAAGGTTTAGATTGAAGGAGTAAAATCAAATTACTTCTTCAATCATTTAAGTTGGTTAAAAATAAATCATTGAATTTTTTATATGCAGGCCAGACGCATTACTATTGAGCCAGACTGCAACGCCGCTTTTGGAGAAGATGATGTGATCGATTCTGAATTCCAAAAAGATTAAACAGAAGTTTGTTGATAAAGGTATCCCTGTGATACTGGGTGAATATGAAACTTTTAGACGGACTCCCGAATGCAAAGTGGTACTTCCTTGGATATGGCGGCGCACAATAGGTTTGTGGATTACTGGCTAATTTATTCGACCAAAACTATGAGAGCGAATGGTATTTTACCATTCTGGTGGGAGGTAAGTAATGGTTTTGACAGAGCCAATAATGTGGTAACGGACCAGCGGATGGTAAATGCCATTATTGCAGGATATAAGTAAAATTAATGTTAGCCAGAGGCAAATAAACGTGATTCAACAATCCTCAAATTATCCTGGACAATTACACTAAAAAAACTGCCGGTGTCACGAATAAGAATTTGTTCGTGATACCGGCAGTTTATAAAAAATATTATAAGATGTTTTTAGTGCGGCGATTATTTATAAAAATTTCAATTATAGAGGAAAATGAACAAAATATATGTTTTTAGATCCGTAGTATTTCTTACTGCGATTATTGCACTAATAGCATGCAAAAAGGCTAAAACTCCTACCCCGGAACTAACGGTTACCCAGTCTGCTATAGCATTTACGCCCGAAGGCGGAACAGAAGATTTATCTTTTACCTGTAGTAGCGATTGGACCATCAGCAATCCCGCTTATTCGTGGTTGCAATTAAGCGCAACATCAGGTAACAGCGGCAGCACTGTTATTCAAGTAACAACCTTGTCAGACAATGCTACAGGGGCAACCCGCTCCGCTGTTTTATACCTGAGCGCTTCCAACGGGCAGGCCAGAAGGGTGACGGTTACCCAGGCCCCTACCATATACCCAGGTTATAACACCTCGCCTATAGCGCCAGACATGACTGGAGTGACCAGTACTGCCGTGCAACTGGCTGCAAAAATGGGAACGGGAATGGGAACAAATATTGGCAATACCATGGAGCCCCCAGGCGAAGCTGATTGGCAGAATGGTAATAAAATTACCGAATCATATATAAAATTTTTGAAATCAAAAGGTTTCAGTGCGATACGACTTCCTTGTTCATGGAATTGGAATCATCTAAGCGACCGGAAAAAGGCAACAATTGACCCGGCATGGCTTGCGCGGGTTAAAGAAGTAGTTGGGTGGTGCGTGAATAATGATATGTATGTGATAGTGAATATTCACTGGGACAACGGCTGGCTGGAAAATAATATTACCGATGCTAAGAAAGATTCTGTTAATGCGAAGCAAAAAGCACTATGGGAACAGATAGCTACAACCCTGCGTGATTTTGATGAGCACGTTCTATTTGCCAGCGCGAATGAACCTAAGGCTGATAATGTCGCGCAGATGGCCATACTCAATGGTTATCACGAAACATTCATCAATGCCGTTCGCTCTACCGGGGGCAGAAACGCCTACCGGGTGCTGGTTGTGCAGGGGCCTCACACTAATATTTCTATAACTGCTACTTTGATGACTACTATGCCTCACGACCCGGTACCTAACAAATTGATGCTCGAGGTGCACGACTACAACCCTGCTGGATTTACGTTACTAACGGATGGAGATGTAAGCTGGGGCAAAATGGTTTACTACTGGGGGGCTGGGAATGTTTCTACTATTGAGCCAGACCGCAACAACACCCCTGGAAATGGAGATGAGGCTGCGATCACAGCTGAATACCAAAAGATGAAAGTGAATTTTGTTGATAAAGGTATCCCTGTGGTGCTGGGTGAATATGCAGCCCCGAGGAGGACTGACCCTAACAAGCCTATGCCTAAGGATACGTTGATGAACAACAGGTCTGTGGACTACTGGGCAACTTTTACGACCAAAACGGCTAAAGCGAATGGTATGCTGCCATTCTGGTGGGAGGTAGGAAATATGTTAGACAGGGCTAATAATGTGATAATAGACCAGCGCATGTATAATGCCCTTAAGGAAGGATATAAGTAAAATTAATGTTTTCTGGAATAGCGTTACTGTGAACAGATCACACAGTGCCGCCTTCCCGTGAGCTAAATACCAAATTTGCCTTGACGTACATGATCGGTATTGATCGTGAAAAAATAAATCAAACTAACAAAAATGAACAAATTAATAAATATGAGAAAGGGTCTTGGTATATTTTTAGGCTTACAACTCTTTTTCACATTGCTTGCTTTTGCCTGTAAGAAGAAAGAGATTGAGATTCAATTCACGGTTTCTTCCTCACAAGTTGTTTTTGAACCGGAAGGAAGTAATTCCGATGTTTCTATCGCCAGCAATGTTAAGTGGACGGCGACAGCCAACACCTCACTGCCATGGTTAACGATAAATCAATCATCGGGAGGCCCGGGAAATGTTACGCTTAAATTAACCGCGAACGCTAACAACACCGGGGCTACCCGCGCGGCGATAGTGACTATCA